>CAMDWM010000069.1:0-8165 GCA_945878755.1 Akkermansia muciniphila
GGTCAAACTAAGTTCACGGTGCCTTTCATCGCTTTAATGGAACTGACCTTCCCGACCTACCCAGCCGATCAGGTACCAGCAGATTTAGCGAAGATTCCGGCCAGCAAGCCGGGCTCGTAAGCGGCTGGAGGGGGTTGCTAGGGGGTAAAACCGCCCGTAAACGAGTATGGAACGCCTTGTGCCTTGCACCCGGCGGGGCTCTTCCCTACGCCAAACCCTAACTTTCCATGGATCGCAAAAATCTCTTTTTAGGTCTCGGCTGCGTCTCGCTGGCCCTGTTTCTGTACATCCTCAATGCCCCGAAGCCTACCCCGGTCGTCCCAGGTGCTTCGAAGGCGGTCGAGAGCGGTGCAGCTGCCCCCGGGAAGGCCTTGGCGGCGGTTCCAGCTGCCCCCTCGGTCGGTGCCGCCGGTGGTACCGCCATCAATCCAGCCGACGCCAAGCGCGTCACGCTCGAGAACGGTTTCGTCAAGGTCACCTTCACCTCTCGGGGTGGCGCGATTGAGATGGTCGAGCTCCTGAAGCAGTTCGCCGATACCGAGCGCAAGGGAAAGGTCGTCTTCAACGATAAGAACGCCGAGGCCGCCCTCGCCCTAGGCGTGCGCAATGCGGTGACCAATAAGGTCGAGCCAGTCTATTCTGAATTCGCGGCGAGCGTCGACGAGAAGGCCCGCGCAGTCACCTTTACTGGCAAGTTGTCGGACGGCACCCGCGTGATCCGTCGCTTCTCCCTTAACCTCGGCGAGAAGGAAGGCGAAGAGCCTTATGCCGTTCGCTTTAGCACGCAAGTCGTGCCATCCGCCGCGGGCGTCGCCGCCACGCGCGTCTGGCTGTCCACCGGTTGCTGGAACTTGACCGCGGGTGACACCATTAATCAGTACATCTCGATCTTGGCCCATGATGGGGATGACCTGACCCGCGTCGGCCCCGAGGTCTTTGTGGACTCCTCCGGCTTCTTTGGCCTCGGTTCGCATAAGGCGGTCGCCGAGCAACCGGCTGCTGCGGTCGGCAAACCCTACCAGTGGGTCTCGTCGGGCAATCAATTCTTCGCTTCGATTATCCATGTGGACGCCGCTAGCCGTGGCACCCGCTCCGAAATCCTCGCCCGTCCGGTCGAATTCGCCAAGGATACCCTTGGCATCCAAGCCTTTGCTTATTGGGAAAGCCCGGTGGCGGCAGACGCCTCCATTCTGACCGAAGGTAACTTCTTCGTCGGACCCAAGGAGTATGCCCGCGTCGCGGCCTTGGCCGATGGCCAAGTAGACGTGCTCCAGTTCTCTAAAATCCTCGGCTTTATTTCGTTCGGTGCCATCTGCAAACTCCTGTTGGCCTGCCTAGGGGGTGTGCATTCCTTGCTCACCTGGACGGGCGGTTGGTCCTGGGGTTGGGCGATCGTCATCCTGACTGTCCTCATTAAAATCCTCACCTGGCCGCTCACTGCCGCGCAGCAGCGCAGCGCCATAAAGATGCAGCAGTTCTCCGGCCCGATGAAGGAGTTACGCGAGAAGTACAAGGATAACTCCGAGAAGCTGAACAAGGAGATGATGAAGCTCTACCAAGAGCATAAGATCAACCCCTTCGCCGGCTGCCTCCCGATTTTCATCCAGATCCCCATCTTCTTTGGTCTCTACACGGCCTTCCAGACCACCGTGGAGCTGCGGCTGGAATCCTTCCTCTGGATTCATGACTTGGCGGCACCCGACACGGTGTTCTCGGTCGGTGGTTTCGGCATCAACATCCTCCCGGTCCTCATGGGGCTCACCATGTGGATTTCCATGCGCATGACCCCGATGCCCTCGGCCGACGACACGCAGAAGATCATCATGTACACGATGGCCTTGGTGTTCCCGGTCATCTGTTACTCGCTGCCAGCGGCCTTGTCCCTCTACATGACCGTGCAGAACCTTTTGACTATCCTGCAGGCCAAGATGACCAAGGTCCCCACGGCCGAAGTGGTGGTGGTCGAGTCCCGTCCGAAGAAGGCCAAAGGCTGATTTCCCCCTAACCCCAACTCCCTATGTCAGGTCATAGCAAATGGCACACGACCAAGCGGCATAAGGCCGTCATCGACGCAAAGCGCGGCAAGGTTTTCTCCGTGCTGGCGAAAGAAATCTCCCTCGCCGCTCGTGCGGGCGGCGGTAGTCCCGAGACCAACGCTCGCCTCCGCACGTTGATGGATAAGGCCCGCGCGGCGAATATGCCGTCGGACAATATCAAGCGGGCGGTGCAGAAGGGTACCGGTGAAATCCCCGGCGTCATTTACGAAGAATTCACCTACGAAGGCTATGCCCCCGGTGGTGTCGGCATCATTGTCGAGATTACGACCGATAATAAGAACCGCGCCGCGGCCGAAGTGCGCCAAGCCTTTAACGATAACGGTGGCAACATGGCCCAGACCGGTGCCGTGTCGCATAGTTTCCAGCGGAAGGGCCAAATTCTGATTGGCGCGGCGCAGATCTCCGAGGACCAGCTCATGGAGCTCGCCCTCGAGGCCGGCGCCGATGACATCATTAATCACGGCGACCACTTCGAGGTCCTGTGCGCGATTGCCTCGTACGACTCCGTCGCCAAGGCCTTGCAGGAAAAATCCTTGAAGCCAGAATCCAGCGAAATTGCCTATGTCACGAGCATCCCGGTGCCAGTCAGCGACGTGGCGATTGCGAAGCAGGTCATGGAACTCATTGACGCCTTGGAGTCCCTCGACGACGTGAAGGCCGTACACGGCAATCACGAGATCGACGAGAAGTTGCTCGGGTAGGCCGATTTCCGGCTTTCCAGCGCGATGCCTTGCGGCCACCCTGTCGGGGTGGCCTCTATTTCTTCGTCCCGTCCTGGCCCCTCAACCGTCCGCACGGCGGCCCGCGCGGTGATTTTGCGGGGGTCGGAGTTGTTAGTGGTCCGGGTGCGGACCGATGAAGGCGAATTCCTGGTCCTACCAGGCGGCGGGCAGGAGCATGGCGAAACGTTGACCGATACCGTCCAGCGCGAGGTTTTTGAGGAACTGGGCTTGAAGGTCGTTCCCGGTCGCTTGGTCTACCTCCGCGAGTATGTCGGCAAGAACCATGGCATGCACCGCATCCATGGACGCTTTCATCAGGTCGAAGCGGTCTTTCACTGTGCGTGTGGGGATTTTTCGCCCATCGGTGGTGGCCTGACTACCGATCGTCGGCAGATTGGTTTCGAGTGGATTCCCTTGGAAAAACTGGCCGATTACCCCCTTTCCCCGCAGGGACTAGGGGCGATTATCGCCCAGTCCCTCCAAGATGGCTCCGCGCGTTACCTGGGGGATGTGCACTGAAGGCTTGCCAGCAGCCTTTCTGTTCCCTTTGTTCACCTTCCGCTTTTTGGGGGTATAGCTCAGTTGGTTAGAGCGCCTGATTGACATTCAGGAGGTCGAAGATTCGAGTTCTTCTACTCCCACCACTTTAAGAACCCCAGCCGACTTAGGCTGGGGTTCTTTTTGCCTGGCTCCGCGGGGCCAGGCCCACCCTTTTTTCTCGCTCACTCCCATCGGTTGTCCTTACCCCTATAAGCGTATTTCCTAACATGAGCAGCACCCATATCACCGAAATCAACGCCCGCGAAATCCTCGATTCCCGCGGCAACCCGACCATCGAAGTCGACGTCCGTTTGGCCTGTGGTGCCCTCGGCCGCGCCGCTGTTCCGTCTGGCGCCTCCACTGGCACCTTTGAAGCCCACGAACTCCGCGACTCCGACGTGAGCGCTAAGTCTTTCCCGAAGGGCGTCGATCCTAAGAAGCGCTACAACGGCAAGGGCGTCCTCAAGGCCGTCGCCAACGTGAACGAAGAGATTGCCCCGATGCTCGAAGGCGTCGATGCACAGGATCAGGTCGGTATCGACCGCGCCATGATCAAGCTCGATGGCACTAAGAATAAGAACAAGCTCGGTGCCAACGCCATCCTCGGCGTGTCCATGGCCGTCGCCAAGGCTTCCGCCATCGCCCTCAATCAGCCCCTCTACCGCTACATCGGTGGCCCGAACGCCAAGGTCCTCCCGGTGCCCCTGATGAATATCATGAACGGTGGCGCTCACTCCGACGCTCCGGTTGACATCCAGGAATTCATGGTCGTCCCCAGCGGCGCCAAGTCCTTCCGCGAAGCCCTGCGCATGGGCACGGAAATTTTCCACGCCCTGAAGAAGGTTCTCAAGGCTAAGGGCCTCTCGACTTCCGTCGGTGACGAAGGTGGTTTCGCCCCGAAGGTCGCCTCCAATGAAGCCGCCCTCGAAGCCATCGTCGAAGCTATCAAGGCCTCTGGCTATAAGCTCGGATCCGAAGTCTTCCTCGCCCTCGACGTCGCCGCGACCGAGTTCTTCGACGAGAAGACCGGCAAGTACACCTTCCACAAGTCCGACAAGTCGAAGCGCAACTCTGAGGAGATGATCAAGTTCTACCAGGACCTCCAGAAGCGCTACCCAATTGTTTCGATTGAAGACGGCTTCTCCGAGGCCGATTGGAAGGGCTGGAAGTCTGCCACCGACGCGATGGGCGCCAACACCCAGCTCGTCGGCGATGACCTCTTCGTCACCAACACCGAGTTCCTCTCGCGCGGGATCAAGACCGAGACCGCTAACTCGATCCTCGTGAAGGTGAATCAGATTGGTTCGCTCACCGAGACCTTCGACGCCGTGGCCATGGCCCAGCGCGCTGGCTACTCCGCCATCATCTCCCACCGCTCCGGCGAAACAGAAGATGCGACGATCGCGGATATCGCCGTCGCCCTCAACGCTGGCCAAATCAAGACTGGCTCGCTCTGCCGCTCCGACCGCGTCGCTAAGTATAACCAGCTCCTCCGTATTGAAGAAGAGCTGGGCCAGCACGCGGTCTACGCCGGCAGCACGATGCGCTGGACGAAATAACCCTTCGCTCAAGTGTTTGACTCAAGGGCCGCCGATTGAGGCGGCCCTTTTTGTGGGCCTACTCAAGCGGGTCGTCCGTTCGCTGCCTGTGCGGTCCCCAGCGACGCCTGGAGGCTGGGCTGGGGCTTGCCGTTTGTCGGTGAGCCCTTAACTTGGCGGGGTGCTTCGCTCCCTTGCGCTCTGCTTCTTTGCCCTCGTGGCCGCCGCCGCCGAGCCAGCGGCGGAACGGCTGTTTGTCTTAGGCGATTGGGGCTGGGCCGACCCAGACCTCGAGCGCCAGTATTCTTTGGTGCGGCAAAACGCGGACCTGCAGCGCGCGGTGGCGAAAGCGATGGCCGCGCAGGCCGCGAAGGAGCCGATTTCAGCTGTCGTGACGACGGGCGATAACTTCTATCCGAGCGGGGTGAAGTCGGTCACGGACCCGCGCTGGGCGACGTCGTTTGAGCAGGTCTACGCCGCGCCAGCGCTGCAGGTGCCCTGGATTGCTTCGCTCGGTAACCACGACCATGACCACGAAAACTCGGCGAAGGCTCAAGTCGATTACGCGGCTAAGTCCAAGGGCCGCTGGGTCATGCCAGCCCTTTACTACGCGCACCATCTTCCCGTCCAAGATATCCGCGTAATCGTCCTCGATGCCTGCTCGCTGAGCCCGCGGTGGAATTCTCGGTATTTCAGCGCCGAGGCCGAGCGGGAGACCGCGGCCCAATGGGCATGGGTCGAAATTGAACTGGCCAAGCCCGCCCGCTGGAAGGTTGTCGTCGGCCACCTGCCCATCCGCAGCCACGGTATCCATTCCACTGAGCCAGAATACATCCGTCGACTCGTGCCTTTACTCGAGAAGCATCGCGTGCAGCTTTACCTGAACGGACATAACCACCACGCCGAACTTGTGAAGGAAAAGGGCGTAGCCTACGTGACTTGCGGTAATGGCTCCGACCTTTACCCAATTGGTTCCGGTCAGGGGTCGGAGTTCATCGGTGCCTATGCCGGCTTCACGGCCTTGGACTTCGGCCGTGAGGAACTGGTGATCCGCTTCTTTGACGCCGAGGGTAAGGTGCGGCACCGGGCCGTCCAGCCCCGCTGAGGCCCTGCGTTGACCTGCCCGAGATTGTGGCTACACCCAGTCCCGTGACTCCTTACCTGCAGCAGCGTCGCCCTGAGCTCCTCAAGGCCTACCGCGATGGGCTCCTCCAGGATGTCATTCCTTTCTGGCTGAAGCATGGCATGGACCGCACCAACGGGGGCATCTACACGGCGCTCGGCCGGCACGGTGAACTCCTTGATTCGGATAAATCGGTGTGGTTTCAGGGTCGCGCGGCTTGGACGTTTGCGAATCTCTATAACACGGTGGAGCCGCGCCCGGAATGGCTCGAGGCGGCTTTGTCCTGCGGCAACTTCCTGCACGACCGCTGTCCGGACCTGACCGGCAAACTCCATTTCACCGTGACGGCCGAGGGCGATCCGCTCCGCATGCGCCGTTACGTCTTCAGCGACTGTTTCGCGGCCATCGCCTACGGGGCCCTCTTTCACGCCACCGGCCAAGCTCAGTGGAAGGAGCGGGCCATCGCCGCGTTTGATCTTTTCCTGAAGTTCAACCGCGAGCCAGGCCACATCGCCCCAAAGACCTCGCCGGAGACCCGTCCGATGAAGGGCCTCGCGCCGCTGATGATGACCCTGGTGACGGCCCAGGACATGCGGGCCGACCTCGGCGATATTTTTGTGCGCGGTAAGACGCTGACGCAATGGGCGGCTGAGGCGATTGCCGAGATCCGGGCGGATTTCGTGAAGCCCGACCTTAAGGCGGTCATGGAAGTGGTGGGGCCCAACGGCGAAATCTACGATCACTTTGACGGCCGACTCCTGAACCCTGGCCATTCCATCGAGGCGGCCTGGTTTATTTTGCGCGAGGCCCGCCATCTCGGCGACGAGTCTATGAAGAGGCTCGGGCTCGACATGCTCGATTGGATGTGGGCCCGCGGGTGGGACCGCGAGCACGGCGGGATTCTCTACTTCGTGGACCTCTACGGGAAGCCAATCCAAGAGTATTGGCACTTCATGAAATTCTGGTGGCCGCACAACGAAGCGATTATCGCGACGCTCATGGCTCACGTGATAACCGGTGACCCTAAGTACGCTGAGATGCACCGCCAGGTGCACGATTGGTCTTACGCGCATTTCCCCGACCGCGAAGGTGGCGAATGGTACGGTTACCTGAATCGCGAAGGCCGTCCGACGACGGAGCTCAAGGGTAACATGTGGAAGGGGCCTTTTCATATGCCCCGCCAGAAACTGGTGTGCTGGCAGCTATTGGAGGGCTTAAGCTGACGCCATGCTTGGGCAGATAGAGCCGATGTCAGGTGATGATTACATACCGTGTGTCGAATGTGATCGCGGTATCCCGCGCGCACGCTTCGTCGACGGTAAGGTCGCGTGTCCTTGGTGCCAGGCTGTGCAGGATGATGTGGGCGGGCAGGTGGTCGTCAGCCCGTTGCCAGTTGGGGTGATGCATCCCAAGGTCACGCAACGCGTTGAAGGGGCGGAACAGGTCTATATCACACGACAGGGCACATGGTTCGGTTGGCTCTGGCTGGCCTTCACGACCGTCCACTGCGCGTTTATGTTCTATGGGCTGGCTTACGGTACGGTCCGGGTGAACGGCGAGCTCGTCGCGGACCCGAGTATCTGGCACTTCCTCGGCCTCTCGGCGTTTTACTCAATTTTCTTTGCCGTCGGCTTCGCCTTCACCCTCAGCCGCTACACCGTTCGGTTGGCGGATAGTCAGGTAACCGTACGCTACCGCCTCTTTCCCTTCGTCGGTTGGACCTGGCGCTTGGCCGTCGGGGAGACCATCCGCGTTTCGTTGGCCTTCCGGGGTGCCCGCGAAAATAATAGCGCGGTGAACGCCGTCGTCTTGGTGTCCGACGGTAAAGAAATCAGCTTTGGGTCCTTCTTGGCCAAGGACGTGAAGGAGTACCTGGCGGGAGCGATTGACGGCTTCTACAACGGTGCCGCGGGCGAGTCAGCGGCCTTCATTCCGAAACCTTGAGCACGAACGGTCCGGCCGGTTCACTTGCCCTCGAGGTTGGTCCCAGAGATGGTGCGGTAGAGGACGATGGTGTTGCTGGCCGGCTCGTAGAGCACGCCCACGTCGGCACCCACCTGAGCCATCGAACTGTAAGCAAAGGGCCCCGGGAAGAGTAGGGTCGATTCGGCCCAGGTCTTGCCGCCGTCTTCGGAGCGACGGAACGTGCCGTTAGCACGGTTTTTTCCGGCGGGATTTAAGAAAA
>CAMDWM010000070.1:0-8112 GCA_945878755.1 Akkermansia muciniphila
TTCTTGGCGGAATGGCGTCGCCGTTCCAAGGAAATCTTTGGTCGCTGATCAGGCGCCGACGTTCTTCTTGATGTCCTTGAGCTGCTGGAACTCCGGCTTGGCGGTGTAGAACTTATCCAGCGGGTAGCAGCCGGAAATGAGTCCATTGCGCGGGGCAGTCGTACAGTCACTGAAGGTGCGGCAAATCAGCTTGGTCTCAAGCGTCCCGTTCTTCGCGGCGTCGGCGAGCATGGTGGGGTAACTGAGGACGGCGCGGCCGACGCCAATGAGGTCGGCTCCGCCGGTGCGCAGGATGTGCTGTGCGAGGTGCGGTAGGTATTCCTGGACGTAGCTGAGTCCGGAGCTGACCACGACCATGTTGGCCGGGGCGTGGGCGCGGACTTCCCGCACGACGCGGACTTGGCGGGCGACATCAATCAGCGGGTCGTGCGCCGGCTGGTAGCCGTCGCTGGGCGGGTAGGCCGCGGGGCGCTGAATGTGTGGGTTATAGTAGGGCGAGCCTGCGGTGGTGTTGAGAATCTTCACGCCGAGTTCGCCGAGGAGCTTAACAAAGGCAAAGGTCTCGGTGAGGTCGATGTCGATGGGGTTCGCCTGATTCACGCCGAAGGCGTAACGGTAGGGTAGGCACGCGGTGTAGTCCTCGGGGATGCCGGGTCCGAGCTTACCGGGCTGCGAGAGGGCCGGGTCCGGGCGGAACGGCACCATGTCAAAGAGGCTCAGACGCACGCCGATATCAATCGGGTTACCGTCGGCCCGGATACCGGCGATGATGTCGCGCAGAATACGCGTGCGGTTCTCAAAGGAGCCGCCGAACTTACCCGGGCGCGTGTGGGCACCGAGGAATTCGTGGAGTAGGTAGCCGTGGCAGTGCTTAATGTCGACGAAGTCAGCCCCGCAGGCACGGGCGATTTTGGCGGCGCGCACGTAGCATCGAATGAGCTCCTCCACGTCGTCGTCGGTGAGGACCTGGTCGTCCGACGTCACACTGAATTTCTTGTCCAGCAAGGGGTGGCGGAAAGCCACGCGAGATTCCCATTTCTTTTTGTCGTGCGGGCGGCAGAAGCGCCCCGAGTGCGTGAGCTGAAAACCGATGACAAGGTCGTCGGTGGTTCCCCACTGGGCCAAATGCTCAGCCTTGAGGATGTCGACGAGTTCCGTGATGCCGCCCTGGTTCTCTTCGTTGAGGATGAGTTGATTGGTGTTGGCGCGCCCATCGGCGCGGACGGCCATGGCTTCGGCGCCGCAGATGAGCTTGGCGCCGCTCGCACCGAAGCGCTGCCAGCGCCGTTTCATCTCGGGCGACGTTCCGCCCGTTGTCGTGCCGTCCCAGCCTTCCATCGGATGGATGGCGATGCGGTTGCCGATGCGCTTACCGTTGATCAGCACGCGTTCGACGGGGTGGGAGAGGGGGTTGCCGTTGCCGGCTTCAATGGTGTCTTCCATCGGCAGGTCGATGCCGAGCGCGGCGCAGTGGGCACGGAAATCCGCGACCGTCTTGAGCGACGCGACACGGGTGAGTTTAAAGGGAGTCATCGAAAGGGTGTGGTTTAGAGACCAGGGATATCCAGACGCTTAGCCACGCGGTGGGGGCGGAGTAACGCTTCGCGCATGCGCGCGCCCTCGTCCGCCCCACGCAGATCGGTGCAAGCCGGGTGGGCTTCGGGGGCGGATAGGATGCCGAGCTCATGGAGGAGATGGGCGGTGCTGTGCTTATAGGCGGCTGCACTGTGCTGACTGTTCAGGCGGAAGACTTGGTCCTCCAGCGATTGGAAGCATTCGAAGACCTTGTAGACGCGCGTGTCGAAGCGACCGGTGCCGGTCGGGAACTTTTTGCCGGGCACACCGTCCTCGAGCCACATGTCTTTGGCCGCGCAGATTAACGGGGCCGCGCTACTCGACGCGCCAATCAGCAAGGGTAGGCCGGTCTTGATGGCGGTGGCGATACCGTAGTCGTCGCCGCTATGCGGAGAGAAATCCAGTTTGAGGTCTTTGCACATCGCCGCCCAGTAGAGAAAGTGCGGTTCATCGAGCGTGCTAATCTTGCCCCCGACAAACTTTGGGTGGATGGCCAATTGGTGGAGAAGCCACGGCTCGTACGGTGTCGCCCAGGGGACGAACGAAGGCTCGAGCGCATGCACGATGCCGGGGCGGATGAGCCATTCGGCAATCTGGTAATAACCGTCGCGGCGACGTTCGGGGTCCAAGGAGTTCAGGCCTTTGGACGTCATGATCATGACCTCGCAGTTCTCGTGTACTTGGACGATATCAATGAGGGCGCGGTAACGTTCCGCTTTGAAGTCGGTATCCTGGCCGGCGCCGCGGGCGGTTACCCCCGCGATGAACTTGCGCTCTGGGAACTCGGCGCGGAAACGGCGCAGCACTTCAGCATACATCGTATCGTCGAGGTCGAAGATATAGCCTGTGTCAGCGTTGAGTACGGGGACCAGTTCTACGCCGTAGTGTTCGGCGGCCGCGTATTGCCAGCGGAGGGCGGCGGCGAAGCCTTCCCAGTCCGGTTGCTTGTCTTTAAAGGGCAGGAGGGCAGCGGCGCAGAGACGGGCCTTCGTGCGGTGGTCGGCTAACTCCTCCTCAGACGTCCAAGCCCATTTCGTCGCGGACCAAGGTGTGGTCGGGGTAAGGTCCTCGGGGCGGGAGATGAGTGGCTTCATGACGACGTCGGAAACCCTAACAGTATTTATATCGGTTGAGGAAGTTTTGTTTCGGAAGGGGGGGTCCAAAATCGCCCCTTGAAGGCGCTCAGTATTACCCCCACAACTTTGGCACCCCGCCTATGAACTCATCTTCCGAGTCCGACCCGCGATCCCAAGCTATCTCGGGTGGGATGCAGATGACCTTAGTGGCGGGATTTCTCGGCTGGATGATGGATGGGTATGAGCAGGCAATCTTTCCGCTCTTAGCGAGCCCGGCACTGAAGAGTATGGTGCCGGTCGACGTGCTGTCCGCCGGCCCGGCGGCGGTTAATGCATGGGTGGGTGGTTGGATGGGGTGGATCACCGCCGCCTTTTTGGTGGGCGCGGCCTTCGGTGGCGCAGCCTTCGGCTGGTTGGGCGATCGGGTTGGGCGCATCCGTGCGATGTCCTTAAGTATCCTTTTCTATTCGATCTTCAGCGGGGTCTGTTATTTTGCCCAGGATCCGCTCCACCTGATGGGCGCGCGTTTCCTGGCGGCCTTAGGCATGGGCGGCGAATGGGCGTTGGGCGTGGCTCTCGTCATGGAGGCTTGGCCGGAGCGTCACCGCTCGAAAATGGCCGCCGCCATCGGCATGGCCGCCAACCTCGGCATGGTGCTCGTCGGCTGCGTCGCCATCGCCTATCCGGCTTCCGCTGATTCTTGGCGAATCCATTTCTTGATCGGTGCCTCGCCGGCTATTATCACTTTGTTTATTCGCTTCTTCGTGCCGGAGTCAGAGAAGTGGAAGCGTGCTTCTGAAAAAGCCGCCGTCGAGCCGCCGCGGTCAAAGTTTAGTGAAGTCTTCGGGGGTGAGTTTCGGCGGGCGACCTGGGGCGCCATCCTGATGGTCTCGGTCGTGTTCGTCGGCACTTGGGGGGCGGTCCAATGGATACCGCTGTGGATCACCGAACTGGCGGGGCCAAAATTCCCTCAGGCCAAGGCCTATGCGATGGTGATTGTTTCGCTCGGCGCGTGCGTGGGGACCGTCTTGGCTCCGCTTTGCTTAGCCCGTATCCCGCGGCGTTTGGGCTATCAACTACTCTGTTTATTCGCCTGCGCTTCGACGGCATGGATCTACCGCACACCCGCGAGCTGGGATGGGCAGCTTTTGTTCGACGTATTTCCAGCCTTCTTGGCGCTGAAGATTTTCGTCCTCGGCATGACGGCGACCGCGTTCTTCGGTTTCATGCCGTTATACTTACCCGAACTCTTCCCGACCCGCGTGCGGGCCACGGGGCAGGGGATCTGCTATAACACGGGCCGCTTAGTTGCGGTGCCGTTCGTCTTGCTCGGCGGTTATCTGGTGAATATTTTGGGCGGCTATCAGCAAGCAGCCGCCGCCATCACCTTGGTTTATTTGGTGGGCTTAGGCATTGCTTACCTGGGTCGCGAGACTTCTGGCCAAGCGTTGCAGGACTAAGCCATGGCCGTTAATCCGCATGACGTCTGTATTCGGGCGGTTCGCTGGTATGCCTTGCCAGTGCAGACGCGCGTGCCGCTGAAATTCGGACGAGATACGTTGACCGAAGTGGTCTGTGCGCGGGTCTGTCTAACCGTTTCGCTTGCAGACGGCACGCGGGCGCAAGGGTGGGGTGAGACGCCTTTAAGCGTCCAGTGGGTCTGGCCTTCATCTTTGTCCTATGCGGTGCGTCTCAACGCACTCCAGGATTTTTGCGATCTGCTGGCCGAGGCCTATGCACAGTTTCCCGCCCGGGGGCATGCGATGGAGATTGGCCATGACTTCCTGGAGGCCGTCTTGCCGGCGCTGCTGAAGAGCTTCAATGAAACCCTGCCGTCAGGCGTGCGTATTCCCAAGCTCGCCGCGTTAGTCTGCGCCTCCGCCTTCGACCTGGCGCTCCATGATGCCTACGGCGTCGCGAACGAGGTGCCGACGTATGAGACCTATCGGCAACCTTGGATGAACCACGACCTCGCGGCTTTCCTGCAACCCGCGGCGGATGCCCCAGCGGTCTCTTTTGCGGGCCAGTTCCCGGTCGACTACTTCCGGACTCCGCCGGTGACATCCTTGCTGGCTTGGCACCTCGTGGGTGGGCTCGACTACCTGACCATCGCCGAAGCGGGAGCAAACCTCGTGGCTGATGCTTACCCGACTAGTTTAGATGAGTGGATCCGTCGCGATGGACTCAAGGCCTTGAAGGTGAAGCTACGCGGCGATGATGCCGTCTGGGATTTTGAACGCCTTCGGAGTGTCGCTGAAATTGGCCTGGCTGGCGGCGTCGAGCTTTTCACGGCCGACTTTAATTGCACCGTCACCGACCCTGCCTACGTCAATGGCGTGCTCGACCGAGTGAAAGTCGAACTCCCCGCGCTATGGTCCCGCCTGAGCTACGTCGAGCAGCCGTTTCCGTATGAGCTCGAAGCGCATCGCATTGACGTCCATTCCGTCAGCAATCGTTGCCCGCTGTTCCTCGACGAAAGTGCGCATGACTGGCGCCTCGTGCGGCTTGGCCGTGAACTTGGCTGGACGGGCGTGGCGCTGAAGACCTGCAAGACGCAGACGGGGGCGTTGCTCAGTCTCTGCTGGGCCCGCGCGCACGGTATGCAGCTAATGGTGCAGGACCTCACGAATCCAATGTTGGCGCAGGTGACACATGTTCTGCTGGGTTTGCACGCCCCGACCATCGCGGGAATTGAAACGAATGGCATGCAGTTTTATCCAGCGGCTTCGGCTCACGAGGCGCAAGTGCACCCTGGCCTGTATCTCCGCCAGCGCGGACAGGTCGATGCTACCACCGTGGCGGGGCCGGGCTTTGGTTATCGAGTGGACGAAATCTCCCGAGACCTACCTCCGCCCCGTGTCTCCTTCCCAGCTTGATTCAATCGGCTTGCGGGCGGGTAGGGGGGTACCCTTATGCTATCAATCTTATTACCCCCATGATCTCCCGTCTGCTCTTGCTTTTGGCCCTCGCCGCTTCGGCTTTGGCCGCTGACGCTCCTAAGCGTAAGATCCTCTTCTTCACCAAGTCCTCCGGCTTCGAGCACGACGTCATCTCCTACAAGAAGGGCATGCCCAGCTTCGCCGAGAAGCAACTGAGTGAACTCGGTAAGGAGAATAACTGGGAATTCGTCTTCTCGAAGGACGGTTCGAAATTCTCGCCGGAGTACTTGGCGCAGTTCGATACGGTGATGTTTTACACCACGGGTGACCTCTGCTCTCCGGGGACGGATAAGAACCCTCCGATGTCTCTCGCGGGCAAGCAGGCACTCTTTGACTTCGTGAAGGCGGGCAAGGGCTTCGTCGGCACGCACTCCGCCGCGGACACCTTCCATACCGATAATGAGTCCCAGAAGGGTCCAGAGCGTTTCAAGAATCATGGCGACAAGGCCGACAGCTATGTCTGCTTCCTCGGGGCCGAGTTCATCCGCCACGGCAAGCAGCAAGCCGGCGTCAATAAGGTCGTCGACCCGACCTTCCCAGGCTTCGCCAAGCTCGGTGATAGTTTCTCCTTCGTTGAAGAATGGTACACCCTCAAGGACTTCCGCCCCGAGATCCACGTGCTGACTACCTTCAATGAGCCGGCCCTCGAGGGGGACGACTATAAGCGTCCAGCCTTTCCAAACTGCTGGGCTCGTCACGAGGGCAAGGGCCGCGTTTTCTACACCGCCATGGGGCACCGCGAAGATGTGTGGACCAATCCGACCTTCCGCCAGATCTTGGTCGGTGGTCTCTCATGGGCTAATGGCGATGCGAAGGCACCCGATATGTCTCCTAACCTCTTAAAGGTCGCCCCTGGTGCCATGACCAATCAGCCCTACACGGCCCCCGCTCCGGCGAAGGCCGCGACCAAGAAGGCCGACGCCAAGAAGTAAGCCCTTTAGTAGGGCGGGCACTTTGGCCCGCCTTCTTTCATTGCGACCATGACGACCATTCCTGCCGAAGCGACGAAGCTGAGCGAGCTCACGGAGCAGCAGAAGAAGTCTGGCTTGGCGGCTTGGCTGGGCTGGTTCTTTGATGGGCTGGATCTGCACCTCTACACGCTCGTCGCCACGGTCTTCGTTGCGCAGCTACTGGGAACAGAGACCACTGATCCGAGCGTGCGAAAGTATGGCGCGTTTATTATGGGCGCTTTCCTGCTGGGCTGGGCGCTGGGTGGCGCCGTCTTTGGTTATATTGGCGACCGCTTAGGTCGGAGTCGTACGTTGGTTCTGACCGTCCTGACTTATGCACTGTTCACGGGCTTGGCTTTCTTTGCCCAGAACTGGTGGCAGCTGATGATTTTCCGCTTTCTCGCGGCGTTGGGGATTGGTGGTGAGTGGGCCATCGGGGCGTCATTGCTGTCGGAGACGTGGCCTAAGAAATGGCGGCCGTGGATCGCCGCTGTCCTGCAGTGTGCGGTCAATTTCGGGATCTTAGCCGCCATCCTGTCGGTCGCACTCATGGGCTATTTTGTAGATTTGGATAAACAACCCAAGTGGGTCTTCCTTATCGGAGTATTGCCAGCTTTCGTGACCTTATGGATTCGGCATGCCGTGCCCGAGACGGACGAATGGAAATCGGAAGCTGGTCGCCGCCAGGTGCCACCATTGTCCGACCTCTTTGCTCCCGGGATTCGTCGCTCCACTTGGTTGGCGGTGGCAATTTGCGCTATCTCCCTGACCGGTCACTGGGTCTTCATGTATTGGCAGCAGGCCTTCATTAAGACCCATCCCGGGGTGTCGGCCGTCGATCAGGGTGGTGTCATTAAGTGGGCCCTGTTCACTGTCATCGCTTGTTCGGTGGTGGGGAATTTTGCCTCGGGCTGGGCCGCCCATCGTTTCGGTTATGGTCGGGCCTTGTGCGGATTCTTCAGTGCTTACTTCCTGCTGATGGCGGTCGCCTTCTTCTTTAGTTGGAGCCTGCCGGTAACCTTCGCCTTCTATGGCGCCATCGGGTTCTGTCAGGGGGTCTTTGGGCTCTTTACGATGTGCTTACCGCCGCTCTTTCCGACGCTACAGCGGACGACGGGGGCGGGCTTTAGTTACAATATTGGGCGCGTTTTTTCGGCCATCGGCGTGGTCGTCTTCGGCGTGGTCTCCATGGAGATTGGGCAATGCCTACTTTACGCTTCCTTCCTTTTTATTCCGGCGGCCATCTTAGCCCTTTGGTTACCGCAGCCAGAATAATTGGCGGGGGGTAGGTTGGGCTTGTTTCTACGGCGGGTGTTCCTATGCTGATGGCGTGACGCTGAAACAAAAAGTTAGGCTGTTCGTCAAAATTCAAGCTGCCACTTTCGCCATCGGCTTGGCGTTCATCATCCGTGAGAATGCTGAACACGGCTTTACGTTGCAGATGACCTACAATCATGTGCGCGAGGCCTTGTTTGGGGATGAGGACCCGACTCGCACGCGGTGGCTTTTCCTGCTCCCACTGTTTGGGACGTTCTTGTACTTCGTGCGTACCGACCGTCGCCCGCGCAACTT
>CAMDWM010000071.1:0-8108 GCA_945878755.1 Akkermansia muciniphila
CTTGGGTTGAATTGGGATACCCTTGATGTGAAAGCGATGCGCAAGGGCGCCAAGCTACTGTTGGGTCGCCACGACTTCCGGGCCTACGGTGCTACCCATCGCCAAGGGATGGAGAACGAATACCCCGTCAAAGACCTCTGGCGGCTCGACGTTCGGCAAAAAGGCCGACGCATCACCATCATCACGGAAGCCAGCGGCTACTTGTATAAGATGGTGCGGCGGTTAGTCGGCGGCCTCCTTCGCGTGGGTGAGGGCAAGATGCCGCCCGAGCGTCTGTTGTCGTATCGCGAGGAGAAGGTCATCACCGCCGAAATCCCGACGGCCCCGCCCCGCGGCCTCTTCATGGATAAGGTCTTATACGACCCTGCTGATCTCCGCCCCAAGAAGTAACCTTAAGCCGAGATTAAGGCCTTGAAAATATAGTCCGTTTTTCCTGCAACTCACTAGCGTGGTCGGGTTTCTATGGTTAACAAAGCTCTCATGAAGACTCGCCTCATCCTAAGCCTGCTCTGCACCAGCCTCACCCTGGTTGCCGCTGAAACCACGCCCCCGCCGGCCGCTACCAAGCCGGCGGCTCCGAACACGCCGGGCATCCCGGATGTCATCGCCCTTTTCGACAAGCGGGCGCTGGTGAAGCCAATCACGGAAATGGAAGGCACCCTGACCGACGGCTCCAAGTCCATCGTCTACAAAATTGTCGTCCGTTCTCTCCCGCCCGACCATGAAATGGGTCCGTGGGCTCCGGCGACGCTCAAGGACAAAGGCGGCTACTGGGAAGACACTGTGGATAAGAAGATGTACCGCGTCGATGCCGAGTACCTAAAGATTCTGAATAAGCGTGGCTGGGAAATGTTCAATGCGGACGGCACGGTGCGCCGCACGAAAGACCGGACGGAGTTTGATAAAGTTGCCCGCCAGGAGCTGGGTGGCTGGACCTACGAACAAGCCAAAGAAAACGGCGTGGTGAACTCGATTATCGATCTCAAGCCACTTGAACAGATTGTCACGATTTTCATCCCGAAGAACCCGAAGGCCACCGCCAAGGTGACGCCCCTGCGCCAAGCGAAGTTCTCCCCGCGCTCGGGCCTCGGGCTCAGCACAAACGGTATCCGCTTCTTCCCGCCCGAACCCGTCGATCGCATCACGGCCTTTCATAACATCGCCCCAATGGACCCCCAAGGCGGGCACACCGGCTTTGGCCACGAATACCACTATCACCGCGCACCTTCGGTGATGAACGAAGATAAGTCCGGTAAGATTGTCGGCTTCGCCCTCGATGGCTTCGCTATTCGCGGCCCCACCGAAACCGACGGCAGCAAGCCCAGGAATCTTGATACGATTAACGGCCATGAACACGACGGCCTACCCTACCACTACCACGTCAGCGATAAGTGGCCCTACGTGGTGGGAGGCTTCAAAGGCCCGCTCGGTACGGCCGGCCTCGGCGACCTCGATATCTGCGACGCGACTAAGACCTCCAATGGCCCTGGTGGCGGTGGCGAAGGTAAAGGTGGCAAGAGCGGCGGCGCCAAGAAAGGCCCTCCGGGCAGCGGTAAAGGCGGGCCTCCGGCCGGTAAATAATCTCTGATGCGACTACTGTTCCTCGTTTGCTTCGGGCTAATCAGCTCGCAGGTCTTGGCCCAAAAAGCCAACGGTCCAACCAATATCTTGGTGCTTATGGCCGACGATCTGGGCTGGAACGGCGTCAGTTATCATAACCCCAAGATGACGACACCGGCTTTGGCTAAGTTAGCCAAGGAAGGCGTGCAGCTCGAACGCTTCTACGGCTATCCGGTCTGTAGCCCTGCGCGCTCGGCCCTACTCTCCGGCATGATGCCCCGGCGGTTCGGCGTGACGGGCGTTGTCGGCCCCGGCCAACAGGGCATCCCTAAAGGTACGCCGACCCTAGCTTCTACCCTGCAGAAAGCAGGCTATACGACCTCGCTCATCGGCAAGTGGCACCTGGGTACTAACCCGGGCCCGCTCGGCTATGGTTTCGACCACTTCTATGGCTTCACCGGTGCGGAGGTGGATTACTTCAAGCATACTAACCAACGCGGCCTGACGGATTGGTGGCGGGACAATAAGCAGGTCGAAGAAGAAGGCTACACGACGACGCTCTTTGCGGATGAAGCCATCAAACAACTAAAGCAGCGCGACCCCAAGAAGCCCTTCTACCTTCAGGTCGCCTTTAACGCTCCGCACGCCACCCTGGCGGCGCCGAAGGAGCTCACCGACAAGCACAAGTCGGATGGTCTTTATAACGCCGTGGTCGCTGGCCTCGATCAAGGCATTGGACGAATCTTGGCGGCGCTCGACGAACAAGGCCTGCGGGAAAACACATTGGTTATCTTTTTCTCGGACAATGGGGCCTCCCGGCGTATGAGCTCCAATACACCCTTAAAAAACGGGAAAGATACGGTGTTCGAAGGCGGCATCCGCACGCCCGCCATCGTCCGCTGGCCTGGCAAAACTGCGGTCGGCGTAATGAGTCAACAGCCCGTCGCCGTGCACGACCTGTTCCCAACCATCTTTGCAGCGCTCGCCCTGCCCCTCCCGAGCGAACTCAAGCTGGATGGCTCTAATCAGTGGTCCGCCCTGTCGACCGGGAAGACGCTCCCTCGACCAGCCTTCCTCATCGCCATGCAAGATATCGCTTACATCGATGGTGACTGGAAGATCATCGAAACCAGCGACGGCGTGCGCTCCCTTTTTAATCTCGCGAAAGATATCGGCGAAGAAAAAGACCTCGCGTCCGAACAAGCCGAAGTCCTGAAGTCCCTGGGCGCCAAACTTGACGAACTCAAGAAAGGCCTACCCGCCGCTTCAGAGCGACGCGCGGCCGGCCCAGCCGGCAAAGGGCCTGGTGCTGCTGGCGCGGGCAAAGGCCCGGCTGGCAAAGGTAAGGGAGTTCAAAAATAAGTCCTTAATCTCTCCCTAAGGGTATAACTGGTAAACTGACTCCATGACCACTCGCTTACTCCGACTCACCCTCGCCTGCCTCTGCGCCAGCGTCCTCTTTGCTGCCGGACCCGAGGACAGTAAAGGCCCCGAGCCCAAGGGTAAGAGCGGCAAAGGCGGGAAAGGGGCCGTCGGATCTAAGAGCGCAGTCGATCTCGTAGCAGCTGCGAAGCCGACCAGCAACGCCACGCCGACTTTCAACCTGACAAGCCCGGTCGTGAAAGATGGGGCGGCCCTGCCGACGGAATTTACGGGCGACGGCGCGGGTGCTAGCATACCCTTGGCTTGGTCAAACTTGCCCAAAGGCACGGTCTCACTCGCGCTCGTCATGCACCACCTCGACCCCGAGGGTAAGACCAAGATTTACTGGCTGATGACCGACATCGATTCGAAGACGACGAACGCGGGTAAGAATGCGACTGACTTTGGAAAGATGGGTCTCAGCACCGTCCATAATCGCGTCGAATACGCCCCGCCCCACTCCAAGGGCCCTGGTCTCAAGAAATACGTACTCACGCTCTTCGCGTTATCCGCTAAGCTCAACCTAGCGGACGCCACTCAGCCAGTTACCGTCGAGGCCTTATTGCCCGCGATGAAAGGTAAGGTTCTCGGTGCGGCAGACTTAAACGTCACGTATACGCGACCAGCCACTGCGTCCGCTGAAGAAGAAAAACGCCCGGCACGCAAGGGCCCGCCGGCCGCCGCTAAGGGCGAATAAGCCTCGGTTGCGAATTGCCTGCGGCTCCGCCCGCACCTAGACCCGTCCCGTGTCCCTTGTCCGTTCACTCATTCTCGCGGTCTTCCTCCTCCTCACGGCTTCGCTGTCGGCGCACCCGGAGTGGAAAGAGGCTTACTGCATCGGCGTGGTCGACGACGAGTACGTGTTCGACTTCAAAGTAAAGTTTGACGCACCTTCGTTCTACGTCGGCAAACATCCCAAGGAAGCGACGATTAAGGAACTCGACGCGTTAATGTTCGAACCCGGCCGCCTTGCGGCCGCCGCCGCCCAGGCTCCTAAGGATTTCCTCCGCGGTACGCGCGTCTATGCCGATGGCGTCGCGGTCTCGCTCGAGCTGGTGGGCTTCCCCACGGCCGCCGAGGTCCAGTCTCTGTCGAAGCAACAAGGCGAGGCCGATCGCTACCCAGTGATCATGACGGCGCGTCTGCGTGCGAAGATTCCGCGTGAAACAAGCATCGTCGAAGTCGTCTACCCCGAGGCCCTTGGGTCGGTCATCACCAACCTTCGACGCGGGATGGATTCGCAGGTCCTGATGACCGTCGCCCCGGGCGAAAAGGGACTCTTCAAAATCGGCGAAGTCCAGTTCACCCTGGGTGGCTTCCTTCGCGAAGGCTTCGAGCATGTCATCCCTGACGGCTGGGATCACTGTCTCTTCATGCTGGCGATGATGTTGGCTGCCGCCTCTATCGGTGAAGCCCTTAGGCGTTCACTCGTCTTCACTTTGGGTCACGCCATCACGCTCACGCTCGTGATTACCGGCGCCATTCCCCCTGTCGGAAATTGGATCGAACCCATTATTGCGGCCACAATCGCCCTCGGCGGTTACCTAGCCTACCGCCAGAAGCCTGCGCAGACCGCGTTCGTCGTCGTGCCTCTAGTCTTCGGTCTAATCCATGGGCTGGGCTTCGCCGCCGCCGCGGCCGATAAGCTCCAAGGCATCGGCACAGCGGATCTAGCCAAGCTCTTACTGGGCTTCAACGCGGGCGTCGAAGCCGCTCAGGCCGCCATCATCCTGGCAACGGCTGGAGTACTCTGGGTCCTCGCCCGGGCTCGTCTGGAGACGATTAAACTTCGCCGCGTCCTCGGACTGCTCATCGCCATTGCCGGGACGGCTATCATGGCGGCCCGCATCTGGTCGCTGACTAAAGGCGCTTAGTTACCGACCCGGCCAACGGGACGTTTGGCTTCATCCATGCGCTTACGCTCCGCTTCCGCAAAGGCCTTCAGTTCGGCCACGACCTCAGGCTGCGTCGCACTGACGTCAGTGCGCTCTGCTTCATCGGACTCGAGATTGTAAAGTTCCCACTCCACCTTGCCTTGATTATACTTCGCCGGCTTACCGTCGACGGCGGCGGGGATCATGTTCTCGTAACTACGATAGGTATGGGGGAGATGTAGCTTCCATTTGCCGACGCGCACGGCCTCGAGCTTATCACCGTAGTAGTAGGCAAAGTTCTCGCGGGCTTTGGCCGAAGTACCCTTAGCAACAGCGAGGAAAGACTGACCGTCGATGGGAAGGGCCGGCTTGGTGGCTTCGCAGGCTTCGACTAACGTGGGGAGGACATCGAGATTACCGGCCAGGGCTGGGGTCACCTTGCCCGCCGGCACCATCCCTGGCCAGCGAATGATGAAAGGGACGCGTACGCCCCCTTCCCACGTGGTGCCCTTACCTTCACGGAAAGGTCCCGCCGAGCCTGCATGTCGACCGAAATTCAACCACGGACCATTGTCGCTGGTGAAGATAACGAGGGTGTCCTTTTCCACGCCGGTTTCACGGAGCGTATCCATGATATTGCCGACCTGCGCATCAATCTCAGCCATCGTGTCTGCGTAAGGGGAAGCTCCCTTACCTTTAAACTCCTTCGACGCGCCAAGGGGCGTGTGCGGCATCGAGGTCGCCAAGTAGAGAAAGAACGGCCGACCCTTGCCGGCATTCTGACGAATAAAACGTACCGCGCGAAACCCTTGCACCGAGGTCAATGCGTCCATGTCGGCCCAGTCCTTCACCGTCCCGAAAGGGACCCCATCCGTCAACCTCGGCAGCGGCGGGTAATTCTTGGTCACATCTCCAGGCACGTAGCCCAACGGCCACATGTCATTGGAGTAGGGGATCACGAGAGACTCGTCGAAGCCATGCGCGGGCGGGAGAAACTTCGGATTGTCCCCCAAGTGCCACTTACCCACGACGCCCGTATGGTAGCCTGTGTTTCGTAAAAGGGTTGCGAGCGTTTCTTCCGTCGTACTGAGACCCAGTTTGGAATTGGGTGGTAAAGCCGTCCCGCCCAAGCCCAGACGATTAGGATAGCAGCCAGAGAGCAAGGCCACCCGGGAAGAGGTGCAGACGGCCTGAGTCGCGTAGAAACTAGTAAAGCGCGTGCCCTCCTTTGCCAGTCGATCAAGGTTGGGGGTGACGTTCAGTTTCGAACCGTAGCAGGCTGGATCGGCCCAGCCCATGTCGTCGGCCATAATGAGCACGACGTTGGGTTGGGCGCCGAAGAGAGATGCGCACAGGAATAGGCACAAGGTTGGGGTTAACCTCATGCACGTTGTCTAAAGGCTACCAGGCCTTTGCCAAGCCCTCTTTCGACTCGGCGCCTAGATCTTCAGACCGAGCTCTTTGCAGACCTGCGGGTACTTGCGGGCCTTGGCCTTAAACTCGTCGACCGAAAAGTCGGCCACGATGAAGTCGCCGTACCGCAAAGAGGGGCACTTCGACTGGCTGGTCAGCGCCACGAGCTGGCGCATTTGGTGCATGTCAGCAACCACGTCACGGACGTCGAGCTGGACGCCTTGAGTGGCGAAGAATTCCAAGGCCTCCGTGCACCATGGGCACCCGGGCTTGACGTAAAGAATCGGCAATGGCTGTGGCATAGCCCCAAGCAACCCCAGCCGGCACTCGAAGGCAAGCCCCCCTTCCATTTCCCGCCAAGGCGTTGACACCCCGCGGACCGAAGGACAAAAAACACCCCCTTCCCATGGAAACTATCCACGGCGCCCCCAGCTTCACCCTACGGACTGCTCAGGTCGAGTTGGCCATCACGCAGACCGCCGGACACCTCGGTCCGGTGACTTTCCACCTGCCTGGCCTCCGGGTGTCTCCGTACTCGCTCTCGCCTTGGCAGCCACACGAGATCGACCAGTCCCTGCCCAACCTGCTGACTTACCTGCGCGGAGATTTCATGTGCCTGCCCTTTGGTGGCCAAGAAAAGGGTCCGCCCCACGGCGACACGGCAAACGCGAAATGGGATTTTCAGAATCAAACAAACCATTCCTTAGTGCTGCGCCAAAAAGGGACCGACACTGGTGGGACCGTGACCAAAACGATGTCACTGGTGGATGGCCACCATGCTATCTACGCCGAGCACGTCATTGCCCTGCTCGAAGGTCGCTGGAATTACGGCAACCATCCGATCCTAAATCTCTCCGCCGTGCCCGCAGGTACCGCGCGCATTGCGACTAGCCCTTTCCGCTTCGGCTCGGTCTACCATGCTGAGTTCTCGAATCCAGCCGCCGGCGAATCGGGCATCCTTAAGCCCAACTCCCGTTTCACTGACCTGCGTAGCGTGATTTGCAAAGACGGTACCACCACTGACCTCACCCGCTATCCCGCTCGCCCAGGCAACGACGACCTCATCATGCTCGTCAATGCCCCTGCGACTGAAGCTCAACCCTTCGCGTGGACGGCGGTGACTTTCCCGGAAGGCTACGTGTGGTATCAGCTGAAGAACGTCGCTGACTTCCCCAGCACGCTCTTCTGGCTCTCCAATGGGGGGCGCCCTGGTCACCCCTGGGAAAAGCGCCATCTCGGCCGCCTCGGACTCGAAGAGGTCTGCTCTCACTTCTGCGATGGCGTCGACATCGCCCGCGAAGACCGCTTGGCCGCTGACGGCGTCCCCACTTCCCGGGAATTCCGCAAGGATCAGCCCGTCCGCCTCCCCCTTATTCAGGCCGCCGCTGCGGTCGGCCCCGGCTTTGGTCAGGTCCAGTCCATCACCCCCGCCGGGCCTGAGTCCGTGCGGATTTTGGGCGAAAACGGCCAAGCCGTGACCGTCCCGCTTAATTGGCACTATTTGAAGCGCTGAAACCTCCAGCGACTAATACTTGTCCACCTCCACGGACTCCCCTAAATCTCACTCCCCAACCTTTCCCCCACCCTCATGTCTAAAGCTCCTCAGACCACTCATGACCTGACCACGAAGAAGGCCAAAGTTGCCTCCCTCGTCGAAAAGGAACTCGCCCGCACGGGCGGGCTGCTCCGCCTGGCTCCTTGCTGGGTGCCGCGCTCCTTCCTGCAGCCCGGTAAGCGCCTTAAGCTGCACCCGGATGACCTTTACGCCTTCGGCTTGAGCCGCGGTGGTATCGACGAACGCTGGTTCGCTTCCACCACCGAAGCCGCCAACGATAACCG
>CAMDWM010000072.1:0-7795 GCA_945878755.1 Akkermansia muciniphila
CTCGTCCTGACGCCCCAGCTCCGTCAGTCTTTGCGCATTTTGCAGGTCCCCGCCGCCGAGTTGTTGCGTGAAATCGCCGATGAAATGGCGGCGAACCCGCTACTCGAAGAGGTCGAGCCGGCGTCCGCTGAGTCGATGGAAACAGCCCCGTCCGAGGAGCCCGAAGAGGAGGGCCCACGGGAACTCAGCCTAGGGGACGAAGACTTTGATGCTTTGCGCCGCATGAAAGAGGATTGGGACGAGAGCTATTACGAAGAGATCCGCTCCCAGGGGTATACGCAGGACGATGAAGAACGCCGTCGGCATATGATGGAGTCGGTCACCGGCGAGTCCTCCCTTTCCGAACATTTGGCCGAACAAGCCCGGACGGCCTCCGAAGACCCGCAGGTCCAGGAAGCCCTCAAGCTCCTGATTGCCTCGTTGGATGACCGCGGCTTCCTCGATGAAGACCTCTCCTCGATCGCCTTACGTTCGGGGCAGAGCTACGAGGCCGTCGTCACCGCCCACACGTTGCTACTCAGCTTTGACCCCGTCGGTATCGGGGCCCGCGACCTGCGCGAATGTTTCCTCGCCCAGCTTCGTCAGCGGGGCCGGGGCTTATCTTTTGCGGCCCGCTTGGTGCAGGATGCTTGGGAGCCGTTGATGGCTCGCCGCCTCGATGAGTGTGGGCGTCTTTGTGAGCTCACGCCGGACGAAGTCCGCGACGGCCTGACGGAGATGGCTAAACTGGAGACCGCGCCCGCGCGTCGCTTCATGCGCGACGATAACCGCGTGGTCACGCCTGATGCCACGGTAGAGAAAGCCGACGATGGCTCTTGGAAGGTCGGTATGGACAACCGGCACATCCCTAAGCTCAAGCTAGCTTCCGCTTATAAGGATATGTTAGCGGGGCAGGCCTTGGGTGAAAAAGAGCGCACTTATATTTTAGAGCGGATGCGACAGGGCAAGTTCCTGATCGGTGCGATTGAGGAGCGCCAGCGCACCGTAGAGCGCCTCGCACACATCATTGTCGAACGCCAAGGTAACTTCTTCGAGCACGGCCCGGCGCAGTTACGTCCGTTGACCATGACGGACGTCGCCAAAGAGATGGGCGTGCACGAGACCACGGTCGGCCGTGCCGCGGCGAATAAGTGGATGCTCACGCCGCATGGCCTGAAGGAATTTCGCTGGTTCTTTACTTCCGGTGTTGCCACCGAAGACGGCGGCACGGTCGCCCAGGAAGGCGTGCAAGAACTCATTGCCGATATCTTGGCGCGGGAGAATCCTGCCGCCCCGTTGGCGGATGAAGCAATTACGGCCGAACTTCGGAAGCGCGGTATTCAGATCGCGCGCCGCACGGTGGCCAAGTATCGCGAGGCCTTGGGGCAACCGTCGGCGCACATGCGTCGCCGCCGGCTCTGATTAGCGCAGTCGTTCGAGGACGGAACGCCAGCCGAAGTTAGCCATATCCGGGAAGAGAAACTGGACGCCCGCCGTGAGCCCATCCGTGAGCTTCACCGGCGCCGCGAGCGCGGGCAGGCCCGCTAAGGAAGCGGGGGCATTAAGGGCGAGTAAACGTTGGCGATGGCCGTCGTCGCAGGTCGCTTTAGTCACGGCTGGCCCGAACGTAGCGGGTAGTACCACGGAGTGGTGCCTGGTGAAAATCGCACGGAACGCCTCGCTCACGCGGCTCCGGACGGTCTCAGCGGCACGCAATTCCTCGGGCGTGCGACGGCGCCCGGCGTCGAGTCGGGCCCAGACGACTGGGTCGTAATAATCACGGCGGTGATCGAGCCAAGGCGCATGCACGCGTGCGGCGGCGGCCCCGCCAAGGACTGGGTAGGCCGTGGCGGCCTCGGTGCAGGCGAGGCGAAGGAGTTCGGCGGCGGCAGGGTCTTCCTTGGCGCCGCACTTGAGGGCCAGCGTGCGCATCGGCGCGAGCACGGCAGGGTCGATGCCTAAACCCAAGTCACCGGCCCAGAGACCCGTACCGGCGGGCGGCGCTTCTCCGAGTACAGCCGTCGAAACCTCGAGCAAATCGTTGGCCGAACGGGCCAGCCAGCCCTGCGTATCGTAGCCTGGAGATAGCGGGAAGATATCGCCGACGGGGGCGATGTCTGGTGACAGCCGCAGGCCCCACACGCCACAGTACGCGGCGGGCACGCGGATGGAGCCCGCGGTATCGGTGGCGAGTGCAAACGGCACCAGGCCGCGCGCGACGGCGAAGGCCGAGCCAGAGCTGGAGCCTCCGGCGAGACGAGAAGCGTCGGTCGGGTGTGGGCAATCGCCGAAGTGTGGGTTTTCGCCAGAGAGCCCAAAGGCGAACTCATTCAGTTGCGTGCGGCCGCATTCCACCGCTCCCGCGTCATGCTGGAACGCTGCCGGCAGGGAAGAGTTGGTGCGCGGAATTCCCATTTCTTCCGCAAGGAAACTCGAACCAGCGTTGGTCGGATGCCCCATCCGGAAATAGAGATCCTTGGTTAGGAACGGGACGCCTCCGAGGGCTGCCTCGCGTTGCTCCCAGGCGTTCTCGAAGCGCTGCGTCAGGCTGCGCGTATCGGGTAAACCGCATAATACCGCGCGTTGTTCGGTCGGGCTCAGTTCTGCCAGCTTGAGTAGAAAAGCTTCAGCGGCCATCCGCGGGCCGCGGGTCAAATAGAATTCCCGCCAGTCTTCGACTGAGAGGGGAGACAGGTTCACAGGTCGAGGGGAACGCCCGGTTCGGGGTCGTGGATGCGCGTGCCCGGCAGTTCCTTGGACAACGTTTCCTTCATCCAAGCCCGCGCGGGTGGGTCACCGTGCGTGAGCACGAGATCTTTCGGTGCGAGTGACTTGGCAAAATCGACTAGCTCTTCACGGTCGGCGTGGCCGGACAAGTGGAAGCGCTCGACCTCTGCGCGCAGGATGGACGTGTGGTCGAGGCCGGTGAACTTGAATTCGCCGCCGGGGGCCATGCCGATTAATTCGCCACCCGGCGTTTCTGGGTCGCAGTAGCCCACGAAGAATACGGCGTTTTCTTTATGGTCGAGCACGTTGGCAGCGATGCGCCAAGCCGGCGTCTTTTCGACCAGCATACCGCTCGACAGCAGGTAGATGCCGCGTTCGGGGAGGTTTTTGCCGGGTTGAATGTAGCGACGAGAAAGCGGGAGGACATTGAGATCGCGGAGCACCTGACGGTTAAATTTCACCTGCTTCGTCTTCTTCGTGGCGGCGTCGAGGTAATCGCAGAGATCAAGGCCGAGGCCCGAAGCAACGATGGGCACATCGGCGAGGTTGCCAGCGGCGGCGGCCTCATCGAGGAGCATCAGAATTTCTTGCATGCGCCCGAAAGCGAAGGCGGGGAGCAATACCGTGCCGCCGGCGTCGCAGACGCGGTTGATGGCTTTGATGAGGCGCTTCTCTTCCGAGGCGCGCGTGTGGCCGGGGTGGGAGGCCGTCGCTCCGCGCGTGCACTCCATGACCAACGTATCCACTGGCTGGCGCGGAAAGTCGGCACCGCCGACAGTACGTTGAGCTTGGAAGTTGACGTCGCCCGTGAAGAAGTGGCGTTTGCGGCGGTGCTCAATCATGCAGCCCACGGCGCCGGCGACATGTCCCGCGAGGTGGAAGCTCAATTGAATCTCTTCGCCGCCGCGGCCGATCTTACGCGGGTTGGCGAGGGGGACAGCGGACAGCGCGTTTTCAACCCGTTCGACATCTTGGTCGACGTACAGCGGGAGGTCGAGGTTACCGGTCTCCTCGCGTTGGCGCTTCATCACCTGAATCGAGTTCGAAAGCAGGCGGCGGGCAAAGAGCGTCGTCGCGGCGGAGGCGAAGACCCGGGCTCCGGGGTGGGCACGGACCAGCAAGGGCAGGGAGCCCAGGTGGTCGAGGTGGCAGTGCGTTAGGATCACGCCATCGACCGACCCCTCGATTTTATTGATCTGGGGCAGGGCGGCTTTGCCGGCGTGTTTGGGGTGCATTCCGCAATCGATGACCATTCGCAGTCCCCCGAATTCTAGGAGCATGCAGCTGGCGCCGATTTCGCGGCCGGAGTTAAGGTCAGTAATTCTCATTCAAGGGGGTCGGCGGGGGGAATCATCTCAAAGGCAGGGATACGTACGAAAATACGCTGCCCATCTTCGGTGGTGCCGTGGAAGGCGCCTTCGGCGGTCACGGGGTGGCCGGTGAGGTGATAACTATTATAGGAAAAAGATTCGCCCGACGGGATGCGCGGGGTCTGCCCGACGATGCCATCGCCCTCGACGACCTCGACGGTGCCGTCGGCGGAGCGGATGATCCATTTGCGCCCGAGGAGGCGGACGGTGGACTGGGAAAGATTTGAAACCGTCAGAAAGTACACGAAGGCGTGGGGGGTCTCGGCGGGGAAATTGGCGTCACGATGATGGACCACCTTATCGACGGTGACCCTGAGGCCTGGAAGTTCCTGTCCGGTAGCTTGCACTGGGTGGGAGACAAGAGGGGAAGGGGTCCATTAGGAAGCCATAAATCAGTCGCTGACACATAATTGTGAACCTTCCCTCCTTGCGCACCTCCAAGGCGGTCATTTGACTGCGGGGGATGTCGAGTCCGACACAAATGAAGCAGAACCTCGGGCGTATTCCAGGGAAGTGGTGGGGTATGGTCATCTACCTAGGCTTATTGGTCCTCTCGGCCTTCTTTCCTTTTTTTAATTCACTCGAGCGCGAAGCGAAGGACCTGCCCGTTATGGTCCCGTCGTTTGACTTCAAGGAAGACAAGGTGATTCGCACGGGCGCGACGATTCCCGTGCACGCCAACTTATATGGCTTTGCGGCCGACGGTTCGGCGGGTGGTAAGCCCGTGTTGGTTTATCTGCATCGGGCGCCTTGGGACCGCCGCGGGACGCGTTTATGCGTAGAACTTGCCAAGACGGGCAAGGTAGCGGTCATTGAACCATTCCTGCCTGGGTTTGGTCCCACGCCGGGAAATGTGCCGAGTCACTCTATGGAAGCCAACGCCGAGGTGGTGGCGGCTTTGATTGAGCATTACGGGGTAAAAGAATACCACGTCCTCGGGCAGGGCTTAGGGGGCGTGGCTGCCTTAGAAATCGCCTCGGCGCATCCCGACCGCGTGCGCTCCTTGACGATGCTCTCGGCCCCGGGTGCGCAGGAGTTTGAGCTCTTGGGCAATCCGCTCGTCAATAAAATCGTCTACGGTTTTCATGGCGCCTTCTTCTGGGGCGTCGCGCGCTTGACGCCCAACTTTGGTGCGGCGGACCTTTTGCCGTGGGATCGCGATTACGCCGCGACCATCTTTGACACCGACCTCTCCGAGTCCAAGCAGGTCATCTTTGGCTGGCGTAAGCCCATCTTAATCATTCATGGCCAAGATGACTGGCTGACGCCGGTGCAGGCGGCGACCTACAGCGCTCAACTAGCGCCGCAAGCGAAGCTCGTCTTATTGCCGGGCGGGCGTGACGCCGTTTTTAAGGAGCAGGGCAGGGTCGTTTCGGAAGTCATCGGTTTTGTGGATGCTCCGCCCGCGGTCACCGTGACCGAAACACGTGAGTATCCACCACTACCTTTGGCGGTGGGCGCCCATTTCTGGATTCTCCTCGTTATTATTGTTATTTGTACCTTTGTCGCCGAAGACCCCACCTGTTTAGCGACGGGCCTCATGGTATCCGTCGGGATTATCGATTTCTGGTCGGGGGCGGCGGCTTGTACCGTCGGCATCTTTATTGGCGACATCGTGCTCTATTCGATTGGGCGGTTCTTTGGTCGGCAGGCGATTACCAAGGCTCCGTTTAAGTGGTTCATTAAAGAAAGTAAGATCAACCAATGGGCCGGGTGGTTTTCCACGCCGCAGGGCATGCTGGTCGTCGTCAGTTCACGCTTTGTTCCGGCCAGTCGCGTGCCGACCTTTGTCACCGCGGGGATCATGAAGCTGAACATTGCGCGGCTGGGCGGCTTGTTGCTGGTGGCGGCGTTGATTTGGACTCCGCCGCTCATGTGGCTAGGTTACGAGTTCGGCTCACGTGGCATGGAATTACTGACGCGGTTCAAGAGTCAGGCGCTGTGGATCATCATTGGGTTTATTTTTGCTCTGCACTTCGTCACGCACTGGATTGTGCCCGCCCTAACTTGGCGTGGCCGACGTCAGATCGTGATGAAAGTCCGTAACCTCCTGCAGGCTTCGTTGTGGCCGTCATGGCTTGTATTCTTACCGATCCGCATTGGCATCCTGGCGCTGTGCTTGCGGCACCGTCGCCTCACGGCGTTTGCCTCGGCCAACCCGTCGTTCGGTCGCATTGGTGGATTCACGGGGGATGCCAAGTCGCTGCTCCTGCGTCCCTTCCAGCGGGATTCGCGCTGTTGTCCCTTGCTCGCCCTTTCGATGGAAGACTCCGTCGAAGAACGGCTCAAGGAAGCGCGGGCTTTTGCGGTCTGTCACGGCTACCCCTTGGTCTTTAAGCCCGAAGTCGGCGAGGATGGGGCGGGGATGCGTTACCTCCGCGACGAAGCGCAGCTGGAGCGCCGAGTAGCCGGTGCGAAGGAAGATTTCCTCTTGCAGAAGAAGATCGACGGACTCGAGTTCGAGGTCGTTTGGAGTCGCAATCCTGGCAAGGATGACGGACGGGTCATGGTGGTCTTGCAAAAGCAGGACGTCGTCGTCATGGGCGACGGCGAGGAGACCTTAGAAGAGCTTATCTGGCTCGACGAAGTGGCTGTTTCGCGCGGTGAACTCTATTTAGAATGCCATGACCGCGACCTCAACCGCGTCGTGCCGGCGGGCGAGAAAGTCGTTCTTAACCTTTCGGGTAGTTATGGCCATGGGGCCCGTTGCGTGCATCGCCACGACCTGAACACCCCGGAGCTGAGCGCGGCCATGACGACCTTCGCCAAACGCTTCCCGGGGCTGCATTTCGGGCGCTTTGATTTACGTGCGGTGAGTGAGGAGGAGTTTAAAGCTGGGCGTTTCATCGTCACCGAAGTCGGCGGCTGTTGCCACGTATCGAGTTTGGTACGCGATGAGTCGCTGCGCTTCAGTCGGGCGTATAGTGCGGTCTGGACGCAGTTGCAGGTTTGTATTGAGGCCGGGGCTTACAACCTCGCGCAGAAAGTACGCCCCGTCCCGCTCGATGAATGCTTAGCGCGTTGGAGCCAGGCCCGTGGGCGCGATGACCAGTTCGTGGTGGGCGAGCAGTAGGCACTCTTACTCACTCTTGGGTTAATACACCTACAGAGTCGTAGGGTTGATAGCCCGTTTTCGTGGTTAAGGGTTCACACGTTTCCGTGTGGATGCGTTGGTGCTGGCATAACACCCAAGCTCCCTTATGCGCAACACCACCACAAAGTCCCTCGTCCGTACGTCCTTCCTCCTCGCCGCTGCCTTGGCCCTCACGCCAGCGATCGGCGCCACCGTCACATGGGACACCTCGTCGACCGCTGGCTTCCAGTCGGGTAACGGCACTTGGGGTACGGATAGTTTCTGGAGCAGCAACGGCACGACCCTCTCGCCGTGGGTCTCGGGAGATGCCGCGGTCTTCTTGGGTGAAACCACCGCGGTCACCAATACGATCACGGTTGGGTCCGCACAGAACATCTCGGGGTTGAGCTTTGGTTCGGCCACCACTTTTGGCGACTGGACCTTCGCTGGGAGCGGTATGAGCTTAAGCGCCAACTCCACCTTCACGGTCAATGCCGGCTCGACAGCCTCGATTGGCAACACCATCAGCGGTGCATTTGGCCTCACCAAGGCCGGTACGGGTGGCCTGACTTTGACTGGTGCGAACACCTATTCCGGTGCGACGACAGTGTCCGCGGGTACGTTGACCTTGGCCTCTGGCGCTAGC
>CAMDWM010000073.1:0-7730 GCA_945878755.1 Akkermansia muciniphila
GCGGCCGCTTCCGCCGACCAGGCTAACCCGTACATGCCCCCTCCCGCCGATACGGATGAGTCCGGCGCTCCTGCCGATACGCTTTACGGCAAGACCTACCTCCCGCGTAAGTTCAAGACCGGCTTTGCGATCCCGCCGAACAACGATACAGATATCTTCACCAACGACATGGGCTACGTGGCCATCGTCGAGGACGGTAAGCTGATCGGCTACAACCTTCTCGTCGGCGGCGGTCTCGGCACCTCGCACGGCAACAAGGCCACCTACCCTCGCCTCGCCGATGTCATCGGTTTCATCACCCGCGAACAAGTCGTGAGCGTTGGCTCCGCTGTCGTCGCCATCCATCGCGACTGGGGTGATCGCACCGACCGCAAGCACGCCCGCATCAAGTACGTCCTCCAGGAAAAGGGCGTCGAATGGTTCCGCGCCGAACTCGCAAACCGCCTCGGCGCCCCGCTCCCGGCCGCCAAGCCCTTCCTCTTCCGGGGCCAGGGCGACGCCTTCGGCTGGTTCAAGCAGCTCGACGGCAACTGGTTCCTTGGCCTCTTCGTCGAGACCGGCCGCGTCAAGGACGCCGGCAGCTACCAACTGAAGACCGTACTCCGTAAGATCGCTGAACAGTTCGGCCCAGTCTACCGCCTCACCGCCACGCAGAACCTCATCCTCTCCGACATCAAGGAAGCCGACAAGACTGCCATCGAGAAGATGCTGCACGACCACGGTTGCGGCATCGTCTTCAACCCTGGCCTCATCAAGGGTCGCGGTATGGCCTGCCCGGCTCTCCCGACCTGCGGACTCGCCCTCGCCGAATCCGAACGCGTCTTCCCAGCCCTCCTCGGTAAGATCGAAGACGCTCAGGCCGCCGCTGGTATCTCTGGCGAAGAACTCGTCGTCCGCATGACTGGTTGCCCTAACGGCTGCGCCCGTCCGTACAACGCTGAGATCGGCCTTGTGGGCAAAGCCCCGGGTAAGTACAACCTCATGCTTGGCGGTAACCGCGAAGGCACGCGCCTCGCCCGTCTCTTCAAGGAATCCGTCCCCGCGGACGAAATCCCCGTCCTCATCGGCGCCCTGTTTAACCAGTACGCCAAGGAACGCCAAACTAGCCAAGCCTTTGGTGATTGGGTCGACGGCGCTGCCGTCTGGCCAGTCGCTGCTCCGCAGGCCTAAGCCCGCTCTGTGCCGTCGCCGATGTCGAACCTCGACCCAGCCCGCCTGCCCGAACTCGACGAGCAACTCACGAAGCTCGCTCCGGTCGACCGTCTGCGCTGGGCTTTCGAGACCTTCGGCGATCGTGCGGGCATTGGCACCAGCTTCCAGCCTGCCGGTGTGGTGATTCTCCACTTGGCGAAGTCCGCTGGCCTGCCGATTCGTGCGTTCACCTTGGACACCGGCCTGCTCTTTCCGGAAACCCTCGCCTTCAAGGCGCAGCTCGAGGCCAAGCTTGGCATCCAAGTGGAATCTGTCCTCCCGGCCTTGACGGTCGAAGAACAGGCCGCTGTGCATGGTGCGGAACTTTGGAAGCGTGATCCTGAAAAGTGCTGCGAGATTCGGAAGGTCGACTCGCTCGGTAAGAAACTCTTTGAACTCGACCTTTGGATTGCAGGCATGCGCCGCGACCAGAGCACCGAGCGCTCGTCGACCCCGCTGCTCAGCCTCGCCGCCCGCCCCGACAATTCAGACGTCTGGAAACTCAACCCACTAGTCGATTGGAGTCGCGAGCAGGTCTGGGCTTACCTCAAGGAGCACGACCTCCCACACAACGTGCTACACGACCGCGGTTACCGCTCGATTGGTTGCTGGCCCTGCACGCAGCCCACTTCGGGCGCCGATGAACGCGGTGGCCGCTGGCCCGGCTTCGAGAAAAAAGAATGCGGCCTCCATACTCGCACGAAGAAAGCCTAACCCGCGACGGAGTACGGATGACTGATCACCGAGTTCAGTACATACGCCTCCAGCCCATCCTTCCTCAACCCTCTCCTCCTCTAATCATCAGTCCGTAATCTGTACTCCGTAATCCGAACTCTTTTTTAGCCACATGTCCCGTAACGCCCAAAACGACCACCTCACGCGCCTCGAACAGACGTCGATTCACGTCTTCCGTGAGGCCTTCGCCAATTTCCGCTCCGTCTGCATGCCCTGGTCGATGGGCAAGGACTCTAACGTCCTCATCTGGCTAGCCCGGAAGGCGTTCTGCGGTAAGATTCCCTTCCCCCTCCTGCACATCGACACGACTTACGAGTTCCCGGAGATGTATGAGTTCCGCGAGAAGGCCAAGGCCATCCACGGCATCGATCTGATTGTACGGGTCAATGAAGACGCCATCCGCCGTGGTATCGGCTACGCCACGCACGACCCGGTCACCGTCACGCACGAACTCAAGACCGTCCCCTTCAAGGCTGCGATCGACGAGTTTAAGTGGGACGCCCTTGTCACTGGCATCCGCCGTGACGAAGACCCAACTCGGGCGAAGGAACGTTGGTTCTCGCCGCGCTCCGCCGAAGGCGTCTGGGACTACAAGGACCAGCCACCAGAATTCTGGGGTCAGTTCGCGAGCGTCGCTCCCGAAGGCGGCCACGTCCGCGTCCAGCCTCTCCTCGAATGGACTGAGCTCGATATTTGGGAATACATCCGCCGCGAGAATATCCCCAACCCGACGCTTTACTTCGCCCGTGATGGCAAGCGCTTCCGCTCGCTCGGTTGCCACCCGATCACGCACCCGGTCGACAGCCCAGCGAGCAACATCGACGAAGTCATCGAAGAACTCAAACTCACCAAGGTTAGCGAACGCGCCGGTCGGGCCCAGGACCACGTCGGTCGTAACTCCATGCAGGAACTCCGGGCCAAGGGGTTCATGTAAGTCATCCCCCCGCACCGCCACACCACGCCCAACACCACCCAACCATGAGTACCTCTTCCCTCCCTAGTCCCGCCGCCGCCCAGGCTGCCGCCCAAGCCGCCGCCGAAGACCAACGCAAGATGCACGTCGTCGTCGTCGGTCACGTCGACCACGGCAAGTCCACCTTCGTCGGCCGCCTGCTCAACGACACCGACTCCTTGCCGAACGGTAAGATCGAACAAGTCCGTAAGAACTGTGCCGCCGAAGGCATGGAGTTCGAATATGCTTTTCTGCTCGACGCCCTGATCGAGGAACAGGAGCAGAATATCACGATTGATACCACGCGCATCTTCTTCCGCACCACGCAGCGTGCCTACGCGATCATCGACGCCCCCGGCCACAAGGAGTTCCTTAAGAACATGGTGACCGGCGCCGCTTCGGCTTCCGCTGCCCTGCTCCTTATTGACGCCAAGGAAGGCGTCATGGACCAATCCCGCCGACACGCCTTCTTGCTTTCGCTTCTTGGCGTGAAGCAGCTCGTGGTGCTCGTGAACAAGATGGACCTCGTCCAGCACTCGCAGGAGACCTACGAGAAAATCCGGACGGAATACACCGCTTTTCTGAAGAGCCTCGGACTAAACGCCGTCCACTTCATCCCGATCGCTGCTAAGCACGGTGAAAACATCGTCAACCGCTCGGCCAAAATGGCTTGGTGGACGGGCCCAACGGTCACCGAAGCCCTCGATACGTTCAAGCACGAGGACGACCTGACGGGCCTCCCCCTGCGTCTGCCTGTGTCAGATATCTACCGTTTTGACCACCGCCGCATCGTGGCGGGCCGCGTCGAAGCCGGCGCCATCCGCCCGGGCGACGACCTCATCTTCCAGCCCGGCGGTCGCCGCAGCACGGTCCGTACCTTTGAAGACTGGCCGGGCCCTGAATCCCGTGCGGTCGTCGGTACCGGCGGTTCGGCCAGCGTGACGCTCTCCGAGCAGATCTTCGTGGAACGTGGCCAGGTCGCTTCCCACCCCTCGAATCAACCTCGCGTCGGCCGCGAATTCCGGGCCCGCATCTTCTGGTTAGGCAAGGAACCGCTCGTCCCTAAAAAGACTTATAAGCTCCGCCTCCTAACGCAGAACGTTGAAGCCGTTATCGCCCGGATTGAAAAAATCACCGACGCCTCCACGCTCGAATCTATCCAAGCCGATAGCGTGCCGCGCGACTCCATCTGTGAAGTCGTTGTGCGGACCACGCACCCAGTCGCCTTTGACCTGCACCATGAGTGCGCCGTCACCGGTCGTTTTGCGCTCGAGGAAGCGGGCCGGATTCATGGCGGCGGCATTATCCTCGATGCGCACAAGGAACAAAGCGCCCGCGAAGGCAAGGTTACGGCAGCCGAACGTGGCGCCCGCTCCGGCCACGCCCCCGCGGTGCTTTGGTTCACTGGCCTCTCTGGCTCGGGTAAGTCGACCATCGCCGAACTCGTTGAGCGTCGCCTCTTCGACGCTGGCCGGCAGGTCTTCCGCGTCGACGGTGACGACCTCCGCACCGCGCTGAACCGCGACCTCGGCTTTTCGGCCGCCGACCGCGCCGAAAGCGTCCGCCGTGCCTCCGCCGTCGCCGGGCTCTTTGCCAACGCCGGTCATATTTCGCTCGTGACGCTCATTGCTCCCTTGGCCGCCGACCGCGCCAAGGCCCGCGCGGCGCTCAGCAACCATGCCTTCATCGAAGTCTTCGTCGACGCCCCGCTCGATGTCTGCGAACAACGCGACGTCAAGGGACTCTACGCCAAGGCCCGTCGGGGCGAGATTGCTGAGTTTACTGGCATCTCCTCTCCTTACGAAGCGCCCGAATCGCCCGAGGTCCACATCCGCACCGACAAGTTCTCGACCGATCAGGCCGTCGACCTTGTTCTGGATGCCCTCGATAAGGTCATGCGCTCGAAGGCCGAAGATTGGGAAGTGTAAGGCTTCACAGGTCACATCTTGGCTAGGGATTCCCGTCCATTGACTCCCCTGGGGTTCCGTGCACCTTGGGAGTCATGAAAGTCCTCCACATCGACGCCTCCCCGCGGACGGTTCGTTCGGTGACACGCAAACTGACCTCGGCGTTTATTGGCGCCCTCCGGATTAAATACCCGACGCTCAAGGTGACCCATCATGACATCGGCCATCACCCGCCCGCGTTCATTTCCGACGCCTGGATGGGCGCTGCCTTTGCTCCAGCCGATCACGATGACCCGGCCATGAAGGGCGTGCTGCACCACTCCGACGAGCTGACGACTGAGCTCATCGCTACCGACTTACTCGTCATCGGTTCACCGATGCATAACTTCACCGTGAGTGCGTCGCTCAAGGCTTGGATCGATCAAGTTGTCCGTACGGACATGACCTTCAAAATCACCGAAGCGGGCGTCGAACCCCTGCTGAAAGGCAAGAAGGCCATTATCGTGACCTCCCGTGGCGGCTTCGTCGCCGGGACGGCCTTTGACTTCCAAGAACCCTATCTGCGCACCATCCTCGGTTTCATCGGCATTACCGACGTGACCTTTGTCCACGCCGAAGGGGTAAACGAAGGCGAAAAAGCCAGGGAGACGACCATGACCACGGCCGCCGCGAAGTTAGTCGAGATTGCGGGGACGATTTAAAGGCTGAAGGAGAGTACAGAGTACGAAGTACGGAGTGCGAAGAAAGAGAGCCAAACCCGGCACATCTGTCATCGACTCAGTCATCTGCACTCGATTCAGCACTCGCCTTACCGTCCTCCCCTAGTCCCCGCGCGGCTCCTCCGCTTAGGCGTACTTCAACTCGACCTTCTTGCCGGTCTTAATCGACTCGTAAACACCGTCGATGATGACCATGTCGCGACGGCCGAGTTCGCCGTTGCAGCTCAGCGGCTGATTATCGCGGAAGGCCACGGCGACACCATCCATGTGCCGCTGCTGCTGACGGAAGATTCCGAAGTCCAGTTTGCCCTTGGCTGAGGTCGAGATGTTGAGGTTGCGGTAGCTGAAAGTTGGCCGTTCGCCCTTGAACCATCCCTTGGCGCCTTCGGCGTAGAGCTCAGCGCGATTAGCATCGTAGCCCGACCAGACGTCGGCCACGGCGCCGTTGGCGAACTCGAGGCGGAACTCCAGGGCCTGTTCAACCTCGGTGAATAATTCTGGCTGGGTTTTCGGCAGCTCCTTGGCGGTGACGGAAATCGGATTGGCATCGGCCGCCATGCAGCAGGCGTGAACCGAATAGATACCCATGTCCGTCAGCGCCCCGCCACCCGCGAGCTTCTTCTCGATGCGCCAAGACTTACGACGGAGTGTATAGCCGTTGGCGCTCTTGATCTTCATGAACGGACCAAACTCCTGGGTCTTGGCCAGGCGAACGAGCTCCTGGTGATACGGATCGAAATGGAGGCGGTAGCCGATGGCGAGGCGCTTACCGGCCTTCTTGCCTGCGGCGATCATGACATCGCACTCGGCGGCCGAAATAGCCATCGGCTTCTCGCAGATGACGTGCTTGCCCGCGCCGAATGCGGCGATGACGTTCTGGGCATGGATACCGGGCGGCGTGACCACGTAAACGATATCGATGTCCTTATTCGCGGCGATTTTGTCCCATTCATCGTAGCCGTAGACGGAAGTCTTAGCGAAACCATGGGAGGCCGCCAGCTTGTCGCCCTTGGCACGAGTCCCTGTGATGGCCGCGACCAACTTCACATGGGCCGTCTCGAGTAACGCGGGGGCGAGCTCACCATTGGAGTAGCTACCCAGACCGCAGAGGGCCAAGCCGAGTTTGCGCGGCTTAGGCTCGTCGGCTGCCAGAAGACGGGGAGCGAAAGTGAACGCTGCCGGGGCAGTGGCAAAAGTGCTGAGGAACTGACGGCGGGAGGAATGCATGGACATGGGCGAGAGACCTAAGGGGAATAGGGGTTAGGGTTAGGGAATGGGGGATGGGAATTTCTACCCGCCCAGCGAACGCCTGCAAGCCGGATGGGTATCCCTACCGGCGCACGAGGAAGACGGCCCCGAGCAGGATGGCGGCCCCCAGGAGACGGCGGGTCATGACAGCCCGGCCGACCGAGCGCTCGACGTTGCCGAACCAATGCCCGACGACCCAAACCAGCACGACACTCCAGAGGCCACGGGTGTTGTAGAGGATGTTAGTGCGGGTGACCTCATTAGCCAAGGAAATGGCGAGGACCATGCCGAGACACTGTAGCCATAGCAACGACCCGCCCATCAGGGTCCACAGTAACGTGCGCCGCGGCAGAGCCAACAAGGGGGCGGAGAACTTTGGGACCAGGAGCCAAGAATACAGCAGCATCGAACCGAAGGCCAACGGAGCGAAATGGGTCATGCCGAGTTGCCCGACCCATCTTTGTGTCAGGATATCGGACGACGCGAAGAGGAACGCCGCTAGACCACCGTAGAGTAAGCTGCGCAGAGCCCGTTCGCGGTCAGCTCGCCATTCACCACCGAGTAAGACCATCGCCACGCACGTCATCACCGTCGCAACCCAGATGGCTGGGGTCAGGGCCTGCCCCATCGTCAGCGCCGCCAAGAAGGCGACAAACAAGACCTTTGCTCCGAGCACTGGCGTGGCTACCGAAACATCGCCGCGACTGAGCGCCAGAAAGGTGAAATATTGTCCGGCAAAGAAGATTGCCCCCACGATGAGCGCTTGCAGGACAGCGATGAAAGTGAACGCCCCGCCCTGCCCGTCGTCGAAGAACCAAAAGGACTGGAAGAGCGCCCCCATGGTCATGTTCACGACGAAACCAATGCGCCACGGCCCAGCCCCCGCCTCCGTCGCCCGCTTCAGGATGATGGCCGCCACGGCATAGCCGAAGCCGGACAGCAGCGGGAGCAAGGTAGCGGTGGTCGGATCGAGGGTCA
>CAMDWM010000074.1:0-7675 GCA_945878755.1 Akkermansia muciniphila
GGTCGCTGGTATCGCGTCCGTAAAGGCCATCGCGAATCCATCGCCCCACCTTTTTACCAGGCCCGCGACAACAGCTATGAAATCCGCGAGTATCTCGAGCGTCTCTGTGGTCGCGAGTCGGTGGAGGCACGGATGCCGTTCAATCAGGCCATGGTTTTCACGGACGTCGATTTCAACGCCCAGACCTTCGAGTGTCCCAAGGAGCGTATCGTCGATCGGGCCGAACTGGCTGAGCACACGCTGGCTGAGATCGTTGATCGACTCCTTGACGACGGCGAAGCGCGTTTCCGCCGACATTTTCCCGACCGTGAATTGCCCGCTCCCGCAACGGATGTGCAGTTGCTGGGCGTGGCGCAGTTACTCCGGCCGGATTTACGCCTGACCTCTAATCTCTCGGCGACGGACATGGATTTAGAACTGATTCGACTTTCCGCTTCGCAGCTTAACGCCCTCGATTTGGTGAAGAAGAATAAGCGGCTGCGCATCACGGGCGGGCCGGGTTCAGGGAAGACGCTCTTGGCCGTCGAGACTTGCCGGCGCGAGCGGGCAGCGACCCCGTTCGCTAAGATCGGCTTACTTTGTTTCAATCGTCACTTAGGCTCGCACCTCACCGACGTCGCCGCTCGCGAAGGCCTCGCGACGGTCAAGGCTGGCTCTTTCTACGCGCACATCGACCAAGTCTTAGGCGATGTCTCGGATGCGGCTGCCACCGACCCGGCGTATTTTCGGGCGCGCGTGCAGCGTGCGACCGAAGTGGCCCAAGCGTGGCCGCTGGAGGCGAAGTTCGATCTCCTCGTTGTCGATGAAGGACAGGACTTACGTGACGACGCCGGTAAGTTGGCCTTCATGGACGCCATTTTGAAGAGTGGGCTCAAGGACGGCCGTTGGTGGTGGTTTGAAGACCTTGATCAGATTCTCTCTCCAGAGGAATCGGTGCTGCCTTCAACAGCGGGACAGGCTTTATTTGCGCTCCTGGATGGAGCGCCTGAGGCTGTTGTTGAGCGTAACTGGCGGAACACCGAGCAAATCGCCCGTGCCGCCGCGAAAGTCATGGGCCGGCCGGCGCATGAGGGCTCCGGCATCAGCGGACCCGCCGTGACCACGGCCGCATATCAGCCCGGTAAAGAACTCGCGACCTTGGAGGCGATGATGCAACATGTGGTGCTGCATCAACAAGGCCCTGAGGATATCGTGATCCTCAGTGTTCGTGGCGCCGGTAAGGAATGTTATGCCGGCCAAGCCACCCTGGCGGGATTACGTCTCGTGCCCTTTGATCCCTCGCGTCCCTATGTGCCGGGGACCTTACGTACCTCGACCGTCTTTAAGTTCAAAGGCATGGAAAGCTACGCGGTCGTCTTGGCCGACTTAGATTCCCTGGCGACCGAACGCGACCGCCGGAAGGCCTACGTCGGCATTAGCCGTGCGAAGTATGCGTTGTATATTTTGGCCTCGCCGGCCGCGGAGCAGGCCTTGCGTTGAACCTTAGAACGTCCGGGATACGGCCCAGTAGACGCCCGCCAACGCGATGGCTGTTGAGCCGGGTATGACGACCCACCGGCGATAGCGTTCTTCGTCCTTGATCCATGCCGTCGCGGCCAGCGCCAAGGCAATGACCGCTAATTGGCCTAATTCGACGCCGACGTTGAAACCAAGCAGCGAGCCCAGGAGGGAGTCGGCAGGGATACGATCATCCACCAGCCTTTGCGCGAAGCCAAGGCCGTGGATCAGGCCGAAGATGAAGACCATCGCCAAGCGGAACTTGCCGTATGTTGGCCGGAAGAGGTTTTCTAGGGCGATGATCGCGATGGAAGCGGCGATGATCGGCTCCACGATCTCCGCCCGCACTGAGATGTAACCCAAGGTAGCCAGCGCCAAGGTGATGGAGTGGGCCAAGGTGAAGGTTGTCACCTGCGCGAGAATTGGCCGCCAAGTGCGGGCGAGCAGGAAGAGGCCGAGCACAAAGAGGATATGGTCGAGTCCTTCCGGGACGATATGATGGAAGCCTTCCCGCACACGGCTCCAGAACGTGCTCCAGCTGCCGCCCGTATCGCTCTGTGCGGAGATGGCGCCCTTGGTCGCACCGTTGGAGAGCGCGGTCGTCAAGCCTGTCAGGTCCAAGGTGTAGCTGCTTTCACCAGGGAATAGGACAGCGATGCGCGGGTGGGCTTGTCCGTTGACGGTGTTCTGGAAGACGACGGAAACTTTGTGTCCCGGGAGGGAGCGCACCTGCCAGCCGGTTACCCCGGCAGGCAATTTGGTCTGCCACTTGCCCCTCGCGATGACCGCATCAGCAGGATCTTTAAGCGGCTGACCCGTCTCGGCGATGAATTCGAAGGTAAAGTCGGGTTGAATCCTGCCGATGGGCTCCAAGCGCAGTTCGACATGCGCGGAGAGGAAGGCGCGCATCTGCTTGAGCAGCTCCGCGCGCTGCTCGGCGTTGTAGTTCTGGAAGTCCTTAAGTTCGAGGTCGGGGGCTAGTTTGGGGCTTTCGGCCCAGCTTCGTGGGCTGATTTCCACGGTAACTTCCGCTGTGCCATTGGCTTGGAAATCGCCCCTGACCGGGATGTCGGGGATGGAGTGGGCGTACCCGGAGACGGCAAAGCACGTCAAACAGACCCAAACTAGGGAGCGGAGTAGGGTGGACGTCGAAGGCATGGCTTCGGACGATGCCCCCTCGGTTGGGCGGTTCAACCCGATTGTCATTGGCAACCCTCGGAAAAGTGCTCCACTTAAGTCCCCAATCCGAAACCACATGAAAAACCTCCTCAGCATCCTCACCGTTCTTGCCCTCGCTGCCGCCGCCCAGGCTGGTTGCGGCGCCAAGATTTCCTCCAAGGGCACCTTGAAGTCCTATGACGCCGACAAGAAGGAGATTGTTGTCTCCGTCGACGGCAAAGACTCCAGCTACACCTTGACCCCTGAGACCGAAGGCGTCGCCAAGGTCGCTGACCTCAAGGGCAAGACCGTTAAAGTCGACGTAGATAAGCACGTGCAGACCAAGGTGCTCGCCGTCTCCGCCGCTGACGCCGCTCCAGCCGAAGAGCCTAAGAAGGAAAAGAAGAAGAAGGAAAAGAAGGCTGCCTAAGCCCTCTGGTTTTCTGACCTCACGAACCCGCCATGAAAATGGCGGGTTTTTTGTTGGCTGGGCGCCAGCCTTGTCATTCGGCCCTGAAAGTGCGATGGTCGGTGATGACCGATTCCGAATGCCCCGAATGCGGGATGAAAGCTGTCCTGAGCCACCCGACGAAGTGGGAGTGCGAAACGTGCGGTTTCGAATGGGATAAGCCCGCGGACGCGGCCGCTGCGGATGGCCCGCGCGTCGTCAAGGATGCCCATGGCACGGTCTTGGTCGACGGGGACAGCGTTGTCCTCATTAAGGACCTCAAGCTCCGTGGTTCGGCGGGGACGCTGAAGGGTGGGGCCAAGGCCAAGAATATCCGGCTAGTCGATGGGGATCATGAGATCGATTGCCGGATTGATGGTATCCAGGTCGGCCTCAAGGCCTGTTTCGTCAAGAAGGCTTGAGGATAGGGGATAGGGGGTGGGGGATGGCGGATGGCGGATTAGCGGTTGGAGGTTAGGGGGTAGCGATTGGAGAAGCCCAAAGGGGTAGGGATGCGCCTGCATCACTCCAGCCGCTAACCGCCAACCCCCGGCCACTAGCCGCTATCTACCATGGGTTTTTGCTGGGAACCCTCCGGCCTTGGGGTTGTCTGGAAGGTATGCCCCGTCTTACTCCCCTCCTGTTATTGGTTTCCGCGCTGGTCCAGGCCGGCGACTTAAAGCTCTCCTCCATCTTCTCGGACCACGCCGTCCTGCAGGCGGGTGAGGCTAACGTCTATGGCAAGGCGCAGCCTGGTTCGACGGTGGAAGTCGTCTATGGCGATGTAAAAGCCACCGCTACCGCGGGTGCCAATGGAATCTTCAAGACGACCCTCACGGGTCTGAAGCCTACCGAAGCTGGCAAGGACCTGGTGATCAAGTCCGGGGCAGAGTCCCATATCGCCAAAGACGTCATCGTCGGCGAAGTCTGGGTCGGCTCTGGTCAGTCTAACATGGACTGGACTGTCGGTGCCTCCTTTACCGCGAAAGAATCCGTCGCCAAGCCACGCGATAACGGCATTCGTGTCTTCTTTGTTCAGCGTATCCCCGCTACTGCTCCGGTCGAAGACGTTAAGGGTTCCTGGAAGATTGCTGGCCCTGACACCGTCGCTGGTTTCTCCGCCGCCGCTTACTACTTCGCCTCCACGGTGCGCACCGAACTCAAGCAGCCTGTTGGTATGATTGTCACCTCGATCGGCGGTACCCGGGCGGAAGCCTGGGGCCCGCGCGGTATGTACGACGCCCAGCCGGATGCCAAGGGTTGGCAGGAGAAGGAAGATGCCGCCGTGGCTGCACGTGCTGCCAAGGCCAAGGCTGACCCAAAGACTCAGACGGCCTGGTCCAACGGCCCGCACATGAATTGGAACGGGATGGTGCATCCGCTCATTGGCTACAGCTTTAAGGGTGCTATCTGGTACCAAGGCGAGTCCAACGCCGGTCAGGCCGTTGCCTACAAGTGGATCCTCGGCGACATGATTAAGTCCTGGCACAAGGCCTGGGGTCGCGAATTCCCTTTCATCATCGTCCAACTTCCGCGCTTCATGGCCAAGAAGCCTGTCGCCGTGGAAGACGGTGGCTGGCCGGTCATCCGCGAATCCATGGAGTGGATCGCTGACAACGTCCCTGGCGCCATGGTGTCGGTCAATATCGACCTCGGCGACGAGAAGGATATTCACCCGAAGGATAAGTTCCAGATCGGCGATCGTCTCGCGGCGGTGGCCCTCCAACGCGTCTATAAGAGCCGCCCCGACGGTGAAGCCCCGCGCGTGGTGAAGTCCGCGCTCCAAGGTGATGCCTGGGTCCTCACCTACGACCGGGCCGTCGTTCTCAAGGGCGAAGGTAAGGGTTACGCGGTGCAAGGTGCCGACGGTAAGTGGGCGTATGCTACGGCGAAGGCCGAAGGTACCAAGGTCACTGTCTCGGCCGCCGAGGTGAAAGCCCCGAAGGCCGCCCGCTATGCTTGGGCTAATTTCCCAGAAGTCTCTGTTTACTCCGCGGGTGCCGATGCCCTGCCTGCCGGTCCTTGGCGCAGTGATAAGTGAGGGGGAGTTGAGGAAGAGTCGGAGAAGAGTACGGATTACAGAGTACGGATTACAGAGGACTGATTACAGAGGACTGATTAAACCATTCTCTGTAATCAGTACTCTGTACTCGGTACTCGATTCAGTCCTACCCAACCTTCTCCACGCCGGCACAGTGCATTGGTTGGCCAGTGGTGGTTTCAAAGGCGTACGCGGCTTCGGCGGTGGAGAGGCGAGTACGCAGGGTATCGACCCAATGGTTCACCTCGCTGGAGCGGTCGCCGGTGGTATTGGAAAGTTCGCACAGCGTCAGCAGGTAGGCCGCTTCGGTGCAGTTTTCCGTCCAGGTCGTTAGGTCGAAGCACACGTCCCAGAGCCAAAAGCCGTTCGCATCCTGGAGTTGGCCGACCTTGAGCAGGTCGCTCGGTGAGGGTAGGCGTTTGAGGGTAGGGGTGTCGGTGCGGAATGAAACCTTCAGTTGAGTGCGCTGACCCGTCAGCGAGGAGACTTCTTGTAGTCGTAAGGCCAGGAGGTCTGGATGCTTTTCAGGATCGAGGCGGTCGAGTTGCTCGGGTGAAGCCGCATCCGTAAAAAGTTGGATGAGGTCAGGGAGCAGCTGTGGGTCATTCTCAGTCGGAGTTTCGCCCATGACCATGAGGTCGTAGCAAATCTCATGCTTCGCGGATTCCGCAAAACGCCGGAGCGGCATCACCCTAGTCACGCGCGGTTCCCGCGGTAGGGACTTCCGGAACCAATGGTCGAACATCCCCGCGAGCCGGTTCAGGCTGACTTCTTCAGCCTGGGCGGTCGGGTGGAAGGCGCAACGCAGGTACGCGGTGAATGGGTACATGCGCAAGGACTAGAGCAAATCGTGACCGATGGGAAGGATAGAGGCGGGCCTAGCCGCCTAGGCGCAGGGCGGCTTAGTAGCCAAGCACCTGCATGTCTGCGGGGCGTTCGATGGCGAAGCGGTAAGGGACGTCGAGCTTTTCGCCGGCTTTCACGGCGTGGCGCCATTCCACATACTTCGATTCGTTCATCTTGAAGCTCTCGGAGTCCTTTTCGTACTTCGGCTCCTCGAGAACGACCTTGATGTCCTCGTGGTCGCCCATCGGGAGCTGGTCCCAGATGACGAGGTCGATCTCGGTGGCCTTGCCGTTCTTCACCTTGAAGACCTGATCGAAGACCGTGCGTAGCGTCTTCTTCACGAAGAGCCCAGTGCTCTCCTCGCGGCGGGCGAGTTCCTTTCGCTCCACGCTCACGGATTGGTCGACGCCCAGGAACGTCCAGAACTTCTGGCCCGCTGGCACGAGATCCATGCTGGAGTTGGCGACAAAGGCGCCGTCGAGGAAGACGGAGGTACGACCGGGCAGCAGGGTGAAGTCGGACTTGTTGGTCGCGTGGGTCTTTAGGTAAACGTAGCTCGAAAGCTTCGGGACGCAGCTATGGCGGAAGGTCGAAGGCAACAGCAGGCGCGTCACCGTGACCTTGGCCATTTTGTTGTCCGACTTAATGTCAGTCGTGCGTTCGATGACGTAGGTGGCGGCCGTGCCGCCGGTGACGACCGAGGCGGTACTGACGGTGGCGTCGGCTAGTACGGCCGAACCAGCCTTGGCGGAAAATTCATTAAATTGATTTCCGGTGGCCGCCGCGAAGTTCTGCTTTTCTCCCGCGATTCGACCGGTCGCATTGCTACCCCGGCGATTGAGACCACCCGAGTCCTTGCGGAGTTCATCGAGGGCGACGGCTTCGGCTTTGGCGAGGAACCAGGGCGACATCTCTGGCTCGCGGCCACCGACGCTGGGTTCCGCGGTGGAGAGCTTCAGCGAAACGCCTTGCCAGTCTTCACCAGTCGATTGGCGCAACTCAGCGTGGTAGGTGATTTCGAGGGACTTGGCCTTGGTGTCGGCCCGGAGGTCGTAGACGGGCTTCCAGCTCGGTCCTTGGACCACGTAACTGAGGCGGACGACGGCAGGTCCGGCGGTCTTCACGTCCAAGTTGACGCGGGCGAGGTTGCGGGAGCGGCTCTGGTTTCCGTTGAGGGCTGCAATCTCGCGGTTGTAGGTGTCGACCTGTTGGCGTGATGCCTTAATGCGCTTAGCGAGGTCGGTGGCTTCCTTGTCCAAGGCGACCTGTTGCTCGGCTTGGAAGTCGAGGTAGGCGGCCCACTTGAGCGGGTCCATCTCGGGGTTAGCGGATTCCTTGCCCACGGAGGTGAGGCGACCGAGGACCTTCTCGAGGGCGCTGCGACGGAAGGCCACGCGGGCCTCTGCGAGGGAGAGTTCCTTCTGGACGAGCTCCTGGGCTTGGATCTTCGCTTGCAGGGCGCGGATGGCTTCGTTGGCCACTTCCTTGACCTGCACGGTCTCGGGGCGGATGTCGATGAGCGTGAAGGCGCCGGTGCCTTCGACGCGGATGGACGAGAAGTCGACGTTGGCAGGTAGGTTATCGAAGAGCAGGGACTGGTCGCCGGCGGCGAGGTCGCCCTGGAAGATGCGGACCACTTCGGCGCGGTCGGCGTAGACCGTCACCTCGCGCGGCTTGGCATCGGG
>CAMDWM010000075.1:0-7599 GCA_945878755.1 Akkermansia muciniphila
CCCGCTTTCCAGGTCATCGCGCGCCGCTGGCGCCCCCGCCGCTTCGACGAACTCGTCGGGCAGGAGCACATCGTGCGGACCCTCCGGAACGCCCTGACGAGCAAGCAGCTGGCCCACGCCTACTTGTTTGTGGGTCCGCGTGGCACCGGCAAGACGACGACGGCCCGCGTGCTAGCCAAAGCCTTGAATTGCGCTGGCGGCCCTAAAGCCGACTTTTCCTTGGATGACCCGGTCTGCCTGGCCATCGAGGCTGGCAGCTGCCTCGATGTCATCGAAATCGACGCCGCTTCCAACCGTAAGCTCGAGGACGCCCAGAAGATCCGCGAGGAGTGCCAGTTCGCTCCCTCCAACTGCCCCTATAAGGTCTTCATCATCGACGAAGTCCACCAGCTCACGAAGGAGGCTTTCAATGCTTTGCTCAAGACGCTCGAAGAGCCGCCACCCTGGGTGAAGTTCATCCTGGCGACGACCGAAGCCGACAAGGTCCTGCCGACCATCACATCGCGTTGCCAGCGGCTCGAATTTCACCCGATCTCCGAGGAGATCATCGCCGCCCAGTTGACGCGTATCGTCAAGGCCGACGGCGTCACGGCCGATCAGCATGCGCTCACCGCCATCGCCCGTCTCGCTAATGGCGGGATGCGCGACTCGCAGTCTATCCTCGACCAAGTCATTTCGTTCGCCGGTAAGAAGGTCACCGAAGCCGATGTGCTTTCGATTTACGGCCTAGCTTCTGCCCAGCAGGTCCAAGACCTCGGGAAGGCTATCGCTACGGGCGACGGCAAGACGGTTTTGGCTTTGTGCGATGCCTTCCATGCCGAAGGCCGCGACTTACTCCGCGTGCTAGCCGACCTACAAGGTCGTGTCCGACAGACGGTCTTGGACTCGGTGAAGGCGGGTGGCACGAGCGCTCTGTTGGGCGGTAGTTTAGCGACCGAGCAGTTGGTGCGTCTTTTGGAATGCCTGCAGGCGGGCGAGCAGGGGATTCGCCAAGGGCTCTCTCCTCGCGCAAATTTTGAGGTGACGTTGTTGAAGGCCATCGAGCAAAGTAGGTCGCGATCTATAGATAGCCTCATCAAAGATATCGCCGCTGCCGCAGCCGGTCTCCCTCGGGAGCCCGGCCAAAAAAAAATAAACCCATCGCCGGCGACACCAGCGGCAGAGGTCGTGGCTCCACGAGTAGCTGAGCCTATGCCCGGCCCTGTGGCCGAACCTGTTGTTTTGGTCGCGAAGCGCGTGGCCATATCCGCGGCCGCTTCACGCGTAGACGAGACCGAAGAGTCGCCGATACCGCAACTATCCGAGGAAGAGGCTATCATCGCTGAAAACCGTGAAGCGGAATCCTTCAACTTTGTCTTAAAGGCTTTGCCAGCGGTCACCGTTGCGGAGGTCGGCAAGGCGTCCTTCCCTGGCGAAGAGGATTTTGACCATGCCGTGGCTTCATTGCCGCCGGGGCTCGCCGAGAAGCTACGCATCACCTTGGGCGCCGAGTTTACGGCCTTGCGCCCCATTTCTGCCGGCAAGCTCCGCAAGCCGCTCTAAACGTGGCCAAGGTCTTCGAGGTCGGCCTGATTTCTGACACGCACGGGAAGATGCGCCCCGAGGCCTTGCTCGCACTCGAGGGCTGTGCGGTTATTTTTCATGCGGGTGATGTGTGCGGAGAGGCCGTTCTCGAGGATTTGGCGACCGTGGCGCCCTGTCACGCCGTGGCCGGTAATTGCGACGCGGACCCCGAACTACCCCTGACCATCCAGCAGGAAGTCGCTGGGGTCCGTTTGCTCATCCACCATGGCCACTTGCCAGTGGATGTGGCCCGTTTCCGTCCCGATGTCGTGGTGACGGGTCATACGCACGTCCCCAAGATTGAGCAGGTCGGCTCTGTGCTTTATGTGAACCCGGGTAGCGCGGGTCCGCGTCGATTCAACCTTCCGGTGACGGTCGCGCGGCTCACGATCTGTGATGGCCGCCCGGCCGCCCGTATCATCGAGCTTCCGGTCGCATGAGTCAGGCGTTACCCATCGATGCCCTCAAGGAGCCACTCGTCGTGGCCTGTGGACGTACCCGCCGGATTGTCCTGCGCGCCCCGACGGGGTCGGGGAAGTCGACCCAGATTCCACAGATGCTTTTGGACCTGGGCCTAGTGCAGGGACAAATCGTTGTCCTCCAGCCTCGCCGTATCGCGGCCCGACTGTTGGCTGCACGCATTGCCCAAGAGCGCGGGGTTAAGCTGGGCGGTGAAGTCGGTTATCAAATACGTTTTGAGCGCGTGGAATCGGCAGAGACGCGCATCAAGTTTGTCACCGAGGCCTTACTGCTTCGACAGATGGCTTCGGATCCACAACTCAAGGGCGTCGGCGCGGTGGTCTTCGATGAATTCCATGAGCGGAACTTGCATTCCGATGTCGCCTTGGCGTTGGCCCGTCAGCTCCAGGAGTCCGGCCGGCCAGACCTGCTGATTATCGCGATGTCTGCCACCCTCGACACGGAAGGCGTGGCTCGCTGGATGGGTAATGCCGAGACTTTAGCTGCCGATGGTCGGGCTTACCCAGTTGATATCGAGTATGTGCCGGTCGCCCGCACGTCCACGCGTCCGGTCTGGGATCTGGCGGCTGAGCAGGTCGGCCGCATCCTGCACGAGGAGCCCGAGGGCGATGTCCTCGTCTTCATGCCGGGCGGCTATGAGATTATGCGCACCATTGGTGCGGTTCGTAACCTCCGCGAATCTGGCGGTGTCGATATCTTGCCGCTCTATGGCGAATTACCCCCGGAGGAACAAGACCGCGCCGTTCGCCCTGGCCCCCGCCGTAAAGTCATCGTCGCGACCAATGTCGCCGAGACCTCGCTGACCATTCCGGGCGTCCGGGCGGTCGTCGACGCAGGCTTGGCCCGTATCGCCCGTTTTGACGCCTTGCGTGGTATCGACACGCTCATGGTGGAAGCGGTCTCGCAAGCTTCCGCCGAGCAGCGTGCAGGCCGCGCTGGCCGCACGGGCCCTGGGCGTTGCATCCGCCTCTGGTCGCATACGGACCATCAAGCGCGCCCCGTGCGGGAAGTCCCGGAAATCAAGCGCGTCGACTTGGCAGAAACCATCCTACTACTGCTCTCTTCTGGTTGGGGCGACCCGGCGACCTTCCCATGGTATGAAAAGCCCGAGCCGATAGCACTGCAGCGCGCGGTCACCGTCTTGACGGACCTCGGGGCGTTAGATGGGCGTGGTGCGTTAACCACTTTGGGTCGGCGGATGGCTATCTTCCCGGCGCACCCACGTTATGCCCGTATGCTCATGGCAGCGGACGAGTTGGATTGCGTCGCCGAAGTAGCGGCCATCGCCGGTCTTTCTCAAGGGCGGGACTTGATGCTGCGTAAGGTCGATGAACGCGTCGAGCGCGAGCGCGATGCCATCCCCGCGGAAGAAGGCTCCGATTTCTTCACGCGCTTGGCTTTGCTGCAGCGGGCATCGGATTTGAAGTTCGACCCCGACGCCTGTGATCGCTTTGGCGTGCATGGTCAGGCTGCCCGCCAGGCCGAACAGGCCACCCGACAATTCCTGCGCTTGGCGCAAGGGCAGGGGCTCCGCATATCCGACCGACCAGCGGCTCCCGAAAACATCCGGCGCTGCCTGCTACTCGGCTTTTCCGACCGACTCGCCGTGCGACTCGACGCCGGTACATTACGTTGCACTTTAGTCCATGGCCGGCGCGGCGAACTACGTCGCGAGTCCTCCATTCGCTCTGCGAAATTACTCGTCGCCGCTGAAGTCGACGAAATTCAGACCCGCGGGGAAGTGACGACCTACCTATCACTCGCCACCGCCATCGAAGAGACTTGGTTACAGGAACTCTTCCCGGCCGATTTCTCGGAGGTCATCTCCGTCCGCTATGACGCCACCCAGCGGCGCGTGCTCACGCGGACGGAGCGTCGGTTTCGTGACCTCGTGCTGACCGCCGTCGAGCGTGATGATGCTCCTTCCGATACGGGCAGCCGGATTTTGGCGGATGAAGTCAGCGCCGGGCGACTCGAACTTGAACGGTGGGACGGCCAGGTTGATGCTTGGATTCGCCGCATGAACTTCCTGGCGAAGCATTGCCCGGAACTCGGCATCCCCCCTTTCGATGACGCTGGTCGCCGCTTGGTGATCGAAGAAATCTGCGCGGGCGCCACGGCCTACCGGGATATTCGGGAGAAGCCCGTTTTTCCCATTGTTCGTGGCTGGTTGACCCATGAGCAGGCCATGGCCTTGGAATCCTATTGCCCCGAGAAGATTATTCTCCCCCGCAAGAAGCACCCCGCGAAGATCGAGTATACTGAGGACGGCGAAGCTGAAATCGAGGCCACCGTTCAGGAACTCTATGATTTCCCCGGCAGTAAGCTCCGGGTCTGTCAGGGGAAGGTGCCCATGATCATCTGCATTCAGTCGCCTGCTCGTCGGACCCAGCAGCGCACCCGCGACCTCGATGCCTTTTGGAAAGGCTCCTACGAATTGGTGAAGAAAGAACTTCGGGGTCGCTACCCTAAGCACGAGTGGCGATAGTTCATCTGCTTACTGCCATGCGTCGCTGCGATTTCCTCACCACCGCCTCAGTATTGTCGCTGGCTCTGGCCTTGGGTACTCAAGTCGCTCCTTTGGCCCAGCCTTCGCGCAAGATGGGCCTCGGGGATTATTACCGCACCCTCTGACGATGCGACGGCCGTCTCCACTCTGGACCGAGATCCCTATTCATGTCGTCGACTTCGAAGGGAGTCTACGGACCGGGGTTGTCGAATATGGAGTCGCGACGTTGTTAGGCGGCGACATTATCAATACCTCGACGAGGTTGCATGCCGCCCGGACGCCGGTGCCGCCGATCGACACCCAATGTCATGGCCTCTCGGAGAAAGATCTCAAAGGGTTGCCACCCTTCGAGTCCGAGTGGGATTACTGGGTATCGCTCCGTCGGACGGGTCTCCTGGCTGCGCATAATGCCTCGGTGGAGTCAGGCCTACTCCGCGGGACCTGGTTGCGGCCGCCAGCGGTTCCCTCCTTTATCGACTCCGAGACTGAGGTCGCTGAGTGGGGGTCATGGGTGGATACCTGCCGCCTCGCTCGGGCGTGGGTCCCGAGCTTAGGGGACTATCGTCTGCAGGCCTTGGTATCGGTCTTTCGGTTAGGCGCCCGGCTGGATTCCCTGGCCGCCAAGCATTGTCCTCCGAATCGCCGTAAATACCATTGTGCGCTCTACGATGCCCTAGCTTCGGCCTTGGTCTTACGGGCACTTTGCTCGGTCGAAGGGCGTTCGGCGGCGACCTTGGCACAATTGGCGAAGGACAGCCTTTCGGCCCCGGCGGCAGACGACCTGTCGCAGGGCGAGTTGGGTCTCTGACTTTTCCGCTTCACACCTTGGTCGGTCCGTAACTAGATAGGCCTTCACCATGGCTTCTAAGACTCCTATCCGCGTCGCGGTCACCGGCGCTGCCGGCAACATCGGTTACGCGGCAATCTTCCGCCTCGCCTCGGGCGCAGTGTTCGGTGCTGACCAGCCCGTCGCCCTGAACCTAATCGAAGTTGGCCCAGGCCTAAACGCCCTCGCTGGCGTCGTGATGGAACTTCAGGACTGTGCTTTCCCGTTGCTCGCCGACGTCGTTGCCACGGGCGATCTCGATGAGGGTTTCAAGAATGCGGATTGGTGCCTGCTCATCGGCGCTGTCCCACGCAAGGAAGGCATGGAGCGTAAGGACCTCCTCGGCATCAACGGCAAGATTTTCATCGGCCAAGGCCAAGCCATCGCGCGTAGTGCCAAGCAGTCGGTGAAGGTCCTCGTCGTTGGCAACCCTTGCAACACGAACTGCCTCATCGCCCTCCGCTCCGCCGCCAACCTCCCCGCCGAGAATTTCTTCGCCATGACCCGTCTCGACGAGAACCGCGCGAAATCGCAGCTCGCGGGTAAGGCCGGCGTCCATAACTCCGTCGTCAAGAATGTCGCCATCTGGGGTAACCACTCGTCGACCCAATACCCGGACTTCACCAACGCCACCATTGAGGGCAAGCCGGCCACGCAGGTCATTTCCGACCACGCATGGCTGAAGGATACCTTCGTGCCCGACGTCCAGAAGCGCGGTGCAGCTGTCATTAAGGCCCGCGGCGCCTCGTCCGCGGCTTCGGCGGCCAACGCCGCCCTCGACACCCTGCGTAGCCTTCACTTCCCGACGCCGACCGGCGATTGGCATTCCGCGGCCGTCCTTTCCAAGGGCGACTACGGTATTACCCCCGGCATCATGTTCGGCTATCCATTGCGCACTAAGGCCGACGGCTCTTGGGAAATCGTGCAAGGCCTCCCGCTCGACGCCTTCTCCAAGGAGAAGATTGCCATCACCGAGAAGGAATTGCTCGAAGAGCGTGCCACGGCTTCGGAAGCCCTCGGCCTGCAGCTCTAAGTAACCGACTAACTTGCCCAGGGCGATCGCGGCTAGGCTTCGGTCGCCCTTTTTTGTTAGGTCCTTATTCGGCCGCGAGCCGAACCAACTTGATTTCAGACGGGCGGCAGGTGCCGAGGCGAATCTCGCCGGCATTGGCCGCTGAGAAAATAGGCGGCTCTGGATGGATGGCCGCGATGGATCTGGCTGTCCGGCCCGCATTGATTTTTTGCAGCCCGATGAAATCCAGAATCACGGGATTAGCGCTGGCCAGAATAGTCTTCTCAGAGAGGCACCAGTTAGCATCAAACCCTGGGCCACCAAGGATTTGGTAGCGTTCCAGTGAGAGAATCGTCAGGACATTCTTCTTCGCTAGTCCGGGGATGGCGCAGACCTCGATGGCGGCCTTGGTGGCGCTGGCTGGATTATCGAAGAAGCGTTCGGCATTGGCCATGTTGCCAAGAGAGGCGGCGGCGATAGCGCCATGCACACCCAAGGACTTACTGTCGCTCAAGACTGGCAGGTTAATCCAGAAGTCGACCTCGTCGAACAGCGTCTTGGGGAGGACGCTGATGCGGGCATCACCCCACGGTGGAGTCGGGACGCCCGGGCGAGGGAGGACTTGGTTTTCGAAGCAGAGTTTCTTTTCTTCGGCCCACTTGGGGGCGTTAGGTTCGTAGGCGACGACAGTGAAGCCCTCGAAGTCCTGTCGTTCCGTGCTGAGGGGCGGGAGGAAGCCGGATTGTTGTAGGCTCTGCTGACGGACGTCGCAGAGGATGATCGCATCCTTGGTAAAGCCACGCTTCATGAGCGCGGTGCCGAGCGCTCGAATCAGCGGCTTGGGTGTGGCCAGCCCGAGTCCAGCCTCCGAGGAGATTTTGAGCCCGCACTTACGCAGGATACCAGGCTTGAGGCCGACCCCAGTGTTGGCCTCAAACTCGGCGAGGAGTCGCTCGACGGCTGACGCATAATCCCCGTCGCTAAAGCCCTTCAGCTTTTGTTCGACCAGGAACAGTTTGGGGTCGGTCGCCGCTATGATTTGGCCCCAGCCAGCGAGAAAAAGTAGAAGGGCGGTCAGGCGCATCGCACTATTCTTGGCCATCTCGGGGTGCTCGCAAGGACGCTCTTTTGTTTGCGGTTCAGGGGGGCATACCCATTTTGACCGCATGTCTGCCAGTTCCCCGTTACCCCAACGCCGTATTCTCGGGC
>CAMDWM010000076.1:0-7549 GCA_945878755.1 Akkermansia muciniphila
AGCCAGTCCATGGTGGCACGGTAGCCCACGGCACGGGCTGAGGCTAGTTCGGGGTCCAGCTTGAGCGCTAAGAGGTGTTCCGCCTCGGCAATCAGCCCGTCACGAAGCATCTCGCCCGTGCGCTGGGCGATACGTTGGCGGAGTTCCTCATCGGGCCGCTCCAGGAGTTCACTCGTGACGGTGTGTGTGGCGAAGGGGCCGGGGCGTAAGAGAAAATCGTCGCGTAGTTCGTCTAAGGTCCGGCCGGACGCGAGGCGACGTTCTAAGGCCTTGGCGACGCGAATCGGGTTTTGTTGGTCAAGCCAAACGGGCAGGGCGGAGCCTTCCAGTTCGGTGAGGCGAGCGAGGACCGCGGCCAGACCCTGTTGCTGCAGGGCCCGGACTTCGTTGATGACCGCATCGCCGATCGGCAGGCTATCCGTTACGGGGCCAAAGAACGCGGCGAGGTAGAAGCCACTGCCACCTGTGATGAGGATTTTCTTTCCGCGGGCAGTCGCGTCGACGATGACCGCTTGCGCGTAGTCGACGTACTGCGCGACGGAGTAGCGCTCGCTGGGTTCGACGAGGTCGATGCCGTGGTGGCGGACACGGGCTTGTTGGGCGGAGGTAGGTTTGGCCGAGCCGATATCCATCCCGCGATACACGCAGACGGAATCGCAGGATAAAATCTCCGCGTTATGCTGCTCCGCCCATGTCAACGCTGCCTCGGTCTTGCCGACCGCGGACGGACCCGTCAGGACGTGCAAGGGGGCGGGCGCAGTCATAGTCAGGCGACCTTCAATAATAGGTAAGCCACCGGTGCCACCAAGAGCAACGAGTCTACCAAGTCGAGCGCGCCACCGATGCCAGGAATTGTGCTGCCCGAATCCTTCACGCCACCGCGGCGCTTTAAGTAGGATTCGACGAGGTCAGAAGGGATACTGAGTGCCGCAATCGGTAGGGCATAGAGTGCCGCTTGGCCGGGCGTGAGGAAGGCGATGCCGCCGAGTTGATAGCCCCAAGCGACTAAGGCACTGACGCCCGCCGAGAGGAGGATGCCGCCCACGCAGCCTTCGACGCTCTTGGCGGGGCTGATGTTCGGGGCGATCTTGTGCTTGCCAAATGGTACGCCGAACAGGAGGCCACCGACGTCCGTGAACTTCGTCGCAACGACGACCCAGAGGGCGGCCCAGAGGCCTGGTGGTTCGCTCGCGAGGATGACCAGGAAGCCAAGGAGGAAGGGGACGTAGAGCACGCCGAAGAGGGTCGAAAGGCGAAGCACCCACTCGTGGTTCTGGAGCGGACGAGCCAGCAGCGATAGCAGGATGGCGACCCAGGCGAGCGCAATCCAAGGCGCGGCCGGTGGTAAGGTGACCCAGCCCACAAACAGGGCGGTGAGAAACAGCGCGCCGGCCGCGAGGCCCACCGTCGTGCGTGGGTTCGCGCCGGTTTGACGTAGGATCGCGTAAACTTCGTACTGGGCGCCCAGGCCCAGCAACGCGATTAGGAGAAAGCCCCCTAGCTTGACCTGACCGAACGCATTGAAGCCCGCCAGCATGAGGCCCACGACGAGCCAGAGTCCGATGGTGCTGAGGGCGCGTTGCTTCATGGGGTGGGCTTGGCTTGGAGTTGTTCGGGGGTTTGGCCGTAGCGGCGTTCACGCTTGGCGAACTCATCGAGGGCCAGCTGGAACTGCTCCTTGGTGAACTCGGGCCAATGCACGGGCGCAAACACAATCTCCGCATAAGCCGACTGCAGTAGAAGAAAGTTACTGAGGCGGCATTCGCCGGAGGTCCGGATGATTAAATCGGGATCGGGCGTGCCGGCGGTTTGGAGGCGGGACTCTAAGGCTGCCCAATCGATAGCGCTCGGTGCCAACTTCCCAGCGGCCACTTCTTGGGCGATTTGCTGGACCGCGTGGATGACTTCCTGGCGGGCCCCGTAGTTCAGGGCGACGACGAGGGTGAAGGCTTGGTGGTTAGCACTCGAGGCGATGGCTTCTTCGAGGGGGATACGCACAAAGTCGGGCATCGCAGAGAGGTCGCCGATAACCTTGAGGCGGACCTGGCGACGCGAGAGCCGCGTGAGGTTGGCCCGCAGGATCCATTCACCTAGTTTGAAGAGGCCATTGACCTCCTCGAGGGGGCGCTTCCAGTTTTCCGCTGAGAAGGCAAAAATCGTCAGTGTCCCGATGCCTGAGTCGATGCAGTGGTCAACGATGTCGAAGATACGCTCCGCCCCGCGGCGATGGCCTTCGAGGCGCGGGAGTCCGCGGGCGGCCGCCCAGCGACCGTTCCCATCCATGATGATCCCCACATGGCGAGGCACATCGGTGGAGTGGGCTGGAGTGGCAGGGTCGGACACGGAAGCGGCAGATTGGCCTATTCGGCAGTCCGCTGGCAACCGCGAATCAACGTTCGTCAGCGGCGATCAGAACCCCTGGAAAGCCCGCCGAACGCACGAGTTCACAGACCGTGAGGAAGCTCTGCATCGTCAGGGCGCCATCGGCTTTGACGAGGACAGGGCGGGCGACGGCGGCTTTATTCTTAGATAAGGTTTGGAGCTCGGCACGGAGTCCTTCGCGGTCGACCACGCGGCCAGCCACGACAAAGACCCCGGTCCCACGCGCGGAGATCAAAGTCACCGTAGTAGCCGTCCGGGCCATATCACCGACGTTGGTCTTCGGGGTCGTGAGGTTGCGGGTGGCGGCGGCTAGGGTGTTGTCGAAGCCGACATACATGCCCGGGGCGTAGACGAAGTTCGAGGCGAGCACCGCGACTAAGGCCGCGCACGTGAGTGCTAAGGCCAATGGTAGGAAATCGACGCCGCGTTCGACGGACCGGACCTTCTCAAGTATGCCCAGAGGGGTGCGCATCTTCAGGCCTTGCGGTTCTTCTCCTCGGGGAGTTCGTGCTGGACGAAGGTAATGACCGAGTGCGCGGCGATTTCCATCTCAGTCACAATCGAACGCACGCGACCAACCAGGAAGTGGTGCGCTAGCGAGCAGCCCGCAGCGATGACGAGCGAGAAGCCAGCGTTGGCGAGGGCCGCGAGGATATCAGGGAAGAGTCCTTTCGCCGAGGCGTAGACGCTCCCGTCGGACAGGGCGGTGGCCAGGTGGAAGCCGGAGAAGATGGCTGCGGCTAAGCCGATCAACGGGGCGACGCGCCCAATGGCGGAGATGGTGCCTAGGCGACGTTCGAGTACGGGCAGCTCGAGCAAGGCCGCTTCGGTGGCCGCCGCGCGCATGGCAGCTTCATTGCCTTCGGAGCGCAGGAGCGCGGCTTTCACCACGCGCGGGACTGGGCCGGGCGATTCTTCGCAAGCGGCGAGGGCTTCGAGCGGTCGGCCAGCACGCAGGTTATTGCGCACGCCTTCAATGAAGTCGGAAGAAAGCACCAAGCCACGGTGTAAGAACATGGCACGCTCCACGACGAAGACGAGCGCGAGGAAGGCGAGGGCCAGCAGGATCCAGACGAAGGGCCCAGCGTCGGCAGGGAAGGAGAAGGGGTCGTTCATCGTGGTTGCTGGTTATTGCCGCTCGCGCGGAGGCTCGCAAGTTTGCTTTCGGCGGCGCCTTGCCCAGGCAGGCGGCTTTCGCCGGGGGCGAGCCCGCGGTTCAATTCAGGAATAAGTCGATACACGGCGATGGCCTCAGTTTTATCGCCTTCCTCCTCATGCATACTGCCGAGTAAAAGGATGGAACTGGCGATCCAGTTGCGGCCCGAGGGGCCGAAGCTGGTCTCATCGGTCGCCCCGTTCTGACGGAGCGAAGCGAGGGCACGGACAAGCACGGTCTTGGCCTCGAGGCGGGTGCCGGGGGCGTCGCTCTTGGATTCGGCCTTGGCGCGTTCGAGTAGGGCGAGGGCAAGCTTGTAGCGGGCCTCGGCCAGTGTGTCCGGGTCGCGGGCCCAGGCGATGGCGACGTTTTCGTAGGCCGCCGCGGCAATGGCCACCCTTTGGCGGTCGAGCTCGCCTCTGCGGTCGCGGCGGAGTTCGGCGAGGCCGAGCAAGGAATCAGCCCGCGCCATTTCGGCTTGGGCCCGGTAGGGGTGGTCAGGCTTTTCGCGGATCAAGCGATTGAGGACGAGTAAGGCGCCGTCGAAGTTGCCCAACGAGCGAAGGAGTTCGGCCCGGCGGAGCGCCACCCGAAAGAGCAGGGGGCTCTGTGGGTAGGTCTCCATGAATTTCTCCAGCAGCTCGACGGCTTCTTTTAGTTTTTCTTCGCCGTCCACCGGAGCCTGGCGGGCGGCTTCTTCCGCGGCTTCGTAGAGTCCGAGTTCGGCGAATTCGGAAAGCGCAGCATCCCCCGTAAAATCTTTGAATAATGCCAGGAAGCGTGCTTGGGCTTCGGCATGGCGTCCAAGCGCAGCGAGGTGGCGGCCTTCGACGAGGTATGAAGAAGCCGTGGCGGGGACCTTGCCGTATTTTTTACGGAGTGCTTCCAAGTCGGCGAGGCCTTTGCCCGGTTCGACGCCTAAGGCCGTGCGAGCCTTGAGTAAGGCCACATGGCCGCGGAGCTTGGGCGCGTTGACCTTAAGTTCGCTGGAGGCGTCTGCGGGGAGGTCGTCGAGTCGGCGGGCGATGTCGTCGGCCAGGCGTGCGGCCGTGCTGGGGTCACGATTGGCTAAGGCGATGAGCGCACGCTGCCAGTCAAAGCGGAGGGCGTAGTCGGTATTGGAGCGCGTGATTAACGGGTTGAGTCGCTGCAGGAGGCGGGCGGCTTCTTCGGTTTGGTTAGCTTTGCGGGCGTCTTCGACGAGTAGCCAGACCGCGATCCACAGGCGCTCCTTGGGAATCTTGGGGTTGAGTGGGGCGGCTTCGATGATTTCCGCCGTATGATTCCAGAGTTTGGCGTCCCCAGCAGCGGAGAGTGAGGAAAGCACTCGCTGATGGAAGGCGGAGGTGGCTAGGTCAGCGCCTTCGGTTTCGGTCTGGATCGCGGCGTAAGCCTTTTCGGCGAGCGCGTAATCTGCAGCTAAGAAAAGACAGTCCGCGGAGACGGTGCGTAAGACATCGCGCGGGATACCCGTCTTGCCCTCAGCCAAGGTATTCAGGAAAGAGGACGCGAGACGATAGGAGCCATCGCCCCAAGCGGTGAGCGCTAACGTACGCGTGGCTTCGCGGGCCAAGGGGCTGCCGGGGACGTCTTTAAGTAAGTCCGACGCCGCTTGGCGGGCCTTCTCGCGATTGCCAGCGACCAGCATTAACTGGGCCCGCGCTAGGTGAATCGCGTCAAGAACGGCGGGGTCGCGCGGGCATTCGAAACTCAGTTGGCCCTCGGGCCGTTTCATGAGGAAGTCATAGACCTCATTCGCGATCGCCTTCGCGTCGCTTGGCTTGGCATCCGCGGCGGCGGCCACGAGGGCGCGGAGGGCGGTGAGGCGGACGGAGGGATTCGACGGGTTCTTCGCTGCTAGTTGTAAGAAGCGTCGGCCCTCTGCGGATTCGTAGCCGAGAATGAGGCCGCAGAGGAGGTCGGCTTCCGCTTGGCGGGTATCTGGGAGCGGCGCCGCTTCCTTGAGTGCATTGACGGCCTCAACGCGACGGTCCTTGCGGGCCAGGGCGAGCGCGAGGTTACGCGAGAAGGCAAAAGCCAGCGGCGAGCCCTTGGCATTGCCGGCGCGCTCCCGGAGGACAGAAATCGTCACGTCATCGACTTTGCCGGCGATGATGGAAGCGCGGAAGGAAAGGACTTCAATGCGCTGGCGCTGTTCTTCGGAGACCGCGGTCCGCGTGGCGTTAGCGAGGTGCGTGTTCACGCCGAGGCTATCGCCTTTCGCTGTAGCGATGAGGGCGCGCAGGGCGTGTCCCCAAGCAATCTCGTTAGGTGGTAATTGTTCGGGCGCAGCTTTTTCAGCCGCGACGGTCGCGGCGGTGAGGTCGTTCTCGAGCAGGGCAATGAGGCCGTCGTAGAGCGCCTTGCGCGGGGACTCGGGTAGCCCCTTGAGCGAGGCCTTCGCTTCGGTTACCTTAGTGCGCTCTATCTGCCCGGCGGCAAGGCCCAGGGAGGCACGTTCACGTTCCTTGCTGGTGATGCCCGGAGTCGTGAGTGAAGCGCTGTAAAGTTGGGCGGCCGTCGTGGAGAGACCCGCGGCCAGGGCTTCGTCGGCTAATTCCAGCAAGGTGCGTTGCCGTGGGTTTTCCGCCGTGGGTAGGACTGGCTGGTTGTTGAGTGCGGTCGGCGGAAGGTCTTGGGCGAAGCCTAGCCCGGCCCAGCCAAGGGCAAGGGTCAGCAGGGCGACGGAGGCGGCACGCGACATTCCCCCGACATTGGTCGGAGAAACACCCGCGGGCAAGAGGGGAGTGTCGGCCTTAGGCCTTGTCCAAACCGAAGGCCGTGTGCACGGCGCGGACGGCGGCATCGGCTTTGGCGGGGTCCAGGGCGACCGAGATCTTAATCTCGGAGGTCGTGATGAGCTCGCTGTTGATGCCGACTGAAGCCAGTGCCTTGAAGAGTGTACCAGCCACGCCGGGGTGGGAAATCATTCCGACGCCAACGATGGAAAGCTTGGAGATTTCGCCCGCCGAACGAACGGAGCCGCTACCGAGCTTCTTGAGCGTCTGGCCGACGACCTTTTCGACCCGGACATACTGGTCGGTGGTCACGGAGAAGGTGAGGTTGGACTTACCGTCCTTGCCCAGGTTCTTGATGATCATATCGACGCTCAGGCCGGCTTCGCCGAGGTCGTCGAAGATGGCGGCGATGGCCTGCGGGTTGTCCGGGAGGTCGGAGACTGTCACGCGGGTCTGCAGGCGGTCGAGGGCGACACCGGCGATAGCCGCGTCTTCAAGGGTTTTGGCGATGGCTTTCACGATGGTACCAGGTTGGTCGTTAAAGGAGGAGCGGACTTCGAAGGGAACGTTATATTTTTGGGCGAACTCGACGGAGCGCGACTGCATGACCTTGGAGCCGCTGGAAGCGAGCTCGAGCATCTCCTCGTAGGAGAGCTCTTGCATCTTGCGGGCGGCGAGGACGATGCGAGGGTCGGCGGTGTAGACGCCATCGACGTCGGTAAAGATCTGGCAGAGGTCGGCCTTAATGGAAGCCGCGACGGCGATGGCGGTGAGGTCGGAGCCCCCGCGACCGAGCGTGGTGACTTGGCCTTTATCGGTGACGCCTTGGAAGCCAGCGACTACGACGACTTTGCCTTCTTCGAGGCGCTCAAGTAGGTCGCCCCCCGTGATGCGGGTGATGCGGGCGCGGGTATGAATGTCGTCCGTGAAGATGCCAGCCTGGGCACCCGTACGGGAAACCGCGGGTACGCCGATGGCATGGAGGGCCATGACGGTCAGCGCAATGGTCTCCTGTTCGCCAACGGCCATGAGGACGTCCATCTCGCGTTCGTCTGGTAAAGGCATGAGCGCCTTCGCGCGGCTAATGAGGTCGTTGGTCACGCCGGAACGGGCGGAGACGACGACGACCAAGCGGTTACCCTTGGACCACTGTTCCTTGATTTTGGCCGCAACATTTTGGATGCGGTCAACAGTGCCGACGGAGGTTCCGCCGTATTTTTGGACGATAAGAGCCATCCGTTTAGGATTCGGGAGAGAAGATGCGGAGCACGAC
>CAMDWM010000077.1:0-7516 GCA_945878755.1 Akkermansia muciniphila
GTTTCGATCGCCGCCGCAGCATGCTCGCCGCCGTCGACGAACATTTCCGCGCCACCGAGAAGTCCGACGCCATCGGCGCCATGGACAGCTTCCAGCAGGCCGCCTACGGCCTCGTCAGCAGCGCCAAGGCCCGCGAGGCGTTCGACCTCTCCAAGGAGTCCGACAAGCTGCGCGATGAATACGGCCGCAACACCGCCGGCCAGCGCTTCCTCCTTGCCCGCCGCCTCGTCGAGGCCGGCGTCCGCATGGTCTCCGTCACCTTCGGCGGCTGGGATCACCACTCGAACATCAAGAGCGCCTTCGACGGTCAGGCCCCGAATTTCGACCAGGCTTTCGCCCGCCTCATCACCGACCTCCAGGACCGCGGCATGCTCAAGCGCACGCTCGTCCTCGTCAGCTCCGAGTTCGGCCGTACGCCGAAGATCAACGGAACGAACGGCCGCGACCACTGGCCGCGCGTCTTCTCCGTCGCCATGGCTGGCGGTGGCATGAAGGAAGGTTATATCCATGGCGCCTCCGACGCTCTCGGTGGCGAGCCGGACCGCGATGCGGTCGGCCCGGAAGACTTGGCCAAGACCATGTACCGCGTCCTCGGCATCAACGCCGATAAGCGCATCATGTCGGATGGCGGCCGTCCGATCGACATCGTCAATGGCGGTCGCATCATGACCGACTGGTTGGCCTGAACCGGCGCCTAATCCCCATCCGCCCACCTTTCGGTGCGGCGGGCGGGCTGCGCCCCGCTGAAACGTTTTTATGAAGTTCCGTCACCTTGCCGCGCTCCTGCTCGCCCCGCTCACCGCATGGGCGGCCTATCCCAGCATGTCCTCGCTGAAGCCGCACGGCGGCCAGATCGGCGCCGACGTCAAACTCACGATCGCCGGGGCCCAGCTCGATGATTTCGAGGACCTCATGTTCTACACCCCTGGCTTCAAGGTGAAGAGCGTCGAGAGCCGCGCCAGCAACAAGGTGGAACTGACGCTCTCGATCGATAAGTCCGTCCGCGCCGGCAACCACGTCATGCGCGTGCGCACGAAGTCCGGCATCTCGCATATGCGCCAGTTCTTCGCGAGCCCCTTCGCGAACGTCGAGGAGAAGGAGCCCAACACCGAGTTCGCCACGGCCCAGCCGATCGCGCTCAACCAGACCGTCGAAGGCGTCATCCTCGCCGAGGACGTCGATTACTACAAGGTCGCCGTCAAGAAGGGTCAGCGCATCGGCGTCCAGGTCGACGGCCTTCGCCTCGCCGCGATTCCCAACGGCGCGCTCGATCCGTACATCGCCATCCTCGACAAGGATAAGTTCGAGAAGGCCTTCTCCGACGACACGATTCTGCACCGCCAGGACGGCTATTGTTCCTTCACCGCGGAATACGACGGCGATTACTACGTGATGGTCCGCGAATCTTCCTACCGCGGCTCCGCTAATTCTTACTACCGGCTCCATGTCGGCGATTTCCGTCGCCCTGACGCGATTTACCCCGCCGGTGGCAAGCTCGGCTCCAAGCTCAACGTGCGTTTCGTCGAGTCGCGCGATTCCTTCGCGGAGGAACTCGTCCTGCCGACGGAGAATGACGCCGAGTTCGTCCTTTACCCGAAGTCCCAGTCGCCCGCGCCTTCCGGCAACCTCTTCCGCCTCTCGACCATCGACAATACCCTCGAGGCCGAGCCGAACGAAACTTTCGAGAAGGGTACCCTCGCCGTCGACGCCTCGGCCTATGCCCTCAACGGCATCATCGAGAAGCCCGGCGACGTCGATTGTTTCCGCGTCCCCCTCAAGAAGGGCCAGGTCTTCGAATGCCGCGCCCTCGCCCAGATCCTGGGTTCGCCCCTCGATCCGATCGTCAATATCTACTCCCCTAAGGGCGCTTCGCTCGTCGGCAACGATGATGGCGGAGGTATGCGCCGCCTGGATTCCCGCTTCAAGATCACCGCTTCGGTCGACGGCGTTTACACGGTCCGCATCGCCGACCACTTGGAGCGTGGCGGAGCTAACTTCGTGTACCGCATCGAGATGGTGGCCTCGCAGCCGAGCCTGACGTTCGCCTCGCCGGACTACACCGTGAACGATACCAGCTACCGCCAGTTCATGGCCGTGCCCAAGGGTGGCCGCATGGTGCTGCTCGAGAACTTCACCCGCAACGGCGTCGGCGGTGACTACCGCTTTGAACTCAAGAATCTTCCGGCTGGCGTGAAGCTGCTCGAAGATGCTGCGCCGGGTGACCTGCCTGGCGTGCCGCTCGTACTCGAGGCCGCCGCGGATGCCCCTCATGGCGGCGCCATCGTCACGCCTCTCCTCCAACCGAAGGATCCCAATAACAAGATCGTCGGCCAGATGCGTCGCACCTATGACATCGTGCGCATTGGTAATACCATCTACTATCAGGGCCTCGAAGACCAACTGCCGGTCGCCGTCGTGGATGAGGCGCCTTACTCCCTGGAGATTCAGAAGCCCGAAACCCCGCTCGTCCGTAATGGCGTCTTCAACCTCAAGGTGATCGCCAAGCGTAAGGAAGGTTTCAAGGGAGCCATCCGCGTCTTCATGTGCTGGACGCCTCCGGGCGTCTCCTCGCTCGGCGAGCAGACCATCGGCGCCGACGCCACCGAGTGCGTCTTTCAGCTTAACGCCAACGCCAACGTCGATACGAAGCCGTGGAAGTTCGTCGTGCAAGGCGAGGCCACCGCTGGTAAGGGCAATGTCTACAATGCTTCGCCGTTCGCCGAACTGGCGACCGAGGCTCCGTACGTCGCCGCCAACGCCATTGCGCTCACCGCGCTCGAGGTCGGCACGCCCGGCGTGATGGCGACCAACTTCGAGGTGACCCGTCCGTTCGAGGGAGAGGCCGTCGCCCAGCTCGTCGGCGCCCCCGATACGATCCGCATCGCGCCCATCAAGGTGACGAAGGACACCAAGGAACTCCGCTTCACCGTCGAGACCGACGAAAAATCGCGCATCGGCAAGGTGGCGAACATGTTCGTCCAGGTTGATATCCCGGTCGGTAAGGGCTTCGCCACGCACCGCATAGCGGGTGGGTCGATCCTGCGCCTTGACGCCGCCCGTAAAGCCGCACCTGCGCCGGTCGCCAAGGCGGCCACGCCGTCCGTCGCCAAGGTTGCTGCCCCGGTGGCCGCCGCTCCTGCCGCCCTTTCTCGTCTCGAACAGCTCCGCCAGAAAAACGAAGCCCCCAAGAACTGATTTCCCAACCATGTCTTTCCGTCCCCGCCTTCCGTTGCTCACCCTGCTCGCCGTCGGCCTGACGTCGCTCGCTTCCGCCGCCCCCGTCGCCTTCGACGAGGTGCGCGCGATCTTCGAGGGCAAGTGCCTGGAGTGCCACAACCCGGACAAGACCAAGGGTAAGCTGCTCATGACCACCCGCGAGGCCTTCCTCAAGGGCGGAGAAGGTGGCCACGCCCTCATCGGCGTCGACGCGGAAAAGAGCGAACTCATCAAGCGCCTCACTTTGCCGAAGGAGCATGACGATATCATGCCGCCCAAGAACGGCCCGCTGCCGGCCGCCGAGATCGATGTGATCCGCCGCTGGGTCGCCGAAGGCGCTGTCTGGCCCGCCGGTGTCGTGCTCGCCGCCAAGGACAAGTCGAAGGAAGAAGCCAAGGCCGAGCTCACGCAGAAACTCGCGACGCTTGAGAAGCTCGAAATCTTCCCCGAATCCATCAGCCTCGAGACCAAGCGCGACTTCCATCGCCTCGTCGTCTTCGCCACCTTCAAGGACGCCACCACGCGCGACGTCACCGCCTTCGCCGACCTCAAGGTCGCTGATGAGAAGGTCGCCAAGTTCGACGGCTACTCCGTCCATGCCGTGACTGAAGCCGGCAAGACCGAAGTCGTCGCCGCGCTCGGCGGACTCACCGCCCGTATCCCCGTCGCGGTCAAGGACGGTCAGAAAGATCGCGCGGTCTCGTTCCGTCAGGACGTCATGCCGGTCTTCCTGCGCGCCACCTGCAATAGCGGCGGCTGCCACGGCGCCGCCCGCGGTAAGGATGGTTTCCGTCTCTCCCTCTTTGGTATGGATCCGGACGGTGACTACATCCGCCTCACCCGTGAGATGATTGGCCGCCGTATCAACCTCGCCATCCCCGAGGAAAGCACGATGGTCGAGAAGGCCGTCGGCACCGTGCCGCACTCTGGCAACAAGCTCTACGAGGCCGATTCCCAGTACAACAAGACCATCCTCGAGTGGATCTCCAATGGCGCCAAGGACGACGCCCCGGGCATCGCCAAGGTGACGGGTATCGAGGTCTTCCCGAAGCAGATCGTCCTCGAAGGTAAGGCCGCTACCCAGCAGATCACCGTCCGGGCGACCTATTCTGACGGTACCGACCGTGATGTGACCAATCTCGCGCTTTTCATGTCGAACAACGACCCCGTCGCCTCCATCGGTAAGGACGGCCTCGTGAAGTCGGGTGATCGTGGCGCGGCCTTCATGCTCGCGCGTTTTGACGTCTTCAGTGTCACCGCCCAGGCGATTGTCATCCCGAAGGGCCTCGTCTACGAGCGTCCGAAGGTGGCCGAAGTGAACTATGTCGACAAGGCCGTCAACGAGCGCCTCCACCGTCTGCGCATCGTACCCTCGGGTATCTGCACCGACGAGGAGTTCGTCCGCCGCGTCTACATCGATGTCGTGGGACTCTACCCCAAGCCGGCCGAACTCCAGGCCTTCATCGCGGACAAACATCCCGACAAGCGTAAGCTGCTCGTCGAGACGCTCCTGCAGCGCAAGGAGTTCACTGAGCTCTGGGTGATGAAGTGGGCCGAACTACTCCAGATCCGTTCCGGCATCGCCGGTAACAACAACGTCCCGCCGTTCTATAAGAACGCGCTGCTCTACTACAACTGGATGGCCGATGAGATCGGCAAGAATCGCCCGATCAATGAGATTGTCGTCGAACTGCTTTCGGCCAACGGCGGTACGGTGTCCGTCCCCGCGGTGAACTACTACCAGAGCGAACTCGACCGACTCAAGCTGTCCGAGAACGTCGCCCAGGTCTTCATGGGCATGCGGCTCCAGTGTGCCCAGTGCCACAACCATCCGTTCGACCGTTGGACGATGAACGACTACTACGGCTTCAACGCCTTCTTCGCGCAGATCGGCCGCAAGGCCACCGACGACCCGCAGGAGGTCATTGTCTTCAATAGCAAGGGCGGCGAGTCCCAGCACTTCCTGACCAAGAAGAACGTGAAGCCGAAGTTCCTCGGGGGCGAGGAGCCTGAGCTCAAGCCCGGTGACGACCGCCGTCGCGTGATGGCCGAGTGGCTCGCCTCTCCGCGTAATCCCTACTTCGCGCGTAATATCGCCAACATCGTCTGGGCCCACTTCCTCGGGGTTGGCGTCGTGGATCCGGTCGACGACGTCCGCGTCTCGAACCCGCCCTCGAATACCGACCTGATGGATGAGCTAGCCTCCCACCTCACCGAGTACAAGTACGACGTCCGCCAGCTCGTCCGTGATATCACCGCTTCGGCCGCCTACCAGCGTAGCTCGAAGACCAATGAGACGAACGCCAACGATAAGTTGAACTTCGCCCGTGCTCAGGTCCGGCGCGTCCGCGCCGAGGTGCTCCTCGACGCCATCTCCCAGATCACCGAGACCCCGAACAAGTTCCAGGGGCTCCCGCTCGGCGCCCGCGCGGTCCAGATCGCTGACGGGGCCGTCTCGAACTACTTCCTCGAGACTTTCGGCCGCTCGAAGCGCGAGTCCGTTGCCTCGACTGAGGTGAAGACCGATCCGAACTTGTCCCAGGCGCTGCACCTGATGAACGGCGACGCCGTCAACGACCGCATCCGCCGCGGCCAGGTGGTCGAGAAGATGGTCACGGCCGGCAAGAAGGATGACGAAATCATCACCGAACTCTTCCTCCGTGTCTTCGGACGAATGCCCGCTGCGGTCGAAGCGAAGTCCATAAGCGCCGCCATCGCGGCCGATCCTGCCAATCGTCGGCTGGTGCTTGAAGACGCCTTCTGGGCGCTGATGAACTCGAAGGAATTCTACTTCAACCACTGATCTTTCCGTCCGCATGTCCTCCGCCTTCCCTAGTTTTCGTTGGCTGACCCGTCGTTGCCTTATCTTGGCGGCGGGGTTGGTCTCTGCCGCCTCCTGGGCGCAGGAGAACGAGAAACTCACTTACGACGACCACATCCGGCCGATGCTCGAGAACAAGTGCTTCTCCTGCCATAATCCTGATAAGAAGAAGGGCGGCCTCGAACTCACCAGCTATGCTGGCCTCATGAACGGCGGCAGCGGCGGCGCGGTCGTCGATGCGGGTAATCCTTCCGGTAGCCGGCTCTGGACCTGCAGCACGAAGAAGGAAGAGCCTTTCATGCCGCCGGAAGGCGCACCGCTCGAACCTAAGGATCTCGCGATGCTCTCCAAGTGGATCGAGGGCGGCGTACTCCAGGCCAAGGGCAGCGTGGCCAAGGCTTCCAATAAGCCTAAGGTTGACCTTTCTTTCGCTGGCGGCGCCGGTAAGCCCACCGGCGCGGTGGCCCGTCCCGAAAACGTGTTGCTCGAGCCCGTCATCGTGACGCCGCGTACTTCCGCGGTCATCGCCATGGCGGCGAGCCCTTGGACTTCGCTCCTCGCCGTCGCCGGACAGAAGCAGATTCTCCTCTACGACACCGACTCGCACGACCTCGCAGGCATCTTGCCCTATGCTGAAGGTTATGCCCGCTCGCTGAAATTCAGCGCCAACGGCTCATTGCTAATCATGGGCGGCGGTCGCGGTGGCAAAATCGGCCACGCCATCGTCTGGGACGTCAAAACGGGTAAGCGTGTCACTGAGATCGGCAAAGAGTTCGACCAGGTGATGTCGGCCGACATCTCGCCGGACCATGGCAAGGTCGTCCTCGCTACCAACACCAAGAAGGTGAAGTGCTTCGACGTCGCTACGGGCGAGCAGCTCTACATGATCGCCAAGCACACCGAGTGGGTGACTGGCGCCGACTTTAGTCCGGACGGCATCCTGCTCGCGACCTCTGACCGCAACGGGAACGTCTATGTCTGGGAAGCCGACAACGGCGGCGAATTCTACAATCTCGGTCAGCATAAGGGAAGCGTCACCGACCTCGCTTGGCGCGCCGACTCCAACATCCTCGCCAGCTGTTCCGCCGACGGAATCATCACCACTTGGGAGATGAAGACCGGCAAGCAGGTCGCTACCTGGGGCGCCCATGGCGGCAACGTGCAGTCCGTCTCCTTCTTGCCTGACGGCCGCCTGATTTCGTGCGGAGCCGACGGCACCACCGCCATGTGGAGCGTCGACGGTAAGCGACTCGAGCATGCTCAGGGAATCAAACAGGCTGACCAAGTCGCCAAGGTCGTCGGACTCTACGACTCCAAGACCTTCGTCTCCAGCAACTGGTTGGGAGAGGTCCGTTTCTTCGAGACCGCAACCGGTCGCGAGATCATCCAGGTCTCCAGCAATCCTGCTAAGATCTCCGACCGCCTGGTCGCACTCGAGAAGCGCCTGAGCGAACTCGAGCCGGCGCTCGCGCCCTCCGA
>CAMDWM010000078.1:0-7325 GCA_945878755.1 Akkermansia muciniphila
TTTGATGTGCAGGTCTTCCCGGCCACGACCCCGGCCTCGGTCATCCGCGCCTATAACCCGGACGGCGTCTTCCTTTCGAACGGCCCGGGCGATCCCGCGGCCCTCAAGTATGCGCACGAAGCCGTGAAGGATCTCATCGAGACCTACCCGGTCTTTGGTATCTGCCTCGGTCACCAAATCATCACGCACGCCATCGGTGCCACGACCTACAAGTTGAAGTTCGGGCACCGCGGTGGCAATCAGCCCGTCAAGAACACCGAAGAAGGTCGCGTTTCGATCACCGCCCAGAACCACGGCTTCGCTTCCAAGGCCGACGAGCTCGACCGTTGCGGCGCCGTCGTCACGGAAATAAATCTAAACGATAACACCGTCTCCGGACTGCGCCTCAAGGATAAGCCCGTCTTCTCTGTACAGTATCACCCGGAAGCCGGCCCTGGCCCGAACGACGCCGACATTCTTTTCGACCGGTTCTACGCACTGGTTGCTAAGAGCAAAGGGGCTAAGTAAGGTTTCGCATGAAGTCGCGAGCAGCCATCTGGATTCCGATGGCTGTTTTGCTTTTGGTGGCCTGCCGGTCTGTGCCGGAGACCAAGGAAGAGGCCTTACGGTTGCTGATTGCGGATATCGCCGCGGGCAGGGTGGAGGCTGATCCCCACAAGGCCCTGACGCCGACTGATCCGGTGCAGTCTGACTACTTCCTGTACGTAGAGCTGTGGTTAAACGTCAATGCCGAGGCCCTGACGCACGTCAGCCCGGCCCTGTCGCCGGAAGGCCCTTTCACCTTCACGCGTTCGGCCAATGGCCGTATCACCTACCTCATCAGCGATGGCTGGCCGGGTAAGCAGGTCCGCACCAAGGCCCTTCGGCCAGTGCCCGGTACGCGTATCACGATGCTCGGTTGGCCGGAGCCGTTACCGTGGGAGCAGCTCGGCGCCGTCTGCGTGATTGAAACCCCGCGGGAGATGGCGGACGAAGAGAACCACCCCTGCGCGCAGGCGTTTGTCTTTCGGTTCGAGTCCCCCGCGCGCTGAGCGCTTAGAGTTCGACCTGCATGCCCAGCTCGACCACGCGGCCGGGCGGCAGGTTGAAGTAAGCCGTCGCCGAAAGGGAATTGCGATTGAGCACCTCGAAGAGCTTTTCCTGCACCGTATCGAGGGAGATGCCAGACGTGGCCCGGACGATGGTCTCGCGGCTGAGGAAGTAGGTGGTGTCGAGACCGCTTGGGTTGATGCCCAGTTCCTTAAAGGCTGCCTCTTGGACGGTGAAGACGTCTTGTTTTTCGCGGAACCCAAAGACACCCGTGACGGAGAGCACGGCCGGGAATTCCTCGTGGCCATCGAGGCGGCAGAATTTCGGTCGGCGCATATCAAAGCGGACGCGCTCGGCCGTTGGGACGATCGCGCGACCATCGTCGACCTTGAGCGTCACGATGATGATGTGGTCGTGTAGTACCTTGTTATGCTTCAGGTTATGTGCCAAGGCCATCGGCACGGCCTTGGTTGAGCCCGCAAGGTAAATGGCGGTCCCCTTGACTCGGCTCATCTTACCTTGGTTGAAATGCTCTTCGACGCTGTCGAGGAAAAGACCGCATTCTTCGTTACCCGCCCCAAGCTGCAGCTTCTGCTTCATCGCAATCCGCCCCTTGTTCCATACGCTCATGAGGTAGTAAACCACGACCCCGATGGCTAAAGGCATCCAGCCATTGGGGAGGATTTTATGCGTATTTCCCAGGACGAAAAGCAGCTCAAGAATGATGAAAGGGGAGAGGAGGGCGTAGGCCGCCACGGACGGTATCTTGAGGCGATGGCGCACATACTGCCCGAAGAGAATCGTCGTCACAAGCATCGTGAGGCTCACGGCGATACCGTAGGCGCTGGCGAGGTTTTCCGAGTTCTCGTAGTGCAGGACGAGGTACATGGAGCCAATCATCAGTAACCAGTTGATGATCGGGACGTAGACTTGGCCTGATTCCACATCGGAGGTTTGCTCGACCCGCATCCGGGGAAGGTAATTGAGCTGGATGGCCTGCATCGTGATGGAGAAGGCGCCAGCAATAAGGGCTTGGGACGCGATGATGGCGGCGAGCGTCGCAATGACTACGAGGGGAATCTGCGCCCAGTTCGGCGCCATGTTGAAGAACGGATTAAAGCCCGCGGTCAGCAACTCATTTGGGTGCGCGAGCGCCCAAGCGCCTTGGCCAAAATAGTTTAAGATTAATGCCGGGAAGACGATGAAGCTCCAGGCGGCGCGAATAGGTTTTTGCCCAAAATGCCCCATGTCGGCGTACAGGGCTTCTGCCCCAGTGACCGAGAGAAAGACGGCCCCGAGGATGAGGATACCCATGGTCGGGCGCTCCAGTAGCATTTTAATCCCTTCGAGCGGGTTTAAGGCCCAGATGATTTCGCCGAAGACTTGGCTATTGAGCACGAGGGCGAGCGCTCCGAGTCCACCGATGACGATGAACCAAATCATCGTAATGGGCCCAAAGTAAAGGCCGACCTTGCCGGTGCCGATTTTTTGCAGCCAGAAAATCCCCCCGAGGATGATGATCGCGGCGGCGGGGATGAAGTATTTTAGAAATTCTGGCCCCAGCGGGCCATGGAGACGCTCGTTGGCTTCTTTGACCCCTTCCAGGGCAGAGACCACGGAGATAGCCGGCGTGATGACGCCATCCCCGTAGAGTAGGGCCGCCCCAAAGACGCCCAGTAGGACGAGGAAGCTGCGGTGCTTTCGTTTGCCCTTGGCCGGATCTTTACTGGAGGCCAAGGAGACTAAAGTCATGATGCCGCCTTCGCCGTCTTCGTTGGCTTCCATGACCAAGAGAACGTATTTGAACATCACCACCAAGATCAGGGACCAAATGATCAAGGAGAGGGTAGGGACGACCATACTGACCCCTAAGAAATTACCCGCCGCGTCTTTAACCCGGAGACACTCCTTGAAGGCGTAGAGCGGGCTCGTGCCGATGTCCCCGAAGACCACTCCCAGTGCGGCGATGGTCGCTGCAAGCGTGAGCGGCTTGGCTAGCGCATGGGGAGCAACTGAATCAGGCTCCTGGGAGGCTTCGTTCATGGATTGAGTTATTCACACTGACCTCCTCTGAGGGGGTTAGCAAAACCATTCCGACCCGAGCTGGGGCTTGCCTTTTTGCCTTTTCGCCTCATTTCAAGGGGTTCTCAGCCCCCATTTCCAAACAAAACAACAATGATTAACATTCAAACCATTAGTATTCAGGTACTTGCGGCAGATGCGACAGCTGCTCCCTCTCTGGGGGACTCGTTGCTGAGTTTCGCCCCGATGCTGCTCTTCATCGCAGCCATGTACTTCTTCTTTGTCGCCCCCCAGCGCAAGCTACAGAAGGAGCGCGAAAAGCTGCAGTCCGAACTCGCGGTCGGCGCCGAGGTCATCTTGGCCAACGGCATCTACGGCAAGGTCTACCACCTCAAGGATGACCGCGTGACCATCGAACTCGAGAGCGGTCGCATGGTCGTCCATAAGTCGGCCATCGTCGGCAAAGCCGAGGAAGGCGCTAAGGCCATCCAGGCCTAATTCGTCCACCCTTTAACCACGACATACCCATGACATCCAGGACTTGGTTCTGGAAGGTGGCGGTATCGGTTCTCGCGCTGGCAGTTGCCGTGTACGAGTTCTACCCCCTCTCTCCAACCCCTCTCGAGGAATTCATCCCGACGCAGGTCATCAAGGATCAGCCGGCCTTCGAAAAGATTCACGCCGAAGCCAAGAAGCGCTTCCGTGACTACAAGGATGCGGCCGTGCCGGCCGATCAAAAGTCGGTCTCCTATTACCAGGCTCTCCGTGATATTGGTGAAGGCAAGGGTCGCCCTAGTGGCGTGGATCTCCTCCCGTTTTTCTACAACGAGAAGGATTTTGTCCGCGAACCCGATCAGTCGAAGCGTAACATCCTCGTTCTGAAGCAGCAACTGCTCGCTTCGCAAGGTAAGCTCAAACTGGGCCTCGACCTGCAAGGCGGCGTGGCGTTCACGCTTAAGGTCGACCCGTCGGGCGTCGAGTCTGGCGAGAAGTCCAGTAGCGACAAGACGAGTATGGCCCCGGCCCAGATGGTGGCGCAGGCCATCACGGTCATGGAGCAACGCGTCAACGCTTTCGGCGTCGCCGAGCCCGTTATCCGTCCCGTCGGCGACTTGTCTTTGGAAATCCAGTTGCCCGGCGAAGACGCCGCCAACAACCCCGACATCATGGACGCGCTCAAGAAGCCGGCCAAGTTGGAGTTCCGTCAAGTCTACCGCGGAGAGCGCCCGGCGCCCACCGACCGCGAGCGTTCGACCAAGGCGCTGCAGGATGAGAATGGCGCCATCGCCACCTATGAGGTCCTGACCGAGCGCAATGTTGACCGCCGCACGGGCGAGGTCACCACGCAGCGTTACTACGTCCGCAAGAAGGCCGACGCCACCGGTAAGATCATTAAGTCTTCCTCGGCCCGCTCCGACGACGGTCTGTCGTTCTATGTCAGCATGAACTTCACCGACGAGGGGTCGAAGAAGTTCGGTGACCTCACGGCGAAGATTTCTGAAGGCAACACCCGCGGTGTCGGTCAGCTGGCCATCGTTCTCGACGGCCAGCTCCAGTCCGCCCCGACCGTTAAGGAAGCCATCCGCAGCACCGGCGCCACCATCACCGGTTCCTTCTCTCGTGAAGAGGCCCTCGAACTGGCTTCTGTCCTCAATAACCCGCTGGAGTTCCCCCTCATCACCCAGGACGTGACCTCGGTCGGTCCTTCGCTCGCCAAGGATGCCCAGTCGAAATCGGTCGTCGCCTCGTTGGTCGCCATCGGCCTCGTCATTCTCTTCATGGTCGGCTTCTACGTCTGGGGTGGCTTTATCGCTATCCTCGGGATGGTGCTAAACTTGCTGATGATTTTGGGTGCGATGGCTTTCTTGGGCGCGACGATTACCTTGCCCGGTGTCGCCGCTCTCGTGCTGACGCTCGGGATGGCGGTGGACGCTAATATCTTGATCTTCGAGCGCGTGCGTGAGGAAGCCGCTTTGGGTAAGGATCGTGCGATGTCCTTGCGTGAAGGCTACGCCCGCGCCACCTGGACCATCATCGATGCTAACCTGACGACGCTCTTGACGGCGTTGATTCTCGTTTTCATGGGCTCGGGACCCATTCGCGGCTTCGGTATCACTTTGACGATCGGTATCTTCACGACTGTTTTCACCTCCTTGATCACCTGCCGTGGTCTGCAGGAGCTCGCGCTGTCGCGCGGTGTGATGAGCCGGGTCTTTGGTTTGCCGGTCTTCCGTCCGACGATTGATATCCCTTTCCTCAACTACTCCCGCATGGCCTTTGTGGGTGCATGGGTTATCATCGTTTTCGGCCTCGGCCTCCTTTTCTTTAAAGGCAAGGATGCCTTCGGTAAGGACTTTAAGGGCGGCGAGTCGGCCTTGGTGGCCGTCGCTCCTGGTGCTAAGGTCGACACGGGTCGCGTGGTCCGCCTGGCAGAGGGCTTAGGCCTACCCGATACGACGGTATCGGTACAGATTCCAGTCGGCGGAGGTGAACCAACCCTGCGGATTGAAACCGAGCTAACGAAGGATCGGACGAAGGGTGACTTCGCGAACGTTACCTTGATTGTGTCTACCCTCAAGTCTCAGTACCCCGAGTGCCTCAAGGACCCCGCTCGCCCGGTCGACCAGTTGCTGCTTTCCCGCGAGGCCGTCGGCGGTTCCGTCAGTAGTGAACTTCGCGTGAACGCGATTTGGTCCGTGCTCCTCGCCCTGTTGGGTATTGGCATCTATGTTACCCTGCGTTTTGAGTCTGGCTTCGGCGTCGCCGCCATGGTGGCGACCCTGCATGACGTCTTAATGACGGTAGCGATGTTCGTGCTTTTCGGTGGCCAGTTCAATGCGACGCTCATCGCTGCGATTCTCTTGATCATCGGTTATTCGATCAACGATACCATCGTCGTCTTTGACCGTATCCGCGAGGAACTGGAGAGTAACCCTAGCCGTTCGCTGCGCGACATCATCCACATGGCTATTAACCGGACGCTGTCCCGTACGATCCTCACTTCGGCGACCGTCTTCCTCTGTGCCGTGGCGCTCTTCGTTTTCGGTGCCGGCGATGTCCGTCTCTACGGCGAAATCTTCATCTACGGTGTCCTCACCGGTACTTTCTCCTCCATCTTCATTGCCAGTCCGATCTTCTACTGGTGGCACAAGGGTGAACGCAAAGGCGTCGACGACGCTGAACTACCCAAGAGCTACTCGTGGGAGGCCGGTTCTGACGCCTGAGGTCAGGTCGTAATCTACGCTTATGGCCGCCTGGTTATACCGGGCCGCGGATGCTGGGCTTGCCCGGCGTATCGCGGTCTCGCTTGGAGTCAGCGACCCCGTCGCCTACGTTCTCGCTCGTGCCTTCCCCGACGAGGCGGAGGCGGAGCGTCACCTGCGTCCGCAGCTGGCACATGTCTCTGATCCTTTCGCCGTCGGCGGGCTCCGCGAAGCCGCCGAACGCATCGTCCGTGCCGTCAACCAAGGTGAGCGCATCGCCATCTTGGGTGACTACGACGTCGATGGGGTTTCGAGCACCGCCATGCTAGTGCATCTCCTGCGCCGGCTCGGTGCGGACCCCGCCCATTTCGTGCCGCGTCGTTTAGAAGAAGGCTATGGCCTTTCGATGGCTGCGCTGGATCGCGTCCTAGCTGAGGCTAAGCCTTCCTTGTTCATTGCCTTAGACTGCGGCACGAACTCAAAGCCCGAAATCGATCGCCTGAAGGCCGAAGGCGTCGATGTCATCGTGGTGGACCACCATACCGCCAAGGAGCCCCGGGTCGGTTGTATCTTAGTTAACCCGCGAGTGAATGATGCCCCCGAGGCGGCTTGGCAGTCGCTCTGTACCGCGGGCCTCGTCTTTAAACTCGTGCATGGCCTCCTTAAGGTGCTGCGTCTCGCAGGAGACGAACGTGGCACGCAGATTCAGGTGAAGGATTACCTCGATCTAGCGGCACTCGGCACGATTGCTGACCTCGTGCCGTTGGTCGCCGAAAACCGTATCCTTGCTGCGCATGGTTTGCGCGCCCTCGGGGAAGCCCGCCGACCAGGCGTCCGCGCACTCATCGCCGTCAGTGGCATGGAGCCAGGTGGCGTCCTGACCTCTGTCGATGTCTCTTATCGTATCGGTCCGCGCATCAACGCCAGCGGTCGCTTGGCCGATGCTTCCTTGCCCTTGAAGCTCTTGCTATCCTCGTCACCCGACGATTGTGAACGGGACGCCGCGCAGCTCGACGCGATTAATCGGGAGCGTCAAGAAATCGATAAGCGAGTGACCGAAGAGGCGACGGC
>CAMDWM010000079.1:0-7313 GCA_945878755.1 Akkermansia muciniphila
GCGCCCTTTCCTTCTTGCCAACCCCCTCCCCCTCCGCACTTTCCCAATGGTCCTAACTTCGTTGGGGCCACGCACCTACCCAGCATGGCCAAACAAGAATCCTGGACGAAAAAAGACCTCACGGGCATCGAGGAACTCTCCCGAGCCGAAATCGAATTCCTTTTCCGCCAGGCCGACCGCTTCCTGCCCGCCCTCGCGCCTGGCAAGGGGCTCGACCTGATGCGTGGTCGGACGGTGGTGAACCTCTTCCTAGAGCCCAGCACGCGCACGCGCACGGCTTTCGAAATCTCCGCCAAAAAGCTCGGGGCTGAAGTCGTCTCCATCAACACCACCGCCTCCTCCCTGGTAAAGGGTGAAACCCTCCGCGACACGGCCATGAACATTCGCGCCATGGGCGTGGACGCGATCGTCATGCGCCACTCCTCGGCCGGGGCCGCCCGCTACCTCGGCAACGCCCTCGACATCTCCGTGATCAACGCCGGCGACGGTGCGCATGAGCACCCCACGCAGGCCCTGCTCGACGCTTTCACCATCCGTCAGCGCTTCGGTAAGGTCCAGGGTCTCAAGGTCACAATCCTCGGCGACATCCTCTTTAGCCGCGTGGCACGCTCGAACATCCTCTGCCTCACCAAGCTCGGCGCCGAGGTCACCCTGGCCGGGCCCGCCACCCTCGTCCCCGCCTCATTAAAAGAGGCCTACCCACAGGTCCGCATCGTGCACGACCTCAAGAAGGCCCTCTCGGGTGCCGATGCGGTCATGCTCCTGCGCATCCAGCACGAGCGCCAGACGACCACCCACTTCCCATCCCTCGGCGAATACACGTCGCAGTTCGGCCTCAATGCCGAGCGCGCAGCCTGGCTCAAGCCCGAGGCCATCGTCATGCACCCCGGTCCGATTAACCGCGGCGTCGAAGTTGAAAGCGAAGTCGCTGACGGCCCCCGCTCGGTCATCCTCGAGCAAGTCCGTAATGGCGTCGCCGTCCGCATGGCCGTCCTTCACCTCTGCACCGGAGCCATCGCCCGATGAATACCGACGAACACACACCTCTCTGGATTCGCGGCGCCCGCGTGATCGACCCGTCCGTTGGCCGCGACGACGTCCGCGGCGAGGTCTTCGCCAAGGACGGTCGCTTCGTCGATAAGCTGTCGAAAACCGATCAAGCCCGTGCGCAAGTCATCGACGCCGCCGGGCTCATCCTCGCCCCCGGCTTCGTCGACCTTAACTGCCGCCTCGGAGAACCGGGCCTCGGCGCCCGCGAGAGCATCCGCGCCGGCACCCTCGCGGCGGCCGCCGGTGGTTTCACGTCCGTGGTCATCATGCCCGACTGCCTCCCGGCGGCGGACAATGTTGGCACGATTCAACTCATCCGTGAACTCTGCGACCGCGACGCTTCGGTACGCGTCTTGCCCGCCGGCACCTTGACCAAGGGCCACGAAGGCAAGGCCCTCGCGCCGATTGGCTCGCTCAAGAAAGCGGGCGTCGTCGCTGTGACTGACACCACCTCCGGCGTGCAGAACAACGAGATCATGCGTCGTGCGCTCGAGTATGCGGCGATGTTCGACCTCGTCGTGCTCGACCACTGCCAAGACAGCAGCATGACCGATGGCGCCCAGATACATGAAGGCGCCTGGTCCCTCCGTCTCGGCCTCCGCGGCTACCCACGCGCCGCCGAAGAAATCGTCGTCTCGAGTGACTGCGTGCTCGCTGGCCTCACCAAGGCCCGCATCCACCTGCAGCACCTGTCCTCTGGTGGTTCCGCCGAAATCGTCCGCCGCGCCAAGGCCGCTCAGGCCTCGGTCACCGCCGAGGTGTCCGCGCTCCACTTACTCCTCACCGACGCCGCGCTGGCCCAATACGACACGTGCCTAAAGCTCAACCCGCCCCTGCGCGAAGAAGCCGACCGCCAAGCGCTGATTGCGGCGCTCGTCGACGGGACGATCGACGCCATCTGTTCTGACCATTCGCCCTGCACAGCGACTGAGAAGGACTGCGAGTTCGACCTCGCTCCCTTCGGTGCGGCCACTCTCGAAACCGCTTTCTCCGCCGCCTACGAAGCCATCGTCGCCGACGGCCATGCGGACTTAACGCTCCTCCTGCAACGCCTCACCTGTGGACCAGCGCGTGCGCTGGGGCTAGACGCGGGTACGCTCCGTATTGGCGGCCTCGCTGACGTCGTACTGATTGACCCCAAGGCGACCTGGAAGCCTTCGGCGAAGACCTTACTTTCGAAGTCGGGCAATAACCCGCTCCTTGGCCGCACGCTCAAGGCGCGCATCCGCTCAACGTTCGTCGGCGGTAAGCTCGTCACCAAGGACGGCCAACCGGCGAAGTAAATGGATACGCCCCTCGGCTGGCGCGACTACCTCTTCGTCGCCTGGATGCTAGCCACGACACTAGCTGGTATCTGGTATCTGACCCGTGACCTCGCCCATCCCGCGGTGGACCACCCGCGCAAGGTCTTCAGTTCCGACCTGCCGAGGTGGGTCGCGCAGGTCGTGACGTTCCTCCTCTCGCCGGCGCCGATCATCATCTTCCTCGTCTGCATGGCGGGGGCTGGCCTCATCCTGGGCAGCACGGCTAGCCTCTTCGGGACTGGCATGCTCGCCCAAGCCGTGATGGGCCTGACTGGCCAAGGCCTGACCGCGCTGACGCTTATCGTCTTTACCTTGGCGGCCCCCGGCACCGTCCATTGGGCCCCCAGCGCGAGCACCGCTCGCGAAACTCCGCCCCCAGAACCGACCGACGGGACTGATGAAATCCGCTTAGCGGGACGGGCCTTCCGCGTGAGCACCTTGCTCAAAACTTACCTGTCGATCATCGCCCTAACAATTGCCGCCGGGTTGATCTGGAGACTCTTCTACTATTTCTGCGAACTCCAGGGCCAGGTCTTACCCGACGAACCCCAGACCGTCGTCAAGATGGTGGTAGACTACGATTGGTCCGGCCCCTGGGCACCCATTCTGGTCTTCGGCCTTTCCATTGTCATCGGTGCCCCCATCGCCGAGGAGCTCGCCTTCCGCGGCATGTTCTATCCGCTGCTCAAGGGCTGGCTACCGCGCGGCTACGCCATCGTCCTGACTGGCGTGGTTTTCGCCCTCATCCACGGCAGCCTCTCGGCCTTCCTGCCCCTCGCCGCCTTCGGTGCCGTGCAGTGTATCTTCCGCGACCGCTATGGCCTGCTGACCTGTATCGGCATCCATATACTCTTTAACTTCGTGACCTTTATCTGGCTCAACGTCGCGCCCAACGCCTCGACGCAGTTCTAGGTGGCGGTCCACGCGTTTCCTTGAGCGGAGGGTTGCGGACGGACGGAAATGCCTCCATCAAGAACTCACCATGGGCGTCTTCACGAAGCAAAGCGAACTTAGCGTCGGTAAGTTGACCGAAGGCGAAATCATCGACCGTTTTGTCGCTGCCTTGGCCGACGCTTGCCCAGCCTTTCCCGCCGGACCTGGGGGCGATTGCGCTATCCTCCCGGCCACGCAAGAACGTCCCTTCCGCGTTGCCACCATCGACTCCGTCGTCTTCGGACGACACTTCGACCTCTCCTGCCCTGGCGAGAAGGCCGGCGCCAAGCTCATCCAACGTAACCTCAGCGACCTCGCTGCAGCGGGCGCCACGCCTGGTGACGCGCTACTGTCGATCCTGATGGGTCCTGACGTCGAAGTAAAATGGCTCGAGGACTTCGCCTATGGTGCTGGCCGTGCCGCCGCTCAAGCTGGGCTTAAACTCGTGGGCGGGGACGTCTGCCGTACCGGACCAGGCACCTTCAGCGTCACGCTCGCCGTCCAAGGCTTCGCTTACCGCGTGCTCACCCGTCGCACCGCGCAAGTCGGCGATGTGCTCTTTGTGACTGGTCACCTCGGTGGCTCGATCTACGGACACCATCTCAACTTCAAGGCTCGCCTAGCCGAAGGCGAATGGCTCTGCGCCCAAGGCGCCGTCACCGCATGCACCGACCTCTCTGATGGCCTCGGTAAAGACTTACCCGGCCTACTCGGCCCCAAACTGGACGCACTGGTAGACCTAAAGAAGCTGCCGATCTCCGAGGCTGCCACCAAGCTCGCTCGCCAAGATGGTAAACCCGCCCTCGAGCACGCCCTGCAGGATGGCGAAGACTACGAACTTCTCTTCACCGCGCGCGCCGACCAAGCCGACTTCATCGCGGCGACCTTTGCTAAAACCTTCCCAGGCACCCCGCTGACCGCCATCGGCACCATCGCCAAGGGCAACGGTCGGCTCTGCGACGCCGCCGACCAACAGCCCATCAAAGCCCAAGGATTCAGTCACTTCGGCTAAGCCTCAGACTCGGCCGCTAGAGCTTAAACTGGCGGATGATAACGAAGAGCGCAAAGATCAGCGAACAGCCTGCGAAAGTCACCGTTGTCGTCTCGTAGGTGGAGAGTAGTTTCAGGACCTGATCGAGTAACGTGATACAATCCTTGGTATCACGCTCGGCGTTAATGAGCGCGGCGACCGCCTTATTAGCGGTCTCCTCGACCTTCTTATTATCCGACTTCGTGCCCTCATCCGTGATCAGGACTACGGCCGTCTCGGTCGACTTCATCGCCTTGCGGTAGGCATCCACGGAGGACTGGATGTTGACGGTGGCGCCGCGGACGCGCTCGGTGGTGTCCTTGAGCTCATGGCTGAACCATAGCCCGGCGAGGGAGACGAGGAGCGTCACGACGGTCATGCCGACGATGCCGGCTTCGGCTTGCACTAGGCCAGTCTTGGCGGTTCGACGTCTGGAACGGGTAGCACTCATAGTTGGGTAGGTTTCATGTTAAAGGGATTCAGCGCGGTTTACGCCGCGATGGTTTGGGGGCCGGGACAGCAACCACCGGATTCTTGGGCTTGGAACGCTTGCGCCCCGAGGAGCGCTTCCGGCCACGGCCCTTGGACTTCTTGTCCTTGATGCCGAGCCTGGCCTTGATGGTGACGGAAATCCAATCGACGAGTTCCGGTGCCAGCGCGCCGGTCAGGCCTTGAATAATGGCCTTATTGATCGCGGACATCTCCCACTGGTACGTAACGAAGAAGGCGATGATGGCGAAGAGGGCGGCGGCGAGAATATGCTTGGTGGAACGCCGCCAATTGGCATCCGCAGCGTCGTCAATGAGCAACCGACCCACCATCGCGGCGGCGCCAATGAGGGAGACGATCCAACCACCCTTCTTGAACGCGAGAATCGCGCCCTGAAAGTTATTGGTGACCGCATTCGGGTCCTTGACGGCCTTGATCGCTTCGACGGCGGCATCCGCTAAAATAACGTCTAACGTCAGCATGCGCCCACCTCTCTAGCCGCCACGGCGTGGCCCGGAGCGGGCGAAGGGATGAAGCAAGGGGCAAACACGCGAAGAGGAAGGCGACTATTCCGCCTAGGGCAGTCCAGTCGACTTCTATGATTTATAGGAAAAAGTCGTCCCGACTCAATCCCCAACCACCACTCAGAGCGCCTGCCGGCGGGCCGGGCGACCCTCATCGACCTCGATATAGTCAAACATGGTGTCCACGCCGGCCTCAGGCCCGAGTTGATTCTCCTTGAGGCGCCGCAGGAGTACCTCGTTGGCTTCGTCGCGCCAACCACGCTTAGTCATAAACCCATTCCAAATCTCGATATCGTTCGTGGTCAGTTTACGGCCCCGGGCTTCGGCCCAATCCATGACTTCTTCATCGGTCACGGCGGGGTTACCCAGCACCCAGATACGGAGTTCGTCATACTTAATCCCTAGGTACTGACAGCAACGGTCATCAAAAGCCTTGCCCAGGTTATTAACGAAGTCGGCATGCAGCGCCCCGCGGGCATGCAGGCGAAGCTTATCGAGCAGGCGCGGGAGATAGACGAAGCCGCGGACGGCTTCATAAGGGCTGCGGAGTCCAGGGACGTTGGGCATGCCCCAAAAAGTAGAAACAGCGGCCCCTTTGGCAAGGGGACAACGGCGGGCACCCTTTCCCCCTTTACAGCGGCGGACGTTTCTCCTGCATCAACAGCACCCCTCCCCACTATGCGTGCCTTCCTTCCCCTGCTCCTGGCTGCCGCCCTCTTCGGCGCCGACACCCCCAAGGCCGCTGAGAAGCCCGTCGCCAAGGCCGTCGAAAAGGCCGCCATTCGGAAGCCGCTAGCCGAGCAACCCCTGCGCATGGCCAAAGATATCGAGGCCTTCGAGAAGCAGGATAAGACCAACCCGCCACCCCAGTACGCCCTCCTGCTGAGCGGTGCCAGCTCGCTCCGGATGTGGAAGAACGTTACTGAAGAGATGAAGCCCTACCCGACAATTAACCGCGGCTTCGGCGGCTCCTACACCACCGAGGTCCTCGGCTACATGGACCGCATCACGCTACCCTATCACCCGCGCGTGATTGTCTTCCACTGCGGCGGCAATGACATCAACGCTGGCGACCCACCGGCCGCTCCGATCCAACGTATCCGCGAATACCTCGCCCGCCTCCGCAAGGACAACCCCGACACTGCTGTTGTCTTCATGGCCACGACCCGTGCCCCGTCGCGTAAAGCCAAGTGGGTTGACCTCGACCAGTTCAACCGTGACCTCGCCGCTTTAGCTAAACAGGAAAAGAACACTTGGTTCGTCGACATCAACCCGGCGCTCAACCAAGCCAGCGGCGAAGGCAAGGAAGGCCACTACCTCAAGGACAACCTCCACCCCAGCGAGCTAGGCTATAAGGAAATCACCAAGGTGGTGCGTCCGGCCGTCGATGAAGCCTGGAAGGCCACCGAGGCGGCCTTCAAAGGTAAGTAAGGCGAACGGGGGTTGCGAGTTGAGGGGTTGGAGGAAGTGAGGCGACTGCGTCGCGCATTCTTCCCCGCAATCCCTGCCTCGGGTAGGATCGAGACTGCTTACCGACCTAGCTGTCTTTGGGACTGGGAAGCCGCTAGGTTGGCACGCAGTGCCAACCCTACCTCGATACAGGGGCTTATCTCCCAGCGAAAGAACGCGACGCCCTCGCTCCCCTGCCAGCCCACCCCTCGACTCATTCCACGACTTATTCCTCGATTCTGCACTCGACTCTTCCACACCCCTTTCGCCTTTGCACTTTCGGACATAGTCCTCATTTTCCGGGCGATGCCCGACGCTGCCGAACAGACCGATGCCCCGGTAACGCTGGCGAAGTTCCCGCCCCCGGCTTTCGTACGGTACATGGTCGGCGAAGGCATCTCGATGACCGGAACTTGGATGCAGGCCATGGCCGGTGGTTGGGTTATGGCTGGCCTGACGACGAGTGCCACGATGCTCGGACTCGTCAACCTGATGGGTGGGCTGCCGATGATCGCGCTGACCATGACGGGCGGC
>CAMDWM010000080.1:0-7248 GCA_945878755.1 Akkermansia muciniphila
TCAGGTACAGTGACTGTCACATGTGAACCATCCTTAGACTTAGCGAAACGAATCCGTGTAACGCCACCGATACCAATAAAATCCAAGTCGATACCTTCACCATTGAGAGCCACGCCGCCTTTTAACTCTGGCACCTTAGTGCGCACGAAATGACGTACAGTCTGAAATGCTTCAGACGGCGACTGGTTGCAGGTGTATTCCCATGTCTCCATGGCGGGGTACCAAAAGCCTACACGCATTTCCACCCCTGGGAAGCGGTTTACGTCCATGTAATATTATATCTTAACAAAAAAGGGCCACTGCGTGGCCCCTTGGGTGGTCGCTCTTAGGTGAGCTTACTTGCGCGGGCCGTTACCGCGACCACCACCGGAGGGATTTCCAGGGGTGCTCGGGTAATTGCCGCCGTTGTTGTTATTGGACATGGGTTGTTCCTTTCTATGTTTGAGGGTGAAGGTGTCGGCCTTACGCCCCACGGCCGTGGCGGCCGAAGCGGGCGAGGAGGAGTTTTTGGCTGGTGGGGTCCCAGTCCATGTAGATGGACATGCACGACTGGGGCTTAAAGCCCTTGCCCAGGGTGACGTGGAGGGGGAAGAGACGGACGATGCCTTGGTAGGTAGCGCTGTAGTCCGCGGCGTACTTGGTCTTGGCTAGGAGACCAAGGTCAGCGCCGAAGTGTCCGAGGCCGGCCTGCTCAGCAAGGTACTCGTCGTGCTTGAGTGTATTGGCGGGATCTGCCTTGAGCTTAGCGAAGGCGATGAGGCCCTTGAGCGTGCGGTCGAGCGTGCCGTCATGTTCGAAGTGACAGGCCTGGGCTTCCTCCCAAGCCTCGGGTAGGACGACGATGTGCTCCTGCCACTCGGCTTTGGCCATGTGCTCGGCGAGAATGTCATGCGCCGGGCGGAAAGGCTTCGGGTCCTTGTTCGGTCCGGAGAGCTTTTCGTGGAGTGGCTGGATAACGTTACGGCCGACGAGCTGACGGCAGATGCGCTGGGCCTCCGAGGAGCGCTTGCTCGACGCCCGCACCGAGAGGTGGTGCGCCGACGCGAGGTGGAAGCTGATGGTCGAGCTGTCAGCGAGGAACGTCACGATAGCGGCGGACGCTTCGAGCGTCGTGCCGATCATCGAGAGCGAACTCTTCGCGGTCGCCTTGATGGCCTCCAGGAGCCTGCGGCCCGGGAGATCATAGCGGTAATTCAAACACAAGGGGTGCGGTTGCATGGCGGTGGGGAGAACTCCAGTTTTCGTCCTTAGTTTCAGCCTACAAGATAAACCCCGCCGGCGCCTGTCCGCGCCATAGGCTGACCCCTTGTCGCACGCATCCTAAACATGCTTCTTAGGCCTGCAGTAATTGGGCTAAACCACGGTCGCACGTATTCACAGTTTACCTGTGATGGTAGAAATCGAGGTGATAGTTGTAAGGGCGCGAGTAGAGGGAGTAGAGTGAATTGAGAGACAGGTGCAAAGGTGCAAATCGGCCGGAGGCCGGTGCAAAGGTGTAAAGGTGAGATGCGGAGGCAGCGCCTGTCCGAAAGGGGTCAGGCACCATCGCGTGAACGCGCTGAAGCCAGACCCCAACAGGCGCGGCTAGGTTGGCACGCAGTGCCAACCCTACCAGATAACAGACGGACGCGACGCAGTCGCGCCCCTACCCTAGACAGGAGGCAAAGGGGAACCGGGGACCGGGAAGGATGCGCACAGCACTTCCTCGATTCATCCAGTCCTCTGGCCCTCCTTAGAACTTAAAGGACGAGCTGACTTCGAAGACGGCGGAGACGATCGCGAAGGCGATGAAGGCGACGAACGAGAAGGCGGCGATGAGGACGGACGCGGAGATGGTCTGCGAAATCGTGCCGAGCCAGCGGTCGAGTTCAGCGCGGTAAGAGCGGGCGATGTCGCGGAGGCCAGGGGCGAGGTTACCGGTCTGTTCGGCGACGGCGACGCGGTCGAGGAGGAGGCGAGGGAAATAACCCGTGCGGGCGAGGGCACGCGAGAGGCTTTCGCCCTCGAGGACGCGGTCGGTCGCCGCGCGCATCTGGGCACGCATCGCGCGGTTGGGAGCGGTCTTTTCGGCGAGGCGCAGGGCTTCAGCCGTCGTGATACCGTTCTCCAGCAGGACTGCGAGCGTGTGACAGAAACTCAAGACCGACACGCGCATCACGAAAGCCCCGGCGAGGGGTGTCTTCAGGAGCAGCGCATCGGAGGCAATCTTGCCCTCATCCGTCTTGCGCCACTGGTAAATGCCGATGACCGCGGCGATCGCAGCAACGACCATGATTGGGCCGACCACCACAAAGACCTCCGCAAACCACATCAGCATCTTAGTGGATAGCGGCAGCTTCCCGCCGAGGGAGTTGAGCAACGTCTGCAGGCGAGGCAGCAGGAAGAGCACGAAGAAGATCACCACGCCGACGGCGACGAAACAGATGAACAGTGGATAGGCCATCGCCGCGATGAGCTTCCGACGGAACTCAGCCTGCTCGGTGAAGTGTGTGATCAACCGTTCAAGGACATCACGGATATTCCCCGTCGCCTCACCAGCCGCGATTAAGTTAATCGTCTGGCCATCAAAGACCGCGGGGTAGCTGCTAATCGCACCGGAAAGGCTTTGGCCTTCGCTGAGTTTGGCCCAGATACCCGCGCAGAGGTTACGCAGACGGGACTTCTGGAGACGGAGGGATAATAGGCGGAGGGATTCGCCCGCGGACATACCGCTGCGCACTAAATCGGCCATCGCTTCCAAGAAAGGAAGACACTCGGCGGCGGTCGGGGCTTCTTCGGCGCCCCCTTTAGCGGAAGGCCCTTCCGTTTCACGGCGCGCGGCACCGACCTCCTCGACCTTAATAGGGCGAAGCCCCCGGGTCTGCAGGCGGCGCAGCGCCTCGCGGCGGCTGGGCGCGTCGATGGAGCCATCGCTGGCGGCCCCTTGCCCGTCCTTGGCCGTGTAGGTAAAGGAAGGCATCCGACCTTATTCGTTCGAGCTAAGGTTGCGCACGAGCTCTTCGAGCGTCGTGTGGCCGGACTTAACCTTCTCCCACCCTGCGCGGGCGAGCGGGCGCATGCCGTTGGCGATGGCGCGTTCGGTGAGCTCGCGGTTACTCACGCGGTTAATGATTAAATCGTGGAGCGGCTTCGGATGGAAAATTTCGAAGACCCCAACGCGACCGCGGTAGCCCGTGTTACGGCAGCGGCGGCAACCCACTGGCTCACGGAGTTCGGTCACGCCGGCGAGGTCGGCTTCCTTCATGCCGAGAGCCTCCAGGGCGGGGATGACGCGGGCCTTGTTGACGGGCGAAGTCTTGGCGCAATCCGTGCACAGGCGACGGACGAGGCGCTGGGCGATAACCAGTTCGACGGCGGAGCCCACGAGGAACGGCTCCACGCCCATATCAATGAGACGCGTGATGGCGCCCGGGGCGTCGTTAGTGTGGAGCGTCGAGAACACGAGGTGACCCGTGAGTGAGGCGCGGATGGAAATTTCGGCCGTCTCCAAGTCGCGGATTTCCCCGACCATGATGACATCCGGATCTTGACGGAGCGTGCTGCGGAGAGCGCCGGCGAAGGTCAGTCCAATTTCAGCCTTCGTCTGTATCTGATTGGCGCCAGGCACTTCGTATTCGATCGGATCTTCGATCGTCACAAGGCGCAGTTCCGGGGAATTAATCTCCCGTAGGAATGCGTTAAGCGTCGTCGACTTACCAGAACCCGTTGGGCCGGTGACCAAGATGATACCGTGCGGGTAGTCGAGGACCTTGCGGACGACGGCCTGCTCGTCGGGTGCCATCCCGATACGGTTCATGTCATAGGCCTCCTTGCGCTGGTTAAGTAAGCGGAGCGAAACCGACTCAGCGTAGATGGTCGGGATGGTCGAGACGCGGATATCTAAGACGTTCTTACCGTCGCGGAAGTTGATACGACCATCCTGCGGCAGACGGCGCTCGGAAATGTTCAGGCGCGCCATGATCTTCAGGCGCGAGATGATGGCGTCCTGGAAGCGCGCCAGGTTATCGGGGAGCGGCACCGGGATGAGGATACCATCAACGCGGTAGCGGATGCGCAGGTTATTTTCCTGCGGCTCAAAGTGAACGTCCGTCGCGCCTTCGGCGACCGCCTGCGAGAGCACATCGGTGACGAACCGCACCACCGCAGCGTCGGCATCGGCCTCGACGTCTTGGTTGGCCACTTCGATTTCGGGTAAATCGCCGCCCTCGTCATCGAGGCTACCGCCGCCGACGCCGTAATTATCCGTCACCAGTTGGGCCACGCGTTCGGGCGGGGCGAGGTACCACTTCGGACGACGAGCGGCAAAAGTTGCGATCCAATCGACCGTCTCCGCATCGGGTGGCAGCGGCGAGATCAGGTTGAGGCGGCCCTCTTCGGAGCCAGGCAGAATGACAGCGATGACTTGGGACTCCGTGGCGATACGTGCCGGGAGCACCTTAACACCTTCGGGGTCGACGGCGGGTTCATCGAGCACCTCGAGGCCGGAAGCCTTGGCTAGCTCATCGAGGAGGACGGCTTCGGTCACGCTGAGCGCTTGGCACAGCAACTTAAAGCGGGCGTCGCGCGGGGCCTCGGCGAACGAAGCGCGGGCCTCGTCCGTCAGACGATCCGCCAAAGCGGCGGGCAAACCATGCCTAACGGCGGTCAACATCGGTTAGCTTACTTGGAGGAACCGCCGACTTCGAGCGTCGTGCCAGGGAGGCCGTTGATAAGCGGGCTCGCGGGAGCGGGGGTCGGCACCTTATCGATGTGCTTATGGACCTGTTCGGCAATCGGGGTGGCATCAATGCGGCTGATGGCATTGAGGTTATCGACAGCAGAATTATTGAGGACGTAGGGGCGGAGGAAGATGAGCAACTCGGTGCGGGTCTTCGTCTTCGAGGAGCCCCCGAGAAGGTCACCGATGATTGGGATCGGGCCGAGGCGATTCTTGGTTGTCGTATCGTTAGAGCGTTGGAGGCCACCGAGGACGATGATCTCACCACTCATGGCGCTGACGAACGAATCGGTCGAACGACGGCCGATGACGGGCTGGTCGTTGCCATCGATGGTCACGGAGCCGAGGACATCTTCGACCTGCTGCGTCACCTGGAGCTGGACGGAGCCATCCTTGCCGATGAGCGGGAGGACCCTGAGTTGGATACCGATATCGCGTTGCGAGACCGTCGAGCTCGCCACCAGGCCGGCGGTCCCCGCAGTGGACTGCGTGCCGGTAATGACGGGGCGGGATTCGCCGACGAAGATGGTCGCTTCCTTGTTGTGTGAAGTGGTGATGGCGGGGACGGAAAGCACCTGCAGGTCGTTCTTAGTCGGCGAGGTGGAAGTGCCGAGGTTGACGATGCCCGTGAGCGTGCCGTTGGGAGCGAGGACGGCCGAGCCACCACCGATACCCGTGACGCCGCCGGCGCCGCCGAAGAGCGTGCCATTAACGCCGGTCAACTTGCCGTTGGTGACGGTCATACCGAGCGCGGTGATGCCGCTGCTATCGTTACTCGTGAGCGTGACTTCGGCGATGACGACCTCGACGCGGACCTGCGGGAGGACCACGTCGACCTTATCGATTAAGTCGTGAAGGAGGCGAAGGTCGTCCCTAGTGCCAGAGACGACGATGGAGTTAGAGCGGACGTCGGCGATGACTGTGACCATCGTACTGAACTCGTCGGCGCCATTCTGCTGGGAGCCTGCGGCGGCGGCGGCGGCGGCGGGGGCGGCGGGCGTCGGGGTCGTCACGCGGTTGGCACCGGTGGTCGAGCGGCCACCATTAGCGGTCGAAGCGGCGCGCGTCTGGCCGGTGATCAGTTGCGTGAGCAACGAGGCAGTCTCGGTGGCGTTGGCGTGGCGGAGGAAGACCACATCGGTCTTCGTATTGGGATCCGAAGTCGCGTCGAGGGATTCGATCAGCTTATCGAAGAACGGGTGCTGATCGGCGGAGCCCATGACGATGACGCGGTTGGTGCGCTCGTCGGCGGTGAAGCTGGTGCCCGTCGAAAGGCGGAAGGGCGCGGCGCCATTGGCGGCAGGCGTCCGCAGGAGGGTCGTCAGCTTGTTCACCATATCGGTGGCCATGGCGTGCTTCAGGTTATACAACTTGGTCGCAATGACATCGAGCTGCGGGCGATCGAGCTGGGCGAGCACGGTCTCAATCTTCTGCAGGTTCATGATCGAGTCGGTGACCAGAATCGCGTTATTCCGACTGAAGAAGACTGGCGGCGTGCCGAGCGTGCTGTTAAGCATCCCTTGGATTTGCAAGACAACCTCTTGGCCGTTGGCGTGCTTGAGCAGGAAGATTTTGGAAGCCACGCGGCCGCTAGGGGGCAGGGAAAGCGCGCTCTCGCTGAGCAACGTCGGGGACTCTGCCTTGGCGACGTTGTTCGGGACGACCTTAAGGAACTTATCACCCTGTTGTATAACGGCGACGCCGTTCAAGGTGAGCAACGTCTCGATGGCCAGGAGTGCGTCATTGCGCGTGGCGGTGGCCGGGAGCGAGAGGGTGTAGAGGCTGGCGGGGAGCGCTTGCGGGCGGAGGACGGTCTTACCAGTCCAGCGCTGGAGCAGTTCGAGCACTTGGCCGATGGTCTCATCGCGGAGGACCATGGGGCCGACCTTATCGGTACCGCTCAAGCTGGGCACGGGCGTCGCCGCGACGGTGCCGACGATCACGGCCGGCGCCGCGGGGGCAGCCACCGCAGGGGCAGCTGGTGCCGCCGTCTGGGCAAAGCCGACGGGGGTTAAGGCGAGGCTAACGGCCGCGAGGAGGAACAACGGGGAGAGCGACCGCTGCGGGGAAAAGGTGGAAGGGCAATTCACTGGAGGAGGGGGTGAATGGATTAACACCAATGGAGCGGAATAGTTCGATGGAAAAGGTGGTTTTTGGTGGAATGTTTAGGGGGAGACCGAGGATAAGCCTGCCGACAGCCCCCCATGGGGAGAAGGGTGAACATTATTTCACCCTTTAAAGTGGACAAACCGCCTTTTAGCCCTCTTATCTGAACCTAGGCACCCTATGCGCGAAGATCTCCCCGAATGGCTTGGAAAGCCCCCGCGACGCGGCACCGATGAATGGGAAGCTTGGCTGGCTAAATGGCGGGCCTATGCCCGGGCCGAGTTAAAGGATACGGCGGCCGACGACCCCGAGTTCGATTTCGGCCTCCTGACGATGGATGAACGCTGGCAAGTCGCCCTAGCTTTGGAGATCCGTAAGCACATTGAGCAAGGCCGCGCCGGGGGTCCCTGCCCTTTCCTGCAAAA
>CAMDWM010000081.1:0-7173 GCA_945878755.1 Akkermansia muciniphila
CGGCCGAGTTCACGGATGCGGCGGAGCTCGGCGCCGTCAGCGAGGAGCGCTTGCGGGTCGATGGCCGCGCGGGCCCAGTTGCGGCGGATCTCTTCGGGGTCGTCGGAGAGTCCATCAATCTCGTGTTCGGAACGCGGTCGGAGCACCAGCGCGCGGAGTTCGCCCGGCTTGGCTAAGCGGCGGAGTTCCGCGAGGACCTGGATTTGCCCGGTTCCTTTGCCCGTGAGGTAGAGTAGGCGGCCCGCGCGTCCGCTGCGGAGGAGGGAAAGCCCGTGGCGTAAAGCGGCGGAGGTTTTTCCGAAACCCGTGGGAGCGACCATGAGACGAATGGGCGACTCCATCGTTGCTTGGTCGAGGTCCGCGCAAGCCTGAAGCCATTCTGGCCGGGGCTCCTTGAAGGGAATACGGTCGGGTAGATTGAGTAGCCGGGCGTGGCTGGCGCGGCGGTTCTCCGCATGGGCCGCGAGCGTTTCGGCCTGTTGCAGGAGGTCGGCCTCGGCCGTGTCCGGCAAAGCCATCGTCTGCTTGGAGCCATCGGTCGGGTCAACGAAGACCAGTTCGCCGATGATTTCCCCGGCGCCAGGGCGAAGGCGGGCCGCATGGCAGTAGACGCCGAGTTGTAGAAAGTGGTGTGGGTATCGTCCGTGGAGGAATTCCGGGCGGCGTGGGAGCGAGACCGAGACCGTCTTGATTTCACGGATATGAATCTTGGCCCCTGCTTCGCGCCACTGGTCCGTCCGCCCGGTGATGACGACTGTCCAGCCGAGTACGACAATCTCGCAGGTGATGGGCTGTTCGAACGTCCAGTCTGCCCCTTCCGCTTCGGCCTGCTTGCGCATCGTCTCATGCCATTGCCGGCCCGCCTCAGCGCGCCACGGCGAACCGCCAGCGCCGGCGCCAGGGCCTGGTCGGAAAGTAGCGAACTCCTGCGCACTCACTTCGATGCGCCAGGCTTTGACATCAATGCGCATCAGGGCAGGACGAAATGAATTTCGCCAACCGCCCAGTGCTCTAAGTCTGTGGCCAGCTTGGCGACCGTTTCTTCATCGGTCGTTTGGGCATCGAGCGGTTGCGTGAGGATGGCGGCCGCGGCTTCCCGGCGGCCACCAAGGTGGGCGAGCCACTGTTCGGACACGGGCCAACCGCCGTCCTTGATCATCAACCACAGGCCTTTGAAGTAGGCGCAGTCTGCGCGCGGACGTTCGGCCATCGCAGCGAAAGTTTCGTGGGCGATGCGGTAGCAGACTTGGGCTGACTCCGGCGGCGGTGGATTACGGCGGATCATCGACGCAAAACGGCAGGCCCGCTCCAAGGTACGATGGCTACGGGCGATGCCCGTGCGGCGGGTGAGTAGTCGGTAGTCGCGAGCGAACCGCGTGCCCCCGTCCTTGGCCCGTTCCAACGTCACTTCGCACTCGTCGAATAAGTCGGGGGGCGTCGCCCCCTTGGCGTGAGAGTGGCGAATGAGGCAACGTTCCAGGCCCTGTTCGGGCTCGAGCAGCGTGAGCAACAGGTGCGACTCCCCGGAAGGGTCGCGCCCGAGGACCAAGCAGCGGAGAGAGGCCGACGACATTACGGCCTAGGACTTGTCGTCGGACTTGGGGATGACGGAGCCGAAGCTCATGAGTAGGCCGAGGGCCTCACCGACGGTGAGTTTAGTTTCACGCACTTCTTCTGGTGAGAGGTGGAGGATGACCCCCGTGGTTGGCGCCGGCGCTGCGGGGACGAACACATTGACGACTGGCTTGCCGATGGCTTGGCTGAAAACCGTCGGTTGCTCGTGGGTCACGAAGGCGATGGTCCACATCCCGGGTCGGGGGAACTCAATCATGACTACGCGGCGGAAGGTGTCCTTGTTGCGTCCACTGAGGGCGTCAACCATCTGGCGGATAGAATTATAGAGGGCGCCCAAGCCCGGCATCCGCTCGAGTAGGCTGGCGAACCAGCGTTGGAGGACTTTACCGAAGAGTCGTTTTGAGAGGAAGCCGAGGCCGGATAGGATAACGGCCATGACGAGGGCTGACGCCAGAACGAGTAAGGCGTGATTAAGGCCAGTCTTGAAGTCCGGCACGTCTGCTTTGTTCGGAAAGAATAGCGGGAAGACGGCTTGGAAGACCGACTCCACGGGGGCGGCAATCAGGCCGACTAGGATGGAGATGATGTAAAGCGTCAGGCCCAGCGGCAGGACGAGGAACATCCCCGTCAGGAAGTTGTGGCCGAGGCGTGAGCCAAAGGATCTATTTTCCGGTGTTTCGGGCATGGCTTTAAGAAAGCCGCTTTTAGGTCGGCTGGCAAGGGTGCAGGAACTGAGTTGGTGACTTGCCTATTTCAGGGGAGTTTTCATGTTAGCTTACATGAAGTTGCCCCTCTTCCTTCTTTTTATGGCATCCCTCTTTTCTTCTTCTGCGCAGGGTGCCGAAGACGCCTACCCCCGGACCGCGCCAGGCGACCTCGAGGTCAAGTCCCTGCCGGCGGCCCGTCTGATGGTTGCCGAATCCCCGCAGGCGTATTTCTCGGCCAACAATAACCTCTTCGGGAAACTCTTCCGCTACATCAGTAAGAATAATATTCCGATGACGGCCCCGGTCGAGGCCCGCCTGCAGCCTGGCGTCATGGTGTTCTATATGGATGCCGGTTCCGCCAAGCGCGTGGACTTATTGCCCGGCAATGAAGTGAAGCTCCAAGATGTGCCGGTCCGCGCTGTCGCCGCGATTGGCATCCGGGGTTCCTACAGCGAGGAGAACTTTCGTGAAGCCGAAGAGAAGCTCCGGGCTTGGGTTAAGCAGCGGGCGGAACTCGAGGTGACGGGGGAAGCCTATGGCGTCTACTGGGACAGTCCTTTCGTGCCGTTCTTCATGAAGCAGTCGGAAGTGCACCTCCCGGTCCGCGAGAAGTCCAAGGCCGTCAAGTAAGCCGCCGCCCGCTTATTTCCAGAGCAAGGTCCACTCGACCTTCGCGGCGGGATCTTCGACTGCGAAGCGAGGCGTCCCAGCCTTCAGGGCGTCGAGGAGTTCCTTACTTTTCCAGCGCGGCTGTTTGGCCGCCAGCGTTTGGGCCGCCAGCAGGCCTTGGAGCCGTTCCCACTCACGGGCCGTTTCGGGTGCACCAGCGGCACCGACCTTGGCGACGTTGAATTCCTGAGCGGTCCAGCCGGGCCGGGTGGCCTTGACGCCGTCTTTGGCGAGTTGCAGTTGAGCGGCGAGGATTTCGGACGGCTTGTCGAGGGCCTTGGCGTGCTTGGCGTCTAGCCCGAAGAGTAGTGCGCCTTCGCCTTTAATGGTCACGAACGTCCCGCTGACGGTCTTGGCCTTAGAGAGTGCGCCGAAGCCGCCGCGGTTGGAGCCCAGTTGGCGCTGCGAGAAGTTAGCCACGAAAGCTTGGAAGCGATCCAGAGGCATGAGCACGATGATTTCCCCGCCGGTTTCGTCCTTATCATTACCGGAGAGGATTTTGACCGCGGCGACCGGGGTATCCCCGCTGACGAGGCCAGGTTCACTTAAGTCGAGCACGCCCGTCTTGACGGTTTTGCCTTCGAACGTCGTGGCCGTGGCCCGCCAAGAGTCGGCCGCCATCGCATCGCCTTTCTTGGCGGTAGGTCTTGGCGCCGCCGCGGCGAGGCTGGCGGCGAACAGGGCGAGGGCGAGGAGAGCGGAGTGCATGGTCTTTTAGACCCAGTCGCGCTGGCGCCAAGCGAGCCCTTCGGCGATTTCACGGGCCAGTTCTGGTCCGCGGAAGATTAAGCCCGAATAGATCTGCACCAGGCAGGCACCTTCATCCATGAATCGACCGGCGTCGGCGGCGCAGGTGATGCCCCCGCAACCGATGACGGGAATCCGTCCTTGGCTAGTCTTCGTGAGGAAGCGCACGACCTCTAAAGAACGTTCTAGCAACGGTGCGCCGCTGAGGCCGCCCTTGGTAGAACATTCTTCGGTGCCGGGCGGGCGGGTGATCGTCGTGTTCGTCGCGATGATGCCAGCGAAGCCGACTTCACTCACCACGGAGACGATGTCTTCGAGCTGGTGCGGGTTGAGGTCAGGGGCGACCTTGAGCAGCAGGGGCACCGGGCCACCAGGGGTGGTGCGGTTTTCGCGGGCGAGAGCAGAGAGCAGGCTCACGAGAGGCGCGCGGTCTTGGAGCGCCCGCAGGCCGGGCGTGTTGGGGCTACTAATATTGACGACGAGGTAGTCGGCCAACGGGGCGAGAAGTTTGAAGGAGTGCAGGTAGTCCCCTTGAGCTTCTTCGAGCGGCGTGATTTTCGATTTACCAATGTTGATGCCGAGCGGGTGGACGCGTTGACCGCGGCTTGGTTGGCGGAGTAGGCGTTGGCGCAGGGCTTCGGCGCCGGCGTTCGGGAAGCCGTAGGCATTCACCACGGCCTTGAGGTCGGGGTAGCGGAAGACACGGGGGCGTTCATTGCCGGCTTGGGCGTGTTGGGTGACCGTGCCGACCTCGACATGGCCGAAGCCGAGGGCTGCCGCGCCGCGCCAGCCCAAGCCGTCCTTATCAAAGCCCGCCGCCAACCCGATGTGGTTAGGGAACTTCAAACCAAAGGCCTCGATTGGCTTGCCGCCCTTGGGGGTCAGGCCCCTTTCCAGGCACCAGCGAAGGGGAGGGAGGGCGCCAAGCAGGCCCATGCCGCGCAGGCCTAACTGGTGAGCCGTTTCCGGGTCCATGGCGTAGAGCGCCTTGGTGGCCACTTTATCGTACAGGAAAGACATCCCCTGCAGTTAAGGGAGGAAAACGCGGAAGGAAAGCGGAGAAGGCAATCCTTAGGGGTGTTTGGGTGAAAGGACCGATTCAACCCCTCTTGACTCCCCGCCAGACTTGGGCACATCAACCCCCCATGGCTGCCACGACTTCCAAGCTGCTTTGGTGTACCATCCGTTTAAGTAAGGATAAAGGGACCTGGTGGGTGAAGGAAAATTCCGACCCTAAGCACTACGAGCCCGATGGCCTCGGTATCCTCGACCCGTTCCAGCTCCCGTGGGTCCTCGACATGATGGACCCGCTTCGCGAGTACGGCCTCTCGAACGAGATTCTGGAAGCGGCTTTTATTACTTTCCAGATCCACTCCGTCGAGAAGGATGAAACCGTTCGCCTGGCCCGCGTGGCGGAGCACATCCTTGACTCCGAAGAGCAGCTCTTTGCCCTCCCGAATATCAAAGACGGCGACAAGGGTTCCTATGCGGACTTTCTCGAGCACATCATGCGCCTCCGCGTGAAGCTCATCAACGACACGATCAAACTAGAGCAAAAGCTCACCGTTGAAGACGTCGATGAACAGCTCAGCGAACTCCGCAATCAGGCCCTCATCGAAGGCCGTGATATTCATGCGTTCGAAGAAATCACTGACATCCTAGAGTTCGTTCCGCTGGGCCATGAGGTCCCCGGTGAAGATGACGATGATGATAAGCCGGCGCGCGCCACGTCCGCCGCGGAAGAAATCTCTGACCTCCCTGAAGTCGAAGACGACGAGAAGCTCGATAAGGAGCTCAAGTGGGACGACGAAGAAGCCCCTGAGGAAGCCGAAGGCGAAGAGGGCAGTGGCCCCGCTGGCGGTGCGAGCAGCGGTCGCCGTCGCTAAGCATTCCGCTTACTTGACGGGTGCTGGGGTGGCCTTTGCAGGCTCCGTCGGTGTGACCCCATTAGTGGTGAGAAACGACTTGCTACCCTTGGTGCTACCTTGCGACTCGAATAGCCATAAGCGTCGTGCGGCCATGTCCACCGCGATGGGGTGGGTTCGCAGGAAGTCATTACCCAAAAGGTTGTGCTCCTGGTCGCGGAGGAATTCCACCCCAGTCAGCGGCGCTCCCCCAATGCGAAGGGATTTGATTTGGCAGACTTCGACCCGGGTGAGGTTGACGCCGCGGACCGAAGCCACGGGGATATAGCCTTTGAAAATCGTTTGGCCGCGGAACTTGAGCGAGCTCATGTAGGACTTGGAGGCGCCCGAATCGATAATCATGGGCACCTTCTGTCCTTCGACCTCAATGTTAACGCCACAGTGTCCGCCGCGGCTATAGATGGCGACCTCATGCGCCGCCGAAGTGTCGGGCGTCTTGCCGAGCGTCATCACCGCATTGGTGAGGTCCATGTAGAAGGGTCTACCGAAGAGGATGTCCGCGCCCACCAAGCCATCCAGATCCATGCCGGTGAGCGGCATGATGGCCATGTGAAAGTCTTTCCAGACTGCGCCGCCCCCTTCGAACGATTCAATGTAGCCGTAGCTGGTCTCGCCGCGGCCATCGTTACCCATGGTGGGCAAGGTGAAGGCCACTTCGATGCCGGCTTTGCGCGCGCCGGCTTCGGTCAGCACACCGCTCCCTTGGCAACCCGTGTCGACGCCGAGGTTAAGAATGATGCCATTGACCTTCACGGCCACCATGGGGATCGACTTGATCCGTAGCTTGAAGGTCGCGATACCCGAGGCGGGAAATTCGTCCTTCGGTTTCTTTACCTCCTGGGCGGAAAGGGTGGCGGTCAGGCAAAGGCCGAGGCAGGCAATCAGGAGGCGCATGGTTAGGAGTAAGCGTGGCCACGGGGCGGATTTGTCCGACGTGGGGGTGGTGTCAGTGTGAAGCCTTTTTAAGGCAGGTCGACACGGACTTGCAGATTTCCTCGCCTAGGCTGCGTGGGCGCTACGCCGGCGTCGCCAGAGGTAGGTCAGGCCAAAGCACAGCCCGCCCAGACCGACGGCCCAATCGCCATGACGGACCCAAAAAGTGGGTTCGCCGCGGTCGCGGCGGAGATGGGCGATGGCGCTTAAGGGCGCGCCCGGGATGCTGGTGGGCTGGAGGATCCCGCGGTGGGTGATGACCCCGCTCCACCCCGCGTTCCCAGAGCGGGCGACGGGAATTCCCGTGGCGACGGCCATCAGTACCGAATGCGCGGTGTGTTGGGCGTCCCCCGCTTCGTTGCCATACCAGCCATCGTTGGTGACGACAACGAGGAGGTCGGCGCCCGCCAGAGCATGCTCGCGGGCTAGTTCGGGGAAGACGTCTTCGTAGCACACCAAGGGCCCGGCCAAGAAAGTGAAGCCGCTGCGGGTCGTCAGGGGTAGGAGCGTCGCGCCATCGCCGGGAACGCAGTCTTGCGCGATAGGTACGACCTTGCGCAACGGTAACCAGTCGGCGAGCGGGACGTATTCGCCGAACGGGACGAGGTGTCGTTTGG
>CAMDWM010000082.1:0-7153 GCA_945878755.1 Akkermansia muciniphila
GCGGCATCGGAGAAACCTTCGAGACGCGCCTGCATCTGCTCGAGCAGACCCAGTTGCGCAGAAAGCTTAGCGACTTGGCGATCCTGTTCGGAAATCGTCTGTTGCAACGCGCGGAAATCACCGAGGAGGGCCTTGGCCTTATCGGCCCCCGCTTGTTCATTAGCCCGGGCGGTCTGCAATTCTGCATGCCGCGTGGTGACGACGGCGGCACTGTCCTGCGCCCGTCGTTCGAGGCCTTCGCGCTCGGCCTTCGCCTGAGTCAACGAGGCCGAAAGATCGACATGACGCTGCTGGTAGCCACGGAGATCGACTTCCAGATTGGTCACATCGGCGCGGGCGCGGGTCATCTCGCCTTCAGCGATGAGAATATCCTGGCGGGCGCGGCGTAGGCGATTCTCCGCATCCAGCAGCTGGCGCAAGGACTGGTCGACCTCAGCGGTCTTCTCGCGGAAGGTGGCATCGGCGGCGGTGACGTCGCCAGCGGCGGCCGACTTGACGTCGGAGGTGCCCTGTAAGCGCGTGTTGAATTCAATTATCGCCTGTTCGGCTTCAGCGGCTTCGCGACGGACTTCGAGGAGACGGGTCGAGAGGTCATCCGAACGTAAGTCCGCCGTCCGCGCCGAGGCTTCCGCATTTTCGCGCGTCGTGCGCAGGTCAAAGAGAGCCTGCTGCGACTGTTGCACGCGTTCGGCCAGTTCTAGACGCAGGGCACGCGTGGCTGCCAAGGCCGCCTCGCGGGTCCGTAAGTCATTAGATAAAGTAGCGACTTCGGTGCGGCAGGCGGTCGCATCGAGATCCAAGCGTTCGATCTGCGTCTTCCGGTCCAAGAACTGCTTAGATTGCCAAGCGAGGTCGAGGTGCGTGAAGCGGTGGCGGAGGCGACGGTAGCGTAAGGCCTTCGCGGCTTGGCGACGCAACGTCGCGATTTGGCGTCCAACTTCGCCGATGACATCAGTCACGCGGGCCAGGTTGGTATCGACGCCGGCCAACTTATTCAGCGCTTCCTTACGTTGGGACTTATAGCGGGTGATACCGGCAGCTTCTTCAAAGAGATAGCGGCGTTCGGCAGGGTTCGCAGAGAGGATCTGGTCGATCTGGCCCTGCACCATGAACGAATAGGACATACGGCCAATGCCGGTGTCCATGAAGAGGCGCTGGATATCCTTCAGGCGGGCGGGCTTCCCATTCAGGAAATAATCGCTGGTGCCTTCGCGATAAATGCGGCGCATGACCGAGACCTCGGCAAAGGCTGTTCCCAGTTCCTTTTCACAGTCCGCAAAGATTAGTTCGACCTCGCATTGTGGGAGGGGCTTGCGACGGTCCGTCCCCGAAAAGATGACGTCCTGCATGCTCGTGCCGCGGAGCGACTTGGCACTCTGCTCGCCGAGCACCCAACGGATTGCGTCGACGATGTTAGACTTACCGCAGCCATTAGGGCCAACGACAGCTGTGACACCGGGACGGAGCTCGATACGAGTCCGGTCGGCGAAGCTTTTGAATCCGTTGGCGACGATTTCCTTGAGGTACATCGAGGGGTTATACCGAACGATTGCCCCGCCTACCCCCTCCCGCAAGCGTCTACTACCCCGTTTTGAGGTGAGTTATTCACGGTTTCTGCGGTGATTTAAAAGCTGGTTTATGGGTTGACGAACCCCCTACCCGCCTGTTGCCTCGACCCTCCAACTGCCAACATGTCTGTAGAAATCAAGATCCGCAAGGGCGAGACCATCGACAAGGCTCTCCGCCGCCTCAAGAAGAAGATCGACCGCGAAGGCGTCATCAAGGACGCCCGTGCGAAGCGCGGCTATGAAAAGCCCTGCGAGCGCCGTCGTCGCAAGACGAAGGTTAAGAACTTCAACAGCTACCTCCGCAAGAAGTGGGATAACGCCTAAGGCTCGTCCTTAGTGCCCGCTCCAAAGGCCCGACGTCTCGACGTCGGGCCTTTTTGCTTGGCGGGCTATGCACCAAGCAAGCAGACAACAAAAAGGGCCGAACCCGGAGGTTCGGCCCTTGTGCGCACTCAGCGCAGGGGCTTAGCGGAGGAACAGGAGCTCCTGGTAGGACGGCAACGGCCAGTATTCGTCGGCGACGATCTCTTCGAGCGCATCAGCGGCGGCACGCACCTTGAGCATGGCCGGGAGGACCTTGTCGCAGGAGTGCTTAGCCTGGGCATGCGTGTCGGACTTGGTGACGTCGCGGGTGGCATTGAGGGCGTCGATCGCAGCGGCGAGTTCGTCGGCTAGGCCGATAACTTGCTTGCGGAGCTTACCACCAGACTTGGTCTTCTCGACCGGGGTCAGGTCAGCGGCGTACTTGAGGGCAGCTGGGAGGAGGAGCGTCTGGGCGATGTCCGAGACGAGCTTCGACTCGGTGTTGACCGTGAGCACGTAGGAGTGCGTGTAGATCTCTTCGCGGGACTCGAGTTCGGCCTTGGAGAGGACGCCCTGGCGCTCGAAGACTTCAATCGTCGACTTAGCGATAATTTCAGGGAGAGCGTCGGGGGTCGTGCGGAGGTTCTTGAGACCACGCTTAGCGGCTTCCTTGTGCCACGCTTCGGAGTAGCCGTTACCATTGAAGATCACGCGACCGTGCTTCGATAGGATGTTCTTTAGGACAACCTGGAGGGCGGCATTGAAGTCACCCTTCTTGGCCTTGATCTCGTCGGCGAGCTCGTCAGCGAGCTTATCGAGGGAGTCAGCCATGATCGTGTTGAGGACGGTCAGCGGGCCAGCCACCGAGAAGGCGGAACCGACGGCACGGAACTCGAACTTGTTACCGGTGAAGGCAAACGGGCTAGTACGGTTACGGTCGCCAGCGTCCTTCGGGAGGATTGGGAGCGTGTCTACGCCGAGGGTCATGTGACCACCCTTACGGGAGGTCGAAGCGGAACCGCTCTTCTTCACCTGCTCGATAACTTCGTTGAGCATGTCGCCCAGGTAGATCGAGATGATGGCGGGCGGAGCTTCGTTGGCGCCGAGGCGGTGGTCATTACCAGCGGAAGCGACGGAGGCACGGAGGAGCCCCTGGTGTTGGTCGACCGCGCGAACCACGGCAGAGCAGAAGGTCAGGAACTGAGCGTTCTCGTGTGGGCTGTGGCCGGGCTCGAGGAGGTTGCCGACGCCAGCACCACCGATGGACCAGTTGACGTGCTTACCAGAACCGTTAACGCCTGCGAAAGGCTTCTCGGCGAGGAGGCAGACGAAACCATGCTGAGTAGCGACGCGACGGAGCAGCGTCATCGTGAGCATCTGGTGATCGTGCGCGACGTTGGCAGATTCGTAGATTGGCGCCACTTCGTACTGGGATGGAGCCACTTCATTGTGGCGGGTCTTAATCGGAATCCCGAGTTTGAAGCACTCGCGCTCGGTTTCCATCATGCAGGCGAGCACGCGGTCAGGGATGGTGCCGAAATACTGGTCTTCGAACTCTTGGCCCTTCGCCGGCTTCGAACCGAAGAGGGAGCGACCACAGGTGTAGAGGTCAGGACGAAGGTGGAAGAGACGCGCGTCGATCAGGAAGTACTCCTGCTCAGGGCCACACGAAGCGGAGATGAAGCCGTGCTTCTTGCCGAAGAGAGCGAGCACGCGAGCGGCGGACTTGTTGACGGCCGCCATCGAACGGAGCAGCGGGGTCTTCTTGTCGAGGGCCTCACCCTTCCACGACACGAATGCCGTCGGGATGCAGAGCGTGGAACCGTTTTCGGTGTCGAAGATATAAGCCGGAGAGGTCACGTCCCAAGCCGTGTAACCACGCGCTTCGAAAGTGGAGCGGAGGCCGCCGTTCGGGAACGACGAGGCGTCGGGCTCAGCCTGGATCAGGGCCTTGCCGGAGAACTGGGCGAGCGTACCGTTGCCGTTGGGCTCGAAGAAGGTATCGTGCTTTTCGGCAGTGAAGCCAGTCAGCGGGTAGAAGACGTGCGCATAGTGCGTCGCGCCACGTTCGAGCGCCCAATCCTTAATGGCAGCAGCCACGACATCAGCGGAGGCGGCGTCTAACTTAGTTCCCGACTCGATGTTAGCCTTGAGGGACTTGAACACGTCCTTCGGTAGGCGCTTTTCCATCTTATCGAGGGAGAAAACATTCTGGCCGTAGATCAGGTCGATCTTCTCATTGCGGAAGTCGAAGCTGCCCTGGAGGCGAGGCTGAGAAGCAATCGCCTCGATGGCGTTGCGGCGGGCTGGGTTGGTGCTCATGGATTAGGGGATGGAAAGGCGATGGGATGCACGTACTGAAAAGCATCCCTTGTGCCACGCTTCAATAGGCAACCATTCACAGGGGGTATTGCTTAATTTTAATCAGTAGTGCTTAATTTATAGCAAAATGGCTCTGCCTATTTCCAGACATAGGTTAAGCGAACGAAGTAGGCCGTGTCTAACTTCACCTGGCCAGCCTGGGGGTGAGAGCGAAAATCGTTAGAAATCCCTAAACGTAGGGAAAGCGGTCCAGGCCCCCGCATCAGGTTGATGGAGGACTCATGCCGGACGTAGAAATCCCCAGACTTCTGGAAAGAAGGGACTAAGGAAATGGCCGAATCCAAGGCGGCCCAACCTAATTCCCGGGTCAACACCAAGCCCAAGTCCGCCGAGGGGGCGGAGAGATTAGCCTGGCCGACGGTCGCGTAGCGCTCCGTGCGATGAGCCAGACCCACGCGAGCGTCGAGTTTGCCGGATCCATCCGTGAAGAGCCGCAAGCCGAGGCCAGCGGCATTGATCGAGAAGAAGTCGACGGCCCGCGCGTTATCGTAGCCACTATCGGTGCGTGCATACCAAAAGACGATGTTCGTCGGGTTGGTCTCGTACGCGAGATTGAGATGCAAGTCATCAGCGGAGGTCTGCGTGCCAGCGGTCGTGCGGACGACCCGGATGCTCGCAAGGACCGTATCAACCTCGCGGACGCCCTTCGCTTGAAAGCCCGCGCTGATGCCACTGCCACGCGTCGCCCCCGAACGACCCGAAAGGTCAAAGTCTGCTTGCATGGTCCACTGACGGTGTCCGCGTGACTCCATGGGCCGGAGCTCTGGCTCACGCCACAGCTCGAACTTCCCGTTCAGGTCGCAAGTTTCAACGCCTCCGGAAGAAGCCACTCGACCTGCGACCGCCGAGGCAATGCCTCGCTGTACCACTCCGCCCACACTGACGGCGACCGCGGACTCCGTCCGGAATGACTCAACTTTGGTCAAGGGAATCCGTTGCGGTAAGCCACCGAGCGCGGGCACGCTGACCTCCAGATACCCATCGGCCGCACGCTCAATTTTACCGCGGAGGAAAGTGCCATCCGACAAAGTCACCGTATCGGCAAGCGACCAGAGGGGGGCAAAGAGTAGCCAGAAGTGCTTCATCAAAGAATCCAGACAAACCAATGGACGCAGGGTTGCCAACCTTCGTGTGAGCCGTTGTCCTAGAAGCATGCAACTGGATGCCATCATCTTGGGCGCTGGTCCGGCCGGCTTGGCGGTGGCCAATGCCATGGTGAGAAAAGGGGCCCAGGTGAAAGTCATCGAACCATCGAACCGGGCGGGCGGATCGATTCGGACGGTCCGCGAGGCGGGCTGGCTCGTTGAGACGGGCCCCAACACCCTCCAAATCGAAGGTGAAGCCGACCAAGCCCTCCTGGACGGCTACGGGCTGGGGAAGGTTTTACAAGAGGCGGACCATGCCTCGGCCCAACGTTTCATCTTATCCCAAGGGAAGCTGCATGCGCTGACCAACAAGCCGTCGTCCCTATTCAAAGGCGACCTGCTTAGCTGGCGCGGCAAGCTCCGCTTTATCTCGGAAATCTTTCGGCCCCGCGGCGGCAGCGCCGAAGAAACGGTGCAAGCCTTCATGACGCGGCGCTTCGGAGCCGAAGCCGCGGACCTCCTGATGGACCCAGTAGTTTCAGGCGTACACGCCGGCGACCCAAGCCGCCTTTGCATGGCGAATAGTTTCCCGTCCATTCCAGCCTTCGAGGCCAGCCACCGCTCCGTCATCCTCGGGCTCATCCGCCAACCGCCCAAGGGCCGACAGATTATTGGCTTCCCGGCGGGTATGCAGCAACTCGCCGACGCCATGGCCGCCCCGCTCCGTAACGAGGCGCTGCAGTTAGGTTCGATGGCGACGCTCATCCGACAAGACGCCCGGGGCTGGAATGTGGCCTGGCGTAATGCCCAAGGCCAAGACGACGGGGCCTTCGCAAAACACCTCATCGTGACCGCCCCGCATTGGCAGTGGGCTTCCCTGCCCTTCGAAGAGGAACTGAAGAAAACTTTCCGGGAATGGGAGCGGGCCGAAGCGCCGCCCGTGACTGTCGTCGCTCGCGGCTACGATCGCTCGGCCGTCGCCCATCCGCTGGATGGTTTCGGGTATCTCATCCCTGGAAAGGAAAAGCGGCAAATCCTCGGGTGCCTCTTCCCTTCCACAGTGCTCCCGGGCCGAACGCCCGAAGGCAAAGTGCTGCTCTGCTGCTTTATCGGTGGTGCCCGCTATCCCGCCCTCGCCCGCCAGACGGACGAACAGCTCCGCGCCGCCGTCGATCGCGAACTCGCGGAAACCCTTGGTGTCAGCGGCCCGCCCGAAAAGGAATGGATTCAACGCTGGGACCGGGCGATTCCTCAGTACGGCGTGGACCAATCACGCCGTGAAGCGGCCTTGGCGCACGCTGAAGCGAAAAACCCTGGACTCCATTTCCACGGCGCCTTCCGCGGCGGCATCGCCTTGATGCATGTCATCCGCGCCGGTGACGCCCTCGGACGCTCCTTGGCTAAAGGTTAAGCCTTTAGTCGCTCGGATTCCGGTTCAGGTAGGCCGCGGACGACCCAGATCGCGGGCAACATCAGCAACGCGCCACCGATGTAGACCCAAAAGTGAGACCCGAAGTGAAAATAAAGTAATGCTGCCGTCACCGGACCGATGACGCGCGCCAAGGAGCCAGCGGAACGCAGGATGCCGAGGTTACGGCCCTGCTCGGAAGCATCCGAGTAGAGTGAGACAAGCGCCGATACGCTCGGCAAGATCAGGCCCGTCGCAAAGGAGATCAGGCCCAGTCCAAGATAGAAGGTCGTCTCGGCACCATCACCGGCGACGGCGGGCGTGGCCGGAATCCAGGCGACGACGAAAAAGGCGACGGAGGCGATTAGCATCCCCAGCATGATGACCTTGCGCTGGCCCAGTCGCTT
>CAMDWM010000083.1:0-7078 GCA_945878755.1 Akkermansia muciniphila
TGGGCGCACGTCAGCAATCCCGCACTGCAGGCGTTGGCCACGCAGTTGACCGCGGCTACCTTTGAGGTCGACGGCAAGAGCCTCTTCAAGGAAGAGTTTGTCACCTGCGGCGGCGTGAAGCTGGCCGAGGTAGATTTCAAGACCATGGAAAGCCGCCTCTGCCCTGGACTCTATTTCGCCGGCGAAGTACTCGATGTCGACGGTGTGACGGGCGGCTTCAACTTCCAGAACGCCTGGACGACGGGCTGGCTGGCTGGTCAAGCGGCGGCGGAGTAAGCAGTTCTTCGGTATCGCCTTTCGAACGGAGAGCAGCACGCTTCCCGACATGAGCGCAGACGCCAATCCTGAAGGCCCACAGTTGGGCGATATCCTCGAAGGCCAGCAGCTCGTGGCTGTCGGCTTGGATTTCACCTTCTCCGAGATTCATGCCACACACGAAAAGCTCTTCAAGGAGCTCGATATGTGGCTGACGGGTATCCGCACTTACAGTTTGGAAGATGACTTCGAAACCGACGCTGGCCTCTGGGACGAACTGGAAGACTGCGGCTATGCCATCGGTGAAGGTGCGGTCGACGGCGAAGAGCCCGGCTCCACCTTAAAACTCTACGACGTCTGGGTCGACGCCGATCAGGTCGCGGCCGCGCTCCTAGAAGTCCAAGAACTCATCGCGGATTTCCAGCAACAAGCCATCGAGTTGCTCCCGCCCGGACTGCACGGTGCGGCCTCCACGCACGAGACCCCACTCGAGACCCTCAAGCTCATTGCGCAGCTGAAGGAGTAAGCACGGAAGGGGCAAATTGCCCCTGTGCAAAGGTGTAAAGGTGGAAAAGTGCAAATCAGATAAAGGGACAGCACTGCGTGCTAAATTCCCGGCTCCCTGGTTCCCCTTTGTCTCCCCCTGCATCTAGGTAGGGGCGCGACTGCGTTGCGTCCGTTCGCAGAGCAACGGAGGATTACCACAACACCTAACACGGAGGACGCGGCGAAGCCACGCCCCTACCCAGAAGGACAGCACGTGGTGCTATCCCTACCTCACCACCGCATCCACTAAGAGCCACGCCCAGGTGGCGACGACGGTGTCGCCCTTGCGAAAGAGTCGGTCGTAATCACGGATGAGGTTACGGAGTTCGCCCGGGCTTAAACGGGGTGAACCCGTGACGCCGCTGCCGTGCAAGGCACGCATGAGGTCGATCGCCGAGGGATAGGTTTCCGTGGACTCGAGGACGCCGTGCGCCCGGATATCAAAGCCAGCATGGTCCAAAACCTGCAGCCACTGGGCTTCATCGCGCCAACGAATCGGTCCTTCGCCCGTGAGGTCACGGAGTTCGCAGAGACACGGGTCGCACGGGACGCCTAAGAGGAGTCGGCCTGACTTCGGTAAGGCGTCACGCCAATGCTTCAGCACTAGCACGGGGTCAGCGGACCAATGAAGTAAGCCCGAAGAGGCGATGGCCTTGGCCTTCGGCTGCGGGCCGAAGCCTTCCCGCTTTTTCCACACCGCGGTGGGCGCAGCAGTTTGGCCAAGCTCGATCATCGCTGGCGAGGAGTCCGTGGCTTCCACGGAGACGCCCTGCGCGAGCAAGGCATTGGTGAGAAAGCCCGTCCCGGCACCGAGCTCGGTCACCTGCGTACCGCGATGGAAGGGAGCGAAAGCGGCCAAGGCTTCCGCAAAGCGACGCTGCGGAGCGGCGTGCTCCTCGTAACTGCCGGCTCGTTCGTCGAATCGCATTAGACGGTGGGGCTTCCGAGGAAGTCGATGAGGGCGTGGCCAGCTTCGTCGACAATCTGCGCACCGACGATGGCCTGTGTTACGCCTTCCGGATTTAGGAGCTTATCCTCCGCGCCGACATACGCTTCCCAACCCTGGGGTAAGCCCTGGCGTCCGAAGGTCACGAGTGAGATGCCCGCCGGTTCAGCTAAGATGTCCAAGCCAGCCGAGAGGTGCTCGAGTTCATACGGCAGTTCCGCGCTCATGGCCGGAGCCAAACCCGCACGGGTCCGGAAATCCGCCAGCGCCGCCATGGGTTCCTTTTCCAACCAGCGCTTGAGCCAGCGGACTTGCGTCTCGCTGACGCGGCCACACTTGCCGTGCTCGGAACAGAACGAGGTAAACGGGGCGATGAGCAGGGCCTTCGTCGGCAACTGCACGCCGCGCGCGGCGGCTTCGAGCAGGAGATGCGCACCGAGCGACCAGCCGACAATGGCGTCACAACCCACCAGGTTCTCGGCGGCACCGACCACGGGCGGAAAGATGACGTGCTCGGCGTCAGGCGCATGCGCAACCGCCAGCGGGCCCATCTCCGCCAACGAGATGCCCCAACCGCCGATCCAGCCGATCTTCATCGGGAAATTCCTTTCAGGACGGAGAGGAAGGACGCGAGCGCGGAGACATCGAGTCCACGGCGCAGGGAAATCCGGATGCGGCCCGTGCGGACCGGAACGGTGGGCGGACGAATCGCCGAGACCATGAAGCCAGAGGAGCGGAGCGTTTCGGCGTAACGTAGTGTCAGGTCCGAATCACCCAAGATGAGCGGGATGATCGGCGAGTCCCCCGCGGGGACGGCGAAGTCGGCAGCGCACAACGCGTCACGCCATTCGACGGACATCGCCTGCAGGCGGGGGCGCTCCGCAACCAGTTCACGGACCCGTCCGATAGCCGCCAAAGCGGTCGCGGCATTCACCGGGGCGAGGTAAGTAGAATAAATAAACTCCCCAGCAAAGTTAACCAAGGCATCGCGGACTTCCGACGCGTGCGAAAGCACATAGGCACCTTGCGAGCCAAGTCCCTTACCCAGGGTACCAACGACAATATCCGCCGCGGCCAGGACGCCTTGATGTTCCTGCATGCCGGAACCCGTCTCGCCATACCAGCCTGTGGCATGGGCTTCGTCGAGCACCCAGCAAAAGCCGAAGCGCTGACGCAAGGATGCCAAGCGACTGAGACCCGGGCCATCGCCGTCCATGGAATACACGCTCTCGGTGACGACGAAGATGACGCCCTCGAGGGCGGGCTCCTCGTGAAGCATGAGCTCGAGGGCATCGAGGTCATTGTGCGGGAAACGACGTAGACGGGCGCCCGAGGCCATAATACCTTCGAGCATGCTCGCATGCACCAAGCGGTCCGCGAGGACGACGTCACCCGCCTTGGGCAAGCCACCGAGGACGGCGGCATTCGCCGCAAAGCCAGTATTCAAGACCAAGCCATGCGCATAGCCCTGCCACGCCGCTAAAGTCTGTTCGAGTTGCTGATGCAGCTGCGTATAGCCCGTCACGAGCGGCGACGCCGAGGACGAAGCGCCCCAAGTACGGAGCGCTGCAATACCGGCTTCAACCACAACCGGGTCGCGCGCGAGGCCGAGGTAATCGTTATCGGCGAGGTTGATGCGCGAATCATCCGCCGCCCGCGCGACGAGTTTCCGACGGAGCGAGGACCCCTGGCGTTCGCCTAAAGACTTACGCAAACGCTGGAGCAAAGCCACGTTCATCGCGGCAGGAAATGAAAACGCGGCGGCTTCTTGCCGGGACCAGACTCTCCGTAGAGCGGAATCCATGCATCGGCGAGGCCGGCACGATTAGCCGCCGCCACTGCGGGCGTCGGTTTCTTAATCGCGTTCAGCCACACGCCCATCGGGCCGTCGTAACGGCGACGCAGGTAGGCGATGGCGAGACGGGCCTGGTTGATGGCACCCAAGCGATCTTCCACCACAATTATGACTGCCATTGGTTTGATGGCCGCGGCAAAGTCAGACCAATCCTTCCCCTTCGGGTCAATGGGTACGGCGACGCCACCGGCGCTTTCGACGACGCGGCAAGGCGCCGAGGGAACGGCGAGGTAAAGTTTGAGCAGCGTGGCGAGGTCGAGTTGCTTGCGCGCCTTCTTCGCGGCAGCGAGCGGCGCGATGGGCGCAGGTAGAGTCAACAAGGTGTGCGCCTCAGCCCACTTCCCCGCGGCCTTGAGAGCGTCCGCCGGACGGCCCGCAGCCGCACCAGATTCCACCGGTTTAATCACCTGGGTGAAGCCATCGCGCGCCATACGACGCGCGAGGAGGCCGGCGACGTGGGTCTTGCCCACGCCAGTGTCGCTACCTGTAACGAAGAAGACTGGCATGACCTATTTGCAGCCGCAGCCGCCTTGGTCGCAAGATTCTTCGGTGGCGTTGGCATTGGCAAATTCCGCGACGTTTGGCCAAGCGGCCGGCTGGGCGGAGGCCGGGGCAATCTCCCCGCGGTGGATGCGGCGGGCTTCATCTGGGTGCATCGGGTGCAGGCCCAGACGCTTCATGAGGTTCATGTCCTCTTCGATGTCTGGGTTACCCGTGGTCAGAAGCTTTTCGCCAAGGAAGATCGAGTTGGCGCCGGCGAGGTAGCACAGAGCTTGGGTCTCGTCGTTCATGTTGGCGCGGCCGGCGGAGAGGCGGACCATCGCCTTCGGCATCAGGATACGGGCCACGGCGATGGTGCGGACGAATTCGATGGTATCCACGAACTTGCGTCCGGCGAGCGGCGTGCCTTCAACCGCGACGAGCGCGTTGATCGGTACGGAGTCGGGCTGAGGGTCGAGCTGCGCGAGTTCGACGAGCATCTTCATGCGATCGTCAACCGTCTCGCCCATACCAAGGATACCACCGGAGCAGACTTCGAGGCCAGCCTTGCGGACATTCGAGAGGGTCTGGAGTCGGTCATCGTAGGTTCGCGTGGTGATGATCTTGGAGTAGTGCTCGCGCGAGGTATCGAGGTTGTGGTTATAGACATCGCAACCGGCCTGCTTGAGGCGCCCAGCCTGCGCTTCGCTGACCATCCCGAGGGTGCAGCAGACCTCGAGGCCGAGTTCCTTCACACCAGAGACCGTGTTCAGGACGCTGTCGAACTGCTTGCCATCGTTCACGCGGCGCCAGGCGGCGCCCATGCAGAAGCGGGTCGCGCCGCCGGCCTTGGCCTTACGTGCGTCGGCGAGGATTGCCTGCGTCTCCATCAAGGCTTCGGTCTCGAGGCCGGTCTGGTTGTGGATCGACTGCGGGCAATAGGCGCAGTCTTCAGGGCAGGCGCCCGTCTTGATCGACTTCAGCGTGCAGAGCTGCACGCCCGCCGGATCTTGATTGGCCTGGTGGACTTGCTGAGCCTTGAAGATCAGCGTGTTGAGCGGCAGGTCGTAGAGCGCTCGGGCTTCGGTGAGGTTGGGCATATATAGAAGGTTTTAGCGGTTGGCGGTAAGCGGTTGGCGGTTAGGAAAATTGCTTAAGGTAGGGGCAGCACCGCGTGCTGCCCTAGTCTGCTTTGAGGTTCGGCAGAATATCATCCATCGCGAGTCGGACGGCGCGGACGAGGTGCTTCACTTCGTCAGCTTGGATGGAGATCGGCGGGACGAAGAGGATTGAGTCGCCCAGCGGGCGGATGACGAGGCCGTGGCGGCGCGCGGCCAAAGCAACGCGATAACCCGCACGGGTGTCGGTCGGCCAGCGTTCGGCGGAGGCCGGTTTGAATTCGACGGAGCCCGTGAGTCCCAGCTGACGGAACGTGCGCACGTGGGCGTGGCCGGCGAAGGCGGCTTCCATCTCGCGTCCCAACAGCGACGCGCGGTCGGCGACTTGGCCCGACGCGAGCATGGGCTTCAGTTTACGCAACGATTCGCGGGCGACCGCACAACCAAGCGGGTTGCCCGAGAAGGTGTGGCCGTGGAAGAAGGTCTTCCCTTCGGAGAACTTTCCGAGGAAGGCCTGGTAGATATTTTCCGACGTCAGCGTGGCAGCCAGCGGCAGGTAGCCCGCGGCGAGGCCTTTAGCCAGGCAGAGGAAATCCGGGACGACGCCCTCGAGTTCCGAAACCATCAACGCGCCCACGCGACCGAAGCCCGTGAAGACCTCGTCGAGAATCAGGTGCACACCGTGCTGGCGACAAAGGGCGGCGACGGCCTGCACGAAGCCCGCCGGCTGCTGGACCATCCCGGCGGCGCCCTGCACGCGGGGCTCAAGGATCAGGCAGGCCGTCGTAGCGGCATCGCATTCAAGGATGGCCTTCAGCGCAGCCAGCGAAGCGGAGGCGTCGGAGCGGGCGACTTTGCCGGCGCATTCGGAATGCACCGGGGCGGGGAACGTCTGCGCCGCGAACAACCAAGGCGCGAAACGCTCGTGGAACTCCGAGCGACCGCCGACGGCCATCGTACCGAAGGTGTCGCCATGATAGGCGCCTTCCATCGAGATGACCCCACGCTTGGCCTCTTGGCCGACGAGCTGCCAATATTGGAATGACAACTTAAGCGCGACCTCGATGGCATTGCTGCCGTTATCAGTGAAGAAACAACGGGGCAGCGCGCCACCCGTCAGGGTCGCTAGGTCCTCGGTGAGGCCCGTGGCTACCGGGTGGTTGAGTCCGAGCAGCGTCACATGCGCCACCTGCGACAACTGCTCTTGGAGCGCGCGGTTCAGGTCAGGGTCGTTGTGGCCATGGACATTCGTCCAAACCGACGCGTTACCATCGAGGTAACGCTGCCCTTCCCCATCAATCAGCCAGGAACCCTCACCTCGGACCAAGTGGAGCCGCGGGTTGTCTTGGTATTCCCGCATTTGGGTAAAAGGGTGCCACCCGAAGCGCCGATCAGCGGCATCGAGGACGTCCAAGGCGGACGGGACAGCTGCAGGGGCAGTCGGCACCCCCCTTAACTAGGGCCCTTTCGGCCCATTGTTAAGCCAGAAGTGCAGCTAGGTTTACAATCGAGGAAGGGGATGGGGGATGGGGCCGAACCGAAGTTTCTCCATCGACCAAGACGGGAGTTAAACCAACCTCTGGAAATGCGCTTTCCCCTCGCACTCTGCCTGCTCGCCTTGGTCACTGGCTGCCAATCGAATTCGCTGGCACCAGTGCCGACCCTGACGGCGGAGCAGGCCGCCGAATACAAGCTCGACCCGAAGTTCTTCCAGAAGGGCACGCTGGTGCAGGGCATCCTCATCGCCACTTCCAGCAAGGTCGCCGACCACACGCACCGCGAGGCGGCCTACCAATTCAATCAGGTGATGGCCACCATCGCCCCAGAGATCGCCGAACGCATCCGCGCCAGGAAACTCCTCTGCGTGATCGTCGCGCA
>CAMDWM010000084.1:0-6992 GCA_945878755.1 Akkermansia muciniphila
GGGTCGTCGACCGATGTGATGCGAATGCCGGTCACCTGGCGTTGCTCGAACCACTGAATCGCTCCGGCGATGGCCGCCTTAATTTCAGGCGTCGGCTTTTCGAGGCTCATGAGCAGGCGCACGATGCCGACCGACTCCGAGCCGCTAAACGACGGCAGCTCATAGGAGCGGGCCTGTGTTGGTAGCAAGGTTTGGGCGTCATGCTGGGCGCACCAGACGGTCGGCTTGTTCTCGACTAGAATCTGACATTTCAAGATGCAGGCGAGGCCCTTGTCGAAGGCCGTTTGGCAGGCGTCACGCTGCTTGGCATCGACGAAGGCATAGCGGGCGTCGTGTTTCACCTCACGGACAAACTCCATGATGCGGACCATCGAGTTGTCGTTGAAGGTCACGTGCCGATGGTACTGCTTACTGAGCGGGTAATACTGGGGCCAGCCGCCATGCGGGTACTGCGCAACGAGCACGTGGGCGAGCCCCCGGTCGAACGCTTGGCGATAGGCCTCGGCCTTGGTCGCGTTGAATACGCGGGCCAAGAAACGTAGCTCGTCGAGGGTCGCGCCGTTGTCGAACGTTGCTTGGAGGCTGGAGCGCTTGCCGGCGTAGGCTTTGGTTACCGTGTCGGTGTTCTTGGGCCAGCCACCCGAGTCGGCCTGATGGGAAAGGAGGATGGTCGCCGTCTCCTTGGCTTCGGCGGAAGCGTACCAAGCGTCGGGCTTCTTGAGGAAGTCGCGGGCGCTTTTCTCAGCGGCGGACGCCCAAGTGGCACAGGCAAGAAAGAGTAGCAGGGCGGGGCGCATGAGGCTGGGGCGACTCTGTCGAGGTTTCTCCGAGAGTGAAAGACGAAAGCACGGTTGGGTCGTGGCTTGTCAAAGGCCGCGCCCACCTTCATGAATTCCGCGTGCCCGCACCGCTTCGCTTCATCTTGGCTTCCGCCTCGCCTCGACGCACGGAGCTCCTCCGCGAAGTTGGCCTACCGCATTCCGTCGAAGTCGCCGCCGTGACTGAACATGAGGACCCATCGACCGACCCGCGGGTGATGGTGCTCCATAATGCTCGGCTCAAGGCAATGGCCGTCGCGCGGAAGTTTCCGTCGGCCTTAGTCCTCGGCGCCGATACTACGGTCGCGCTGGGCGACAGCGCGTTGAATAAGCCTGCTGACCTAGCGGAGTCGCGGGCGATGTTGCGTCGCCTCTCGGGGCGCGAGCATACCGTGCATACCGGCGTCTGCTTGGTCTGTCTTGACCGTGGCTTGCAGGAAGAAGCGGACATCACCGCCTGGGTGCGCTTCCGGACCTTGAGCGAGGATGACATCACCCGCTACCAGTCTTTAGTGAATACCTTGGATAAGGCGGGTGCTTACGGCATCCAGGAAGGTCGCGAAATCATCATCGACGATTACCAGCGCCCCATCTCCACCATCATGGGCCTCCCGGTCGAATATGTCGCCGAGCGGTTAGAAGCGCTGGGCCTCCGGGCAGTTTTACAGGCTTGAACACCGATTTTCCACGCCTGTCCTTGAAGTTGAGTCAGGGGGTCGTATGTTAACGGAAGTGCAGGAAGACCCGCTCATCGACACGCGCGCCGCCCTTTGGGCTGGGGTGGGGACGATCGTGCTACACCTAGTGCTTCTCTACACCTTACCCAAGACCCTGCAGGGGCACGTCTTCCCGTTTCGTCTGGTGGAGGTTTCCGTGGCGCCAACTGTCATTCCGGAGCACCGCCTGCCGCCGTCGATGCGTCTGGCCGAGACCAATGCCTTGGCTAACCGCATCGCGCCAAAGGAGACACCCTTCGTCGCCGCCCGCAATCAAACCGCGGCGCAACCTGTCCCCGAGCCGACTCCGACCAAATCTTCCTTGCCGCGTTCGGCAGGCGAATCGGATTTTGTGCGTATCGCGCAAGCCAAGCCCCGTTCGATTGACGTATCTGAAGTCATGAAAACCGAAGGCACGCCGGGCAGTGCCTCCGCCGTGGTTGGTGCTAAGCCAAAAGTCGGTGAAAAGGGCCAGAGCTCAGAAGCCCCGCCTACTCCCGCCGTCAATCCGGACCGTCCGCGGGCATCGGTGCCCTCAGGGACCACGGGCCTGCTCCTGCGCAATAACGTCGGCGTCAATAGAATCGGCACGGTCGCGGTCGACGCCCGGTTTAGTAATTACGGCGACTATGCCCAGCGCATGAGGGAAGCGGTCCAGTCCAGTTGGTGGGACATCATCGACCGTATGCGCTTTGAGTCGGCGTTGCGCGGCACCGTGGTGGTGCGCTTTAAGCTGCATCGCGACGGGAGCGTCACCGACGCAACCATCCTTTATGAGGACGTCCCGCGCTTGATGGCCTTGGCCTGCAAGGATGCCGTTCAGTCGCCGGCTCCGTTCGATGTCTGGCGGGCCGACATGGTCGCGCTGTTTGGGGAGAGTGACGTCATCACCTTTACTTTTCATTACCGCTAGACCCTATGTCCGATTTTGCCTGGATTCCTTTCGGACGTGGAGTGCGGCTCATTGCCTCACACCCCTCTGGCTTATTGGCCGTCGAGAAGCCGGAAGGCATCTTGGCACATCCTAATCATGGCGAAGCCGGCGACCGCGAGAGTACCCTGATTCAAGGTAACTACTCGATGGAGGAAGAAGCCTTCCATATCCGCGACGGCGTCGGTGGCATCCGCCGCGTGTATCTCCTCAACCGCTTAGACTCGCCGACTAGTGGCGTCTTGCTGCTGAGCTTGGATGCGGGCTTGGCCGACGCCGTGAAGGACTTATTTGCCAAATCCAAAGTCAGTAAGAAGTACGTCGCCATCGTCAAGGGCCGGGGCCTTCGTCAGCCACGGGGCACTTGGCAGGATCAACTCGTGAAGTCCAAAGGCCCGGGCGGCGGCGTGCGTTCAGGTACCTCGGCGGGCGGCGGCGCAGCGGCGGTCACCTTGTATCAATGGGAAAAGGCAGCGGCGGAACCACTCCCACTTTCGTTGCTTAAACTTGAGCCACGGACGGGTCGGACGCATCAGCTGCGCGTGCAGACGGCCGATCACGGGCACCCGATCTTGGGCGACCGCACCTACGGTGATTTCGAGTTTAATAAAACCTTCGGCACGGCGCGTGGGTTTAAGCGCCTCTTCTTGCATGCCTGCTCGACCGAGCTCGAGTTGGAGTGGCAAGGCAAGCCCTTGACCTTTAAGGTCACCTCACCAATTCCGCCAGAGTTTCAGAAGGCGTTAGGTGAGCTGGGTGAAGGTACCGCTGCGAAGGTGCGCAAGCCCACTACGCCCGGAACGGTGATTTCGCCGCGCCTGCGAATCCGGCTCTGAGCCGGCTTATTCCGCGCCCCAAATCTTCTTGAGCAACACGACCATTTCCGGGTCGTGCGCTTCGAGTTCCTTGCGGTTGTAAGGGAAGAAATCGTTCTGCCCAAAGAATGCTTCGGTCGTCTCAGAGAAGTATTCCATGGGGGTCGTCATAGCGTAGGCACGGACCCCTTCGGTCATTTTGCCCTCCCAGTTCTTACGGCTGACCTTATCGTAGGACTTATTGGCGACGGCTTTGTCGTAGAAGGCCTTAATGCCGGGGTGGTTGAAGTCGAGGACCTGGTCGTGATAGGCATGAGCCAGCTCATGGAGCGTCAGTAAAGGCATGCGTTGGACCTCCTTATCGAGGTTGGCGACGCCCGAGAATTCGACCCCCTTGACCATCGCGGGGTTACGTCCGTTCTGTTTCAGCCAGCCGGCACCGGGGTGGTATTCGGCACCGGCGCTCTTTTGGTAAGGAGGGGATAGCCAAAGCGTCACCTTCTTCAACTGGGTGACGGCCTTGGCCGGGACCAGACGTTCGATATCTTCCAGTTGCTTGCCGATAAGCACGATGCCCTTTTCGGTTTCAGCCCGCTTCTCGTCCGTCAGTAACTCGACGCGGATGAATACGGACCAGCCACGGAGGACTCGTGACTCATAGCGCAGCGCGGGCGCGGGCGTCGTCGGTGCGGTGGTTTCGGCTGCCGGTAGGGATACGGCCAAAGCCAATAACCAGGTGTAAGCGAAGAAGCGGGGCATCCGTGAAGGCATACCCCCCGACCAGGCCGAGGCAAGCCCGCCCTTAGCCCTCGCCATTGGGGCCGTACAAGCCCTGCCGGATGACTAAGCGGATAACCCCAGCGACGTCATGGACGCCCAATTTTCGCATTAAATTTGTCCGATGGTTTTCGGCCGTCTTGGAATTGCTCTTGGCGAAGCGGGTGGCTCGGCGGGCACGAACAATATCGGTCATCGTGGCACCGGTGGTGTCGCTATCTTCGCTCATATAGATTTTTTGGGAGGAGCGATGTTACCCAGACTTGGGGAACTAACTCCGCATCATCTCGGTGAGGAGTGGCGCCATGGCTTCGCCCCAGATCATGTAGCCGGCGCGTGAGGGGTGGACGGAATCTTTCAGGACGTTGCCGCGGATTTCGCCTTTATCGTCGAGGAATTTATTACCGAAGTAAAAATAGCGGACCTTTTTCTTGTCGTCCAACTTGGAGATGATGGCGTTCACCGCTGCAGTTTTGCCTTTGATGGTAGCCTCGGGTGTCAGCGGTGGTGCGCCGGGCGTGAGCGGGGCTTCGCGGGCAGGGAGAAGGCCGAGCAGGAGGATTTTGGAGCTCGGAAATTTCCCCTGAAGGTTTCTCACCATGCTGGTGATGCCGATGGCGGTGTCAGCAGGAGAGATGAAGCCGAGGTTGTTTATGCCGATGAGAAGGACGATGACTTTTGGGTTATGCCCTTTGAGTTCGCCCTGTTCTATGCGCCAGAGTTGGTGTTGGATTTTGTCGCCGCCGACGCCGAAGTTCACCGAGTTGTATTTGCCGTAGAATTTGGCGAAAAGATCGCCATCCCATCCCTGCGTGATGGAGTCGCCGAAGAAGCAAAGCTCGATGTCTTTCTTGTTTGCGGTGGCCGCCATATTCCGCCCGTGACTCGGGTGAAACCAACGAACACCGCCGGGCGATGGCTTGGTGGGATCCTCGGCGGGATTGGTGACGGTGAGCTTTGGCGCGGGTGTCGCGAGTTGCGCGCCAGCCTTGGCGATGAAGCCGAGGGCGAGCAGTGCTGCGAGGACGGTGGTGCGGAATTGGCGAAACGCGATTTTCATAGCGGCGAGTTGTTTCTATTACTTGCCGGGGCGGTTGGGTGTGTCGCTACCTCTTGCAACGTTCAAAGCATCGCCCAGCGGGTCATTGTGTGCATCGAAAGCAGCGAGCACCGCTTTTCCCTTGCTGTTGGCGATGACGCGAAGGCGCGCCTTGGATGTGGTTTGCGGGACGATGGCGCAAACGAATTCGCCGCCGATGCCCATGCCATTAAAGCAACTCTTCCACTGCGACTTTTTGTCGTCCCAGGTTTCGATGATGTAGCGCGAGATGCCGGAGGCCGGATCTTCTTTGAGTTTGAATTCGTTGATGGAAACGGGGCGCCCGAAATCGAGCAGGAATGTAGGGCCCGTCGCACCGGCAGCAGCGGCAATCTCGGTCATTTTGGCGGGATGTTTGGGTGAACTGCAGGCACCGCTGAGATTTTTGACGAAGCAGTCCTTGAAGGTGGAGCGCTTGTCTTTTTCGCGATCCATCACCGCCATGATGCCCTCGCCTTTGGAGAGGTAAAATCGGCATTTGTTCCACGTAGCCTCGGTCCAGTCGGTGGTGTTGATAATAGCTGCGCGGACGCGCGGCTGAAGGGGGCGCTTGGACTTCGCGTTGATGACGCAGTTTTCCATGACGATGCCCATGTTGGGATGCCCATCCGAGGCATAGCAGCAGAGGAGGAAGCCGGGGCCGTCGGTATCGTGGAAGTTGCAATTGCGCATGATCATGTTGTCGCAATTACCCTCGAAGTCGAAAGCCTCGCCATCACCGCTACCAAGGCCGATGTCCACAAAGCCCCACTCGCTGTCCTCGAAAATCCAGTCTCTGCAACGGAAGAACATCGCTCCGGCCACACCGTTGAAGGAGCGGAAGCCGCGACCAATATCGAGAGTGACGCAGTTTTTTACGGAGCCTTTGATTACGCCACGGATGCCGAGCTGCCACTGGTAGCCTTCTTCAAAGAGGCAGTTTTCAAAATTCAGGTTGGCGAAGTTGTAAACGAAGGATGCGTTCTTGTTGAAGTTGTCGGGACTGTTCGTCCAGAAGCCGGATGCGAGTCTGCGGAAGACACAGTTTTTCACCATGATGTCCTGCATGACGATTTTCTTGTCGGTTTCCCACGAGAAGAGGCAGACGCCGAGGCCGATCTTACGCTTCGGGTAGTCCTCGTAGCGCCCGTAATGCAGTGAGTCACGGAAGTAGCAGTCTTCAATCCAGAGGTATTTCTGGGGGGGAGCGCCCTTGGCGTATTCGGCGTAGATGCCGGTCATGCAGCGGGCGAATTCGATGCCCACGATCTTGTAGCCGCTTTTGTTGTCGAGGCGCATACCGGTGCGGTCCTGCTTGAAATCCTCGCGGTCAATGAGGGGCTTATTGCCCTGCCCATAGGAACTGATTAGGATTGGATTCTCGGGTGTGCCACTCCCTTTCGGAGTGAGTTCTTCGTTCCAAGTGTCACCCTTTTTGAGAAGGATGCTGTCGCCGGGCTTGTATTCGATGGAGGCTTTGGCGAGCGTTTTCCAAGGGCCTTTCGCTCCCGCCTTGGCGGCGGCGAGTCCGTCGAGACTGTCATCGCCGGTGGACTGGCTGACGTAATAGGTCGCCGCATTGGCGGTGAATCCGCCGCAAAGCAGGGCGGCTGCGAAGAGCGAAATCATACCGGCTCGATATGATTTCATTTTGGTAATTGGTAGAAGGTAGCGCGGAAGAAGCGGAGCATACCCTACTCCTAATGGCGCCCGGAGGTCTAGCAAGCCTCAGCCTTCGCCGTTGGGGTCGTACAAGCCCTGCCGGATGACGAAGCGGATAACCCCAGCGACGTCATGGACGCCCAGTTTTCGCATTAAATTCGTCCGATGGTTTTCGGCCGTCTTCGTGCTGATGTT
>CAMDWM010000085.1:0-6991 GCA_945878755.1 Akkermansia muciniphila
ATCCGCCTCGCGCTTGGGCGTGTAACTCAGCTCGCAGATCCCCGCGTGCCCAGTGCCAGCGTTATTCCAGCCATCCGAACTCTCCTGTGCCAAGCCATCGCTGGCCTCATAGAGTTGGATGGAAAGTCGCGGATCGAGCCGCTTCAGCATCGCTCCGAGATTGGCCGACATCACCCCGCTACCAATCAGGATGACATCGGGGTCTTCAACGTGGGTGGCGGTGGGCATTGGTTTGGGCAAGCGTTGGTTAATGGACGTTGGGAGATGGTTAGGTCGTGATACCAAGCGGAATCACTGGGCTGCTTTTGCAAGCCATAGCCCTTGCTCCCCGCATGGCAAGTCCCTTGGGGGCCGAACACGGGTCGGCCGAACTCGGGGTCAGGCCGTACCTTTGTGTGCTGAACCTAAACTGGCCCGAATGATGCGGATTTTGGTTTAGGCGTAGGCTGGGTACGGCCTGACCCCGTGAGCGTCCCATCCTTTGAGCCGCAGACCTCGAGGGCTTTTTTATATCCATTTTACATAAGGGGTCAGGCTGCTTACCCCCCGAAAAGCAGCCTGACCCCTAGTGTAAACTTGTGGTAAGAATTAAGGATGACTTAGGTCATCAAATGAAACCTCGACTCCATAAAATTCTAACGGTCGATTGGCCGGCACTGTTCTGCGGCATCGCAATTCCCGGTATCTGGCTCATAGGTCTACTATTTCCGCTGCTTCGCCAAGGCACTACATTTGGTGGCCATGAGATGTTGACGGTCGCCTTACCACTATCGTTGCTCGCAGCCAGCTTCCTCCTCTGGCGTATTCTCCGTATCCGGAGGTTATTCCAGCGGGGTATGGTTGTGTTGGGTTGCATTACCCATATTCAACTGGCTCGCGACCGCGCTAGGGTTGAGTTCCTCTACGAATTCAAGGGTGTGTGCTTCGGCGGTTGGATGCCCCTGCACCAAAGCCGCGAGGTGCTTGCTCTGCAGGTGTCGCAGCAAGTCGAGCTCTTGGTGGACGAGGATCAGCCAAGCCGCGCCATTATCCGTCACCTTTTTATATGAGACTGTCACAGGGACTCGACTTTCATTTTTTGACGGCTATTCCGCTCCCTAGCTAAAGTACTCCAGTCGTCTGGTTAATCTCTACGCAAAATGAACTTTCCTAATCCCCAAGAGGATGCAACTGAATCTGTTGTTTACCGATTCAAATTTCCAGAGACCTTTGAGCTCACGTTTCCTGCTTCCAAGACCAAGTGGATTTTGGTCGGATTGATTTGTCTCGTACTCTGTTTTGGCGGCGTGCTGGGAGTTCAATCGGGCGAGTTTATCGGTTGGTTCGTCGCTGCCTTCTTTGGCTTGGGCTTAATCGGTTCACTCATTCAGCTCTTGCCTGGCGCCGCTTATCTTAAAATTGGGCCTGCTGGCATCGAGTCTCGAACGCTTTTTCGTACTCGGCGGATTGCTTGGTCAGAAATCAGCGGATTCGGCTCTTTTCGTCAGTCAGGAAACAATTTTGTTGGCTTCAACTTTCATGCTACGGCTAAGGGGTTTTCCCAGAATGCCAGTTTGGCCTTAGTAGGTTTCCATGATGCCTTGCCGGATACCTATGGGCACAAAGCGGATGAACTAGCCGTTCTGCTGACTGCATGCCGTAGCCATTTCCTTAAGGTGCCTCCTTCTGTGTCGTCTCCTGCAGCCCCTCAATAGAGTTTAACATTAAGCAGTCTGCTGCTTATTCCCATCGTTGGTAATGCGGGTGCTTACACCTTAGGTCACAATCTGGCTAACGCCGGAAGACCGACATAAAGGCCCATGCCAGCTCAGCCCCCTCGGCGTCACGGCAAGGCTGTCCGATGAGTCGCCGCACCAAGAAACTGTCTGGCAGATCGTGCGAGCGTGAGGGCAGGGCATGGCCTGCACCTTCCATGCGCAAGAACTCCACCGGGGCTCCATTTGGTCGCACGGGCGGGTAGACGGTCCGATACAGACGGCAGCCATCCTTAGGGTCGTTGTCGGGCAAGGTTTCCTGGGCTTTGGCGGGACCTGCGCCGTTCGTCCGTACCCACCAATCGCGGTTAGCCTCGACTGGGAGCATTGGAGTCCGCTGCCCGCGTACGACGCCGCCGTCCCATTTCACCAAGGGGTCCTTGGTGCCATTGGCAATCAACAAGGGCGTGGCTAGCCGCGGCGGGCTCACGCGCGTCAGGTCGGCGGGTAGAACGGCGATGAATGCCGCGGCGTCCGCGAAGCGCTCTGGGGCCAAACACGGGGTCAGGCCGTACCTTTGTGTGCTGAACCTAAACTAGCCTGAATGATGCGGTTTTCGGTTCAGTCGTAGGCCGGGTACGGCCTGACCCCGTGTGCGTCCCCCACCTCCCCACGATGCCGTAGAGGAAACAAACCTAACGCATTTGTGAGATCTACTTAAGGTGCTGCTTGGCCATTTGGGTCCAATACAATGCAAGAATTACTACAGATGGCACAACGAAAAACATTACCAACATTATTGCAAATTGATCTCCAAAGTTACTCTCAAATTCATCTAAGTAATAGGATAATGCGAAGAAAATAGTAATTAAATAGATTACCTGAGAAACGGTATAAACATGAAGTCCCAACATTTCCTTATTTAACATTTTAACCGCCCCTATAATTGTGCCGATTGAAGTGAGTAAGTAGAGTGAACCTCTGACATTCATTAAATCCGCCCATGTCTGTCCGTCCGCCATGCTGGAAATGGCAAAATAGACAAAGGCCCTCAGGATAGTGAAAACAGATCCAATAAGAGTCAAAACACATAAAGTGTTCAAAATGGCACTGCTTGATCTATCGTTAAGGGCGGGTGAAATTTGACCTGCTGGACTCTCCGATTCATTTTTTGTCATAACTTTCTTTTAGAAGCCGTCCCAGACGCTGTAAAGACTTATAAAAAGTGCGTCCTGCAGGGGGAACTTTTTTGGTAAACTCCAATTTTAGCGAGCGGCCCGAGAGGAAAACCCCTTGGGCGTTTCGGGGGTGTACCCCGTGTGCGGCCCCAGTCCGCGGTTGGTGTGGCTGATGAACGAACGTCGATAGATTTGACGGAGGTCGGGAAACATCAGGCGATGATCTCCTTGATTACCTTACTGGGTTCAACGCCGGTGAGTTTGGCGTCGAGGCCCTGGAACTTGATCGAGAAGGCTTCGTGGTTGATGCCGAGTTGGTGCAACATGGTGGCGTGCAGGTCGTGCACGGTGGTGACTTTGTCGACGGCGGCGTAGCCGAGCTCGTCGGTCTGACCATGCACGATACCTCCCTTGACGCCACCGCCAGCCATCCAGACGGTCATGGCTTTGTTGTGGTGGTCGCGGCCGCTGCCGCCCTGCGACATCGGGGTGCGACCGAATTCGCCAGCCCATACGATCAGGGTGTCGTCGAGCATACCGCGCTGCTTGAGGTCGGTGATGAGCGCCATGCAGGCGCGGTCGATCTCGGTCGCCTTGAACGCGATGCCGTCCTTGACGCCGCCGTGGTGGTCCCAGTCCTTGTGGTAGAGTTGGATGAAGCGGACGCCGCGTTCGGCGAGGCGACGTGCGAGCAGGCAGTTGGCGGCGAAAGAACCGTCACCGGGTACGCAACCGTAGAGGGCGAGGGTCTTGGGGTCTTCGGCGGACACGTCCATGAGTTTGGGCACGCTGGCCTGCATCTTGAACGCCATCTCATATTGGGCGATGCGCGTGGCGATCTCGGGGTCGGCAACGATCTTGTCGCGATGGAGATTCAGCGCCGCGATAGCGTCGACGTCCCCACCCTGGGCATTGCGTGAGACGCCGGGTGGATTGGTCAGGTACATCACGGGGTCGCCCTTGGAGCGGAGCTGCACGCCCTGGTGTTTGGAAGGGAGGAAACCGCTGCTCCATTGGCGCGCAGCGATGGGCTGGTTCTGGCCGCCTTTGCCGAGCGAGGTCAGTACCACGAAGCCTGGCAGGTCTTCGGATTCGACGCCCAGACCGTAGGTCACCCATGAGCCCATGCTGGGTCGGCCCGCGATCTGCGAGCCGGTGTTCATGAACATGTGCGCAGGGTCGTGATTAATCGCGTCTGTGGTCATCGAGCGAATGAGGCAGACGTCGTCGATGACCGAGCCAATCTGGGGGAAGAGTTCGCAGATCTCGGTCTGGTTGCGGCCGAACTTGGCGAACTTATGCTGCGGTCCGAAGCACGTGAGCTTCTGGCCCTGGAGTTGGGCGAGCTGTTGGCCTTTGGTGAAGCTTTCCGGCATGGGCTGGCCATGCATCTCGGCGAGCTTGGGCTTGGGGTCGAAGGTCTCGAGGTGCGAAGGGCCGCCGGCCATACTCAGCCAGATGACCCGCTTGGCCTTCTGGGGGAGTGGTAATCTCGAGAGCACGCCGGGTGCGCCGGAAGCGGCCGGGCCAAGCAGGGAAGCGAGCGCGACGCCGCCGACGCCTTGGGCGGTCTTACCTAGGAAGGCACGGCGCGTGAGCGCGGCTCTTAGTTCGAGAGGGATCATTAGTCGCGGGTTAAGGTTTCGTGGAGATTCAGGATCACACGGGTGACGTGCGTCCAGGCGGCGAGCTCCGCCGGGTCGGCCTGCGCGGGCGGCGGCGTGAGACCGACCTTTAAGAGTTCCTTGGCGGCGGCGGGGTCGGCTTTGTAGGCGGCCCGGCGTTCGGTGAGTACCTGGCGGAGCGTGCCAAGTTCTTTAGCATCGGGATTGCGCTGCAGGGCGCGACGCCAAGCCCAGGTGAGGCGGGCGTCATCCCCGCCGTTCTCGGCGAGCACGCGGGCGGCGAAGGCGCGGGAGGCTTCGACGTAGGTCGGGTCGTTGAGCATCACGAGCGCCTGCTGCGGGATGTTCGAGCGGGTGCGGTCGGTGCAGGCTTCTTCGCGGCTAGGCGCGTCGAAGGCGAGCATGCTCGGATGCAAGAAGCTCCGCTGCCACCAGACATAGAGTCCGCGACGATACTGCGAGTCGTCCTTGTCGGCCGTATATTCACGTACGGGGAAGTTGAGGTTCTCCCAATAACGGTCGGGCTGGTACGGCTTCACGCTGGGTCCGCCGATCTTAGGAGCGAGCAGGCCGGCGATGGCGAGGGCGTTGTCGCGCACGAGTTCGGCATCGAGGCGATAAGGGCTCTGGCGGGCGAGTTCGCGGTTGTAAGGGTCAGCAGTGGTCTGCGCAGGCGTGGCCACGGAGCTGCGACGATATGCTTGGCTGTTCACGATGAGGCGGACCATGTGCTTGAGGTCCCACTTGGCGTCCACGAATTCGACGGCCAGCCAATCGAGTAGCGCCTGGTTGGGCGGGAGTTCACCTTGCGCTCCGAGGTCGCCAGGGTTCTTGCTGAGTGCGATACCGAAGAACTGTGCCCAGAGTCGGTTCATGACAACGCGAGCGGTGAGCGGGTTCTCGCGGGCAACGAGCCACTTGGCGAGGTCGAGACGGTCGGGCACGCGGCCTTCGAACTTAGGCTGCGGGAGGTAATGGGGCAGGGCGGCCTTAACGATCTCGCCTGACTCGTCCATCCAGTTGCCGCGGGGCAGGATGCGGACGGTACGGGCCGTGGCGGCCTTGTAGGTCACGAGCGATTTCGGGATGGCGGCGCGGAAGGCGTCATGGGTCTTCTGCGTCTGGACGACGGCGTTGCGTTCGGCCTTGAGGGCTTCAGGGTGCTGGGAGAGGTAGTAGTCGCGAAGGATGTTCTTCTCGGCGGCGGAACGCTTGTCGGCTGGCTTCTTCAGAATGGGTGCGGCTTGGGCGGCGAGCTTGGCATCAACGTCTTTGCGTTTGGCTTTCGCCTTGGTCTTCTCGGCGGCCGGCGCGGGCTTACCTTCTTCGGCAAGCTCTCGTTCCCAGGCGGCGATGGCTACGGTCAGCGACGCTAGGGCGACATCTAAAGTCTTCTTGGCCTGGGCGATTTCGGTCGTGAGTTCGGCGAGGCGCTTCACCTGTTCGGGCGTCGAGATCAGCATGCCCTCCTCGCGGCGACCGATATCCGGCTCATGGATGTCCGCGAAGAAAGCTCCCAGGGTGAAGAAGTCGCGCTGGGTGAAGGGGTCGAACTTGTGGTCGTGGCACTGCGCGCAGCCGGTGGTCTGGCCAAGCCAGGCGGCGCCGACCGCGCGGACGCGGTCGTTCAGCATACGTTGCTGGTAGTCCTTAGGCTGGGCTCCGCCTTCTTCCGTGGTCAGGAGCAGGCGATTGAAGCCGGAGCCGACCTTGGCCTCTTGGTCGGAGTCGGGCAGCAGATCGCCGGCGACCTGTTCCAGGGTGAAGCGGTCGAAGGGCTTATTCTGGTTGAAACTACGAATGACGTAGTCTCGGTAGGGCCAGACATTACGCGCGGTGTCGCTATGGTAGCCGATCGTGTCGGCGAAGCGGACGACATCGAGCCAGCCGATCGCCATGCGTTCGCCGTAGTGCGGCGAGGCCAGCAGGCGGTCGACGAGCTTCGCGTAGGCGTCGGGCGCGGTGTCCTTCACGAAGGCGTCGACTTCCTCGGGCGTGGGCGGTAGGCCTAATAGGTCGGCATGGAGGCGACGCGCGAGGGTGCGACGATCCGCTTCGGCGGCGGGCGCAACGCCCTTGGTCTTGAGTCGCGCCGCGATGAGCGTGTCGATTGCCTTATCCGTCGAAGGGACGGCGGCTTTGCGCGGCGCTTCGTAGGACCAGTGGTTCTGATATTTAGCCCCTTCGGCGACCCAGCGCTTGAGGAGCTCCTTCTGTCCCGGAGTCAGCTTCTTGTGTGACTCGGGTGGCGGCATCATCTCATCCGGATCAGTAAGAAAGAGCCGCTTCACTAGTTCGCTGGCCTCGGCCTTGCCGGGCACGAAGGCTTCCTTCTTCAACGCTTCCTCGCGGATATCGAGTCGGAGCTTCGCCTTGCGATGGCTGGCGTCGTTGCCGTGGCAGGAGAAGCAGTTGTCGGAAAGGATTGGGCGGATGTCGCGGTTGAATTCGACCGGGTCGGCGGCGGACGCCAACGGGGCGGCCAGGCACAGGG
>CAMDWM010000086.1:0-6982 GCA_945878755.1 Akkermansia muciniphila
CAGGGTAGTTTCCGCTTGCCCGCCTCCGCCGTAATCGCTTCCTCAACAGTCCTGGTTAGGAGGGGTGGCAGAGTGGTCGATTGCGTCTGATTCGAAATCAGATGAACCGCAAGGTTCCGGGGGTTCGAATCCCTTCCCCTCCGCCAGGAAAATTTAACGTACGAGAGTATAGAGTTTCGAGTATAGAGTATAGTCGTAGAACCCAGCCGAAGGGATGAGAACCCCCGGAGGGGGTCGACGGAGCAAGGCGCTTGCCTTGCGGAGATGGGCGTTGCTAACGGCAACGGGGCTTTGCCCTGAGCGAAGCGAACCAATCCCTTCCCCTCCGCCAGGATTTTTAGAAGGGATGAGAAGCCTCGTTGCCTCGAGGTAGGGTTGGCACTGCGTGCCAACCTAGCTGCCTTGGGTAGGGACCGCACCACGTGCGGTCCTACTTGCCTCTCGCGAGCAACGCTCGCGGGTAGGGGCAAGGCTTTGCCTTGCACTCCGTAACAGGAGGGCGCGGCGAAGCCACGCCCCTACCTCATGCCTTCGCACTCCGCACTCCGTACTCGACTCAGCACTCCGTGCTTACTTTTGCACTTTTGCACCGGCCACCGGCCGATTTGCACCTTTGCACTTTTCTGCCGCCCTTGTCTCCCCTCGCGGGCTTCGACCGCACCCCTACCTTAAGGCCCGGACGGCGGCGGGCTTTCCGATGATAACCTGCTCGTCGTCCGCCGGCGGATTACCGCCCGTCCGCAACCACTCGACCATCTTAATCTGCCCGCCCGAGGCCAAGACGCAGCGATTGAAAATCGGTTGCGGCTCCACCTGCGTCGAGAAGAGATACAGGCGGGGCCCACGACCGGACTTCGCCCCCGCGAAGGCATTGACGAGTTCATCCTCCCAATGCTTCTCTGCTGGCTTGCGGTCATCGGTCGGCAGGTTCGAGCGCATGCCATCACTGTAAACGATGGTGGAGTTACGGGTCGAAGAGGTATCCGGTTTCTCCCCTTTCGGGCTGCGATACTGGGTCACGCCGTCTTGGAAGTCGGAGAAGATAACAATGCCATCGTAATGCTTTTCACTGCGGAGGATATCAATCCACGCCCCCACGCAACCCGTGCGGAAATTATCGTCGTATTGTTTAAAGATACGCTTCCCGGTGGCGGTGAGTTTATCAGGGTCGGTCGCACGCACGGGAGCCGAGCCCGCCCGCCCCGTCGCGCCTTTATACTTAAGGCCACCGATGATGGTATCGTCCTTCACGTTCGTCCAGATACCCGCATACAGAAAAACGTCGGCGTCAGGAAACTGCTTACGGATCTCGTCTTCCACGCGGTCCAGGTAGCGCGCCATCGAGCGGGAAGCATCAAGGAAGACGGCGACTTTCGTCGCGTTAATCTTTGCACCCATGACGGGCTTGCCCACGAAGTTACGTGCGTTGCCGACGCCGATACCCTTCCCCGAGCCGATACCACCACCAGAACCGCCGCCAAAACCCTTGGAGCTGGAACCCGACAATTTGGTGTTCAAGGTATCCGCCATCTTGCTCATCGGGAGTTCCGGCAGCGCAATCGTCGACGTAGGGTTCTTAGAGGTAATGCGGGCGACGGTCTTCGCCGTCGCCTTGGCTTTTTTCTGCTGGAGGTTGTGCTCCAAAATCCTCGCTCGGTCCCCGTTGGCGCCACCGCCCGCACCCGTCGCCATGAATTCCGGTTGCTTGACCCGCTGATCCTTCATCACGGAGATGACCCAGACGAACGCGATGAGCAGTAAAATCAAGTGGAAGCCTAACGAGACCACCAATCCGCGGCTGGTCAAGAGGTGCGCCCAGAGTAACCGCAGCGTCCCCAGGACCCCGTCCCGGCGCCAGGACACGTCCAGCGGGGCTTCGGTTGGCCGCGTGCGCAGCATGGGTTTCCGTTCGGCGGTCATCGTTGGGCACATTTTATGCGGGCCCCGCACTCACTCAACCTTCACGTCAGTCCGACGCCAAAGCGTCACCCATCCGTAAGATTCACAGCGGAAACTCAAACCTTTCGGCTCAGCTTCGGCCGACGCCTAACAACGGGTTTCGAAGGCGCCTCGAGTTCCGCTAACCGCGCCGCCACTAGGTCGCCCAGTAAGCGCGCATCGGGCCGCCAGTCTACGGGCACGAGGAAACAGTGCTTCCGCACCACGTAAGCGCTGAGGCGCGAACGGAAGGCGACGATACTACGCTCACTCCACGGGGCGAGCGTGAGGTGCTGCTTGAAGGCGCAGAGCCCAAAGATGTATTCATGGCCGCGCTTGATCTGCGGCACGTTCCAAGCGATGACCACTTGTAAATCAGCGAACTGCCCGAGGATAGTCGCGATTGTCGCGCGCAGGGTAGCCGCCTTGGTTTCATCCAAGGTCGCGAGATAACCTTCCACCGTCTGCGGGCGGCCGTGAGCATTCATCGCACAGGCGGGGCGTACCCGGGCAGGGTCACTCGGTAGACGAGGATACGGTTGGGCGTCTCGACGATTTCCATGCCCGGCTGCAGGGAGGTCGCGTCATACGATTTACCCAACATCGCCCCCTCCGCCGTCAGGAAGTCGTTATCGTTACCGACCAAGAGAAAATAGTCGTCGGGGTAGGCCCGGTCTAAACAGGAGACGATGGCGAGCGCCTCCCACTTCGCCGATAGCGATGCGGGGGAAATCACCCCCACGCGATGCCCCTCGGCGGCGGCTTTCGCCACGCCAGCCGGACCGACGGCGTTCAGGTCCAAGCCGAACCGCGCTAACTGTACCGGGTTGAGAAGATTAACGAATTCCGTGCCCGTGGCGGCGGTCAAGCCATAGGCCGGCACCAAGGTCGGGCCGCTACCTCGAACCGCGGGGACATAACCGGATTCATAGGTCGTCCCAACGAGGTTAGTCGCCGCGCGCGTACTCACCCACAAGACGCTTTTATAAATGTGCGGGGCCGCAGCGTACCCCACGGCAGCCGCTTCGGGAGCGTAGTCTGACTTACCCGAACCACTCCCGCTACTGTCGCGCGCCAAAATAAGAAAGTCCGTACGACTTAAGGCCATCAGCTCCGACTGGGCCGCCGACTTATTCGCGGGCTTACCCAAGCCAGCCGTGTTAAAAGTAGGGAGTTCGATTAAGTAATGGCCAACCGGCTGGTGGGGCGTGGACCCCGGCTGAAGGTCATAGACGACCAACCGCGCGTAGGCCCGGTTGTTCTCTTCCTCGGTCGGACAATCCTGCCGCAGCGCCCCTTGGAGCATCGCCACGAGGTAGCGGCCGTCGGGAGTGACGTCCACGCCTTCGTAGCCTTGGTTATCGCGCCGGCCTCCGGTCTGGACTTCGACGGCCTTAATGTCGGTAGTGAAGCCAGAGAACTTCTTTGCTTCGAAGCGCGGCAAGAAGGCGTTCGGCGGCGTCAGGAGTCCGAGCATCCGCCCGTGCGCAGAGAGATGGTAAATCGTGGCGCCATATTCATCCGAAAGATAGAAGGTGCCATCGGGATGTAGGCCCAGGCCTTCCGCATCGACGGCAAACTTGCCGTGGCGCACTGGCACCGGCGAGAATCCCTGCAACGTGTCTTCGTGGGGGTCGAGGCCGGTCGTCACGTTGCCTTTGAAATCTAAGAGGGTTCGCGTGGCCTTGAAGACGAGCTTGAGGTTAGGAGTGAGCACTGGGTCGCGTCCATAGTCGGGTCGGAACGTAAGCTCGAAGCGCTGCAGACGCGCAGGGTAATCCACCGTGCCGTGGACGTTATAGCCGCGGTCGGGTAAGGTGAACAGCGTGCCCCCGTAGCTGCCGTCGGGATGTCGGCGCCAAGTCTTCGGATCGATCTTGAAAGATGAAAACGACCCGAGGCTATCACCCCGGTCATCCAACGCCCCGACCGCGAGCTGACCGACCCCGACCAAGCCTTTGTTCACGAACTTTTCCCCACCCAACCAGACCGGCTGGGCCTGCCCCACGGGGGTCGAATCTAGATTGGGCGTCGGATAGGTGGTAGCCCCACCCACCGCCATCGCCGAGGTCAGCAGTAAGGCAAGCGCGCCGGGTGCGTGGCTTCTGAACATCCCCGAACGATGGGTTTCGCTCGCTCGGCTGAACAGGCTACACTCTGTCAACTTCCTGTGACGATTGTGTCGGAAGTGTGACGGCGGGGTCAGCTCAGTGGCGCCCCGACAGCCGCAATCTCCTCAGCCAAGCCGAATGACATCGTCATGCCCGCTCCACCCAGGGCATTCACGAGCGTGACGCCAGGCATGGGGGTCAAGACGAGTTCGGACTTACCTGCCAGCTTCGGATAGTAGCCCGTCCAATGCTCGGCGATGCTCCGCTCCGGGATGCACGCGAACTCATCGAGATAAGCCAACACGAGGCGATCAAGGGCCTCGCGCTGGAAGGAGTCATGGGTCGCCCCATATTCATGCGTGTCGCCCAAGGTCAGGCCGCCATCGCCATTTTGGGAAACCAAGACGTGCACGCCCCAGCGCATCTCTTCGGCCCGCGCCTGCGCGAAATGCTGCTTGAGCTCAGTCAACGAGGGGCACCGCGCAAAGGCGTCGTAATGCGCCAAGGTCAGGCCAGCACACAAGGCCGGACCCAACTTCCACCCCGCCGGCTGCGGGGCCGTGCGGAGCATTTGTAGTTTACAGACGGTGACACCCGCCGCCGCCAGCTCGCGCGGGAAAAGGGTCCGGAGGTCGGGACCACTGCAGACAAAGATCTGGTCCGCGGCCGCACGCGTCCCATCCGCAAAGGTCACCACGCCTGGCTCCACGCGCGTGGCCACGAGGCCGAAGCGGAACTGGACGGCCGCACGTTCGCTCAACCAGCGGACAATCGCCGCCGGAGCCGTCCGTGGATTGACGGTGTGCTCATGCGGGCTGAAGAGTGCACCGGCTAATTTCTCCGTCCGTACGGCCGGACTGAGCCGACCCGCTTCTTCCGGCCCGAGGACTTCGATGCCCTTACCGAAGGCCGCCGCAAACTCGCGCAAGACGCGTAGCTCCAAGTCGGAATGCGCCAAGGTCAACGACCCGGTGGCGTGAATCTCCACCCCCGCTTCGGTGGCGAGTTCGTTCCAAATCTGGGCGCTCTGCCGCGCCCGCTCAAAGCGCGTCCCGGGCGGCTGGCCGACTGGCCAGACGAGTCCGAAATTACGAATGGTGGCACCGACGGTGCGGTCTTCGCGGTCCACGACGAGGACACTCCGGCCGCGGATGGCGTGGCTCCGGGCTAAGGCCAGGCCGACAATGCCGGCTCCGATGACAATGACGTCGTAGGGTTGGCTCATAACTGCGTATTAATAAAATTCTGTCCACGGGCACCGCCGGCGGCGGTCCGGAGGATCTCAGCGGTCTCCGCTGCGGAAACGCCGTAGGCGGTGAAACTACAATCCACGCCCACGCCTTCCAGAAAACGTCGCAACGCCCCGGACGGGTTGCTTTCTTGCGGGCCAAAGATTTCCGCTAAGACGGCGTCGCGACCCGGCGAGACGCCTTGGGCCATCGACCAGACGAGCGGCAAAGTAAAGGAACAGGCAATCCCATGCGGGACGCCGTGCCGCAGGGTCAACGGGTACGAGATGGCATGGGCCAATGCGGTCTTGGTATTCGAGAAGGCCAAGCCCGCCAAGAGACTGGCCCGCGACACTTCCGTGCGGAGTGCCAAGTTGCGCGGGTCCGCCAGGAGCCGCGGGAGCGACGCAATCATAGTGCAGGCGGCTTCGACGGCCAAGGCGTCGGAAACGGGGTTAGCGTTCCGATTCCAAATCGCCTCTAAGGAGTGCGACAAAGCGTCCAGCGCGCTTACCCGTGTCACGCTGTCCGGCAGCGTCAACGTCAGGGCGGGATCCACCAAAGCAACCTCCGACCACAAGGCTTCCACATGGAACGAAAGTTTGGTCGGGGTGGCGGCGGTGCGGTCCCATAGGGTCGCCCAAGGGGTGACTTCGCTCCCCGTACCCGCCGTGGTCGGAATGGAGATTAAGGGCAAGGCCTGCGCTGTCGGAGGGGTCTGCCCCGCCCGCAGGGCGGCCAAGGTTTCCGCAAACGCACCCGACGGCGGACGGCTTAAGAGAACCTTAGCGGAATCGATGGTCGAGCCTCCGCCGATGGCCACGACGACGGTATCGGAATAGCGGGCCCAGAAATCGGCGTAATGTGCTTCCACCCACGCCACCCCGGGGTTGGGTTCAATATCCGTGATGACGCCGCGGAGCTGCGCGCCCATAAGGGACCGGACCGTCGGCAATAGGCCCGTTGCCTCCGCCTCGGGGAAGGTAATCACCACGGCGGGGCGGCCCCGCAGAACTTCGGGCAACAGCGCGAGCGAACCGACGCCAAAACGGACGTCGACCGGGTTGCGGTAACGGAGGGTCGCGGAGGCCATTAGATTTGTCGGCGGCGCAGAATGGAAGAGGCCCAGTCAGTCAGGGAGACCAAGATGATAATTAAAATGAGCACCGCGCAAGTCTGCGCATACTGGAAACTACGGAGGAGTTCATACAACACTACCCCGATGCCACCCGCCCCGACCATGCCGACGACCGAAGCGGACCGAATATTCGATTCGAGGCGATAAAGCGCATAGGAAATCCACAGCGGCATGACTTGAGGGAGGACGCCGTAGATAATCTCTTCCAAGGCGTTGGCCCCGACGGCGCGGACGCCTTCCACCGGCCGCGGGTCAATGGCTTCGACCGATTCCGCGAAGAGCTTGCCCAACACACCAGTGGTGTGGATCCACAGCGCTAAGACACCAGCAAAGGGGCCGAGGCCAACCACCACGATGAAGAGCATGGCGAAGACCATCTCGTTAATCGCGCGACAGGCGTCCAACCAGCGCCGCATCGGTAAACGCACCCACGCAGGGGCGATGTTTTCTGCACTCAGTAAACCACAGGGAATGGCGCAGAGGACCGCCAGGATTGTCCCCCAGACGGCGATATGTACAGTGATGATCGTCTCTTCGAGGTACACCCGCCAGTCACGGAAATCCGG
>CAMDWM010000087.1:0-6958 GCA_945878755.1 Akkermansia muciniphila
CTCGACGTGCCGGCTAAGGCTGACGTCACCCCGCTCGTTGAGTGGAAGCCCAGCAAGTATTCCTTCAACGCTTTCCACAAGGGCTTGAAGGCGGCTGATTTCGCCGGAGTCCTGCCCGACCCCGTCGCCGCTCCGGCCCCTGCGCCGAAGAAGCCCGCCGCCAAGTAAGCTCGTCCGGTATGTAACCATCGAGGCGTCCCGTGTGGGGCGCCTCTTTTGTTTTAACTGCGAAGCCCGCGACCAGCCAGCAGGCGCACGAAGGCTTCGTTGCTCAGAATAAATGCGCCCTGACGGTCGCAGGCATCGCGGACCTCGGCATCGTCGGAGACGATAAACCACGGGCCCTCCGAGGATTTGTCCTTCCCGACGAGGTCCATGAGGTCGTGGTCGGCTTTAGCGCCCGCGCGGCTAAAGGTCGTCTTGAGGCGAGGGTGATCCAGGCGCAGATTCGAGGCCTGCCCATCAAAGCTCGCCCAGATGAGTAGGCCGGTTCCTTCGTGGGCGAGTTTCTCTAAGAGGTTGAGTACCTTCTGGCGGGCGGGCGTGTCCAGGAGTAGTCGCAGGTCGCCTTGGGCGTTGCGCTTCGAGGCGAGTTTTAAGCCGAGGTAAGCCTGTTGGAGGCAGGCAAAGTTATTGGCGTCGATTCCTAGTCGGGCGGGCTCGCCCAGCGCCACGGCCCGCTCGAGGAGCGCAACCGGCCCGGACGTCTTCTGGTCGTGGAATTGTTGGTCGGCCGTGAGGGACCGGCGCCGATGGATGTCACCGCGGTAAAGGTCGGCGTGCCGCGAATCGACGAGGCCCGACTGTTCGGCCGCCGCCAGCGCGGATTCAATGGCTTTAAGCTCGGCTATCTTTGCCCCATTAATTTTGGTAGCAATCCGTTCCAAGAAGGGGTCGGAAGGCAGGTCGCGCCGTTCGAGTTCGTAGCGGACTTTTTCGATATGTTCAGTGACACGCTTCTCCAAGGTCACGATGGCGGGCAGCACGCTCCCCGCCGTCCGCTGGTAACGTCGCAATAACTTCAGCATATCCTCCATCTGCGGAATCGCCTGACGGAGTTCATGCTCTTTGGCTAAGAAGGGATCGGCGTCGCGCTGCGCCTTGCGGACGGCTTCCACGGTTTCCGCGGTGAGGTGGCGGAGCTGCGCGACTTCCTCGGACGCTTCGCGCAGTTTGCGCGCATCCGTGAACCACGGCCGCAGTTCTTCGGAGAGCAGGTGTTCCGCGATTTCGCGGGCCTTCTTCGCAACGTGTTCACGGGCTTGATCGAGTTCGCCCTTCAGTCGGGTGACTTCGGTTTCGGTTTTGGTCAGGCGGGCCTGCAAGGCCTGCGCAGCTGCCTCCTGCGAGGCCAGTTGCAGGGCTTGGCTTTCGAGGTTGGCTTTCGCGGCAGCTTCGAGGGCGACGACCTGGACATCACGTTCCGCGAGGAGGTGGGCGTGATGGCGACGTTCGGCGCGGAGTTCGTTTTCGCGGGCTGTCGCTATGCGGTCGATTTCTTCCTTCAGTTTACGAACCGAGGGGTCGGAGCTGGCAGCGGCTGCCTCTTCGGCGGGGGGCTCGACGGTCGGCGCCCCGACCTTCTGGAGCCACAGGCGCAGGGCTTTCGCCTCAGGGCTGGCGGCGCTGGGCTTACCGTTGCTCGCGTGCTTGGTGAAGAGTTCGGAAGCGATGGCCGCGTCCTTATCTTCCGCGCGTGCGGCCCGCACTAGGCAGAGGAGGGCGGCGCGCGGGCCGCCGATGATGTTGGCGAGTTCGTCAAGGTGCGCCACCAGCGTCGCCTTCTCGAGTTTTAGTAGGGCCGGCATCCACGGTAACTCGTCGGCGATCGCATCGAAATCCGCGGCGATTAAACTATAGCGGGCCTGAAAGAGACGGCGTGCATTCTTCAGGAAAGGCGTCCGGTGGCTCCAGCCGCCCGGGGTCTTTTTGGCGAGCGCCAGGAGCGGTCCCGCAGGGACGAAAGCCAAGTCGTACACCAGTTGCTCCGAGAGGGTCTTGCGCCAAGGGGTGACGAGGTCGTTCTTGTATGCGTATTGTCCCATGCCGGCAGAGTGCCCGAAAGGCGGTCGGGGGCAAGTGCCTGCCTGTCCCGGTCGTGTTTTTTCTACCGACCCAACTTAGAGTAGGGTATTATCGATTAACCGGGTGTTCCCGAGGTGGCAGGCAATCGCCAAGGCGCAGCGGCCGGGGGTGACCTGCGCCACGGGCACCATCGTCTCTTGGTCGACGAGCTCAATGTATTGGAGACGGATGGCTGGTTCCCGGGCGAGGCAGGCGTGCGCGGCGGCGCGGACCAGGGCCGCCTCCGTCGTGCCCGCAGCTACGAGGCGGCGAGCTTCAGCGAGGGCGGCGGGGATGGCGGTGGCTCGCTGGAAGTCCTCCGGCGAGAGGTAGCGATTGCGCGAGCTCATGGCCACGCCGTTGCTTTCGCGCACGGTCTCATGGGCGATGATGCGCACGGGGAAGTGTAGGTCGCGGACCATCCGACGAATAACCGCAAGTTGTTGGAGGTCCTTTTGCCCAAAGATGGCAACGTCCGCCTGGACGGCGTTAAAGAGCATGGCCACCACGGTGGCGACGCCGCGGAAGTGTCCGGGGCGGAATTGGCCACAGAGGCCAGTGGAGATGCCTTCGACGTCCACCCAGGTCGAGGCGCCCGCGGGATAGAAGTCGGCGGGGGTCGGGGCGAAGATCAGGTCGGCACCCGCACTTTCGCAGGCGGCCCGGTCCGCGTCGAAGGTCCGAGGGTAACGCGAGAAGTCTTCGTTCGGCCCGAACTGGGTCGGGTTCACGAAAATGGAGACCACGGTAAAGGTCGCCTCTTGGCGGGCGCGGGTGACCAAAGCGAGGTGGCCGGCATGCAGGCAGCCCATCGTGGGGACAAAGCCGACGGACTTACCGGCCGCGCGGGCTTGGGCCACGGCGGCGCGGAGTTCGGTAATAGTTTGGACGACCTGCATCTCGGGCAGGCTAAGGCGCAGGGCAGGGGGTGCAAGGCGCAGTTATTTAGGCCCGTCCGCAAGCCGCCTTAGGTCGTTTTAATCCTAAAGGGAGACTTTTATTCTTTTATTGAAAATACCCTCTTGGCAGTCGTCCCCCGAATCCCAAAGTTGGAAATCGCTCATTAACGCTATGTCGCACTTCCCTACTGTTCCAGTCATCGAGTTCGAAGGATCGAAGTCCAAGAACCCTTTCGCCTTCAAGCACTACAACCCGGACGAGAAGGTCGGCGGGAAGAAGATGAAGGACCACATGCGCTTTGCCGCGGCCTACTGGCACGTGATGCGCAATAGCCTCTCCGACCCGTTCGGCGCCGGCACCGCTCTCATGCCCTGGGATGACGGCTCTGATTCCCTCGACAACGCCCTCCGCCGCGTACCGGTCTTCTTCGAGTTTCTCCAGAAGTGCCAGATCGACTTTTACTGCTTCCACGACCGCGACATCGCGCCCGAAGGCAAGACCCTGACCGAGACGCACGCGAACCTCGACCGCGTCACGAAGGAGCTCAAGGCCTTCCAGAAGGGCACCGGCAAGAAGCTCCTCTGGGGCACCGCCTGCCTCTTCTCCCATCCGCGCTACGCGCAGGGCGCGGGCACCTCGCCCAACGCCGATGTGTTCGCCTACGGCGCCAGCCAAGTCCGCCACGCGCTTGAGGCCACCCAGGCTCTCGGCGGCGAAGGTTACGTCTTCTGGGGCGGTCGCGAAGGCTACGCCACGCTGATCAACACCGACATGAAGCGGGAGCTCGACCACCTTGCCGCGCTCTTGCACCTCGCGGTCGATCACGCGAAGAAGATCGGCTTCAAAGGTCAGTTCCTGATTGAGCCGAAGCCGCGCGAACCCTCGACCCACCAGTACGATTCCGACGCCGCCGCTTGCCTCAACTTCCTCCGTGAATACGGCCTGCTGAAGCACTTCAAGCTGAACCTCGAGACCAACCACGCCACGCTCGCCGGTCACACGATGGAGCATGAGATGGAAGTCGCGATGGGCTCGAACGCCCTCGGTTCGGTCGACGCCAACCGTGGTGACACGCTCTTGGGCTGGGATACCGACCAGTTCCCGACCGACCTCTACCTCACGACGAATATCATGCTGCGCATCCTTAAGATGGGTGGCTTCACCAAGGGCGGGCTCAACTTCGACGCTAAGCGTCGCCGCGAATCGCACGAGCCGGTCGACCTTTTCCATGCCCACATCGGTGGCATGGACGCCTTCGCCCGCGGCCTCAAGATCGCCCATGCGATCGTCCAAGACGGCAAGATGGATAAGTTCGTCTCGAACCGCTACGCTTCTTGGGACTCCGGCATCGGCAAGAAGGTCGAGTCCGGTAAGGTCACCCTCGCTCAGCTCGACGCTTATGCCCAAGGCATCCAGGCCCCGCGCCTCGCCTCCGGCCGCCAAGAGATGCTCGAGAATCTCATCAACGAGTACATCCGCTAAGACCTTATGGCGATTGTCCTTGGTCTGGACTTGTCCACGCAGAGCGCCACGGCGCTCGTGCTCGACACGCAAGCCGGTAAAACCTTAGCCCGCGCCCGCGCGGGTTTTGGCGCCGACTTTCCCGGCCGAGGGCATCCCGAAGGTTTCCTGACGGGCGGACAGGGTGGGGTAGTTCATGCGGATCCTTTGCTCTGGCTCGATGGCCTTGAGCTCACCCTCGACCGGCTGTCGAAGTTGACCGATCTTTCGAAGATCGACGCGGTCTCGGTCTCAGGTCAGCAGCACGGGAGCGTCTACCTCGCCGAGGGTTACGCCGCTGCGTTGGCTGATGGCGACCGCACCACGGCTCTGTCTGCTAAATTTAAGTCGGTGCTTGCTCGCGCAACCTCGCCGATCTGGATGGATTCTTCGACGACGGCAGAGTGCGTTGAAATCGCGGCGGCGCTCGGCGGCGACCAAGCCCTCTGCGACCTGACTGGTAGCGTCGCCACGCCCCGCTTTACGGGCCCGCAAATCCGTCGTTTCTTTAAGTCTGATCCGGCGGGGTGGGCCCGCACGCGTCGTATTCATTTAGTCTCCTCGTTCTTCGCCTCGGTGTTGGCTGGCAAGGATGCGGCGATTGATACGGGTGATGGTGCGGGGATGAACCTGATGGACATCCGCAAAGGTGACTGGTCGCTCGCAGCACTCAACGCCACCGCCCCAAGCCTCGCTGATAAGCTGCCTCCGGTCCGTCCAGGTGCTACGGTGGCTGGTCCCATCTCGGCTTACTTCGTTCAGCGCTACGGCTTCTCGCCGCAATGCCAAGTCGTCATCGGTACGGGTGATAATCCCTCCAGTTTGGTCGGCATGGGCGCATCCAAGCCGGGCAAGGTCGTCATCAGCCTCGGCACGAGCGACACGCTCTTCGCTGCGATTGAAGGTATCCGCACCGACGGCGCTGGCCTCGGCCATGCTTTCGGTAACCCACAAGGCGGTAGCATGAGTTTGATTTGCGTCCGCAACGGTTCCCTCGCCCGAGAAGCGATTAGTCGAGAATGTGGTTTAGCCGATTGGGCTGCGTTCTCCGCCGCCGTCGACGCCGCTCCCGCCGCGCGAAGTGCGGTCCTGCCGATGGAAGAGACTGAAATCACGCCGCGCCGCGCCGCGGGTCGCATCGCTTTGGGCACCCCAACCACGCAGGCCACGTTGCCGCGCGCCGCCGTCGAAGGCCAAGCTTTGAGCCTTCGTTTGCATAGCCGCTGGGTGGGCACTCCGACGACACACCTCCTCTTAACGGGTGGGGCTTCCGAGAATCCTTCCGTAGCCAAGATTTTCGCCGATGTTTTTGGTGCCCCAGTGCTTCGTCTGGCGGTCTCCGATTCCGCCGCCCTCGGTGCCGCCTTGCGGGCCGCCCATGCGGCCTGTGGTGCCAAAATGGCTGATTTAGAGGCAGTTTTCTGTGCTCCTGCCCCCGGTCAGGTCTCGCCTGACGTTAGCCTACGCGGGGCGTACGATGCCTTGGAGGCCGAGCTCGCCCAGGCCTTGGCCAAGTAAGCGGTTTCGAGCGGTTTCCTGTATTGCCCGCTTGAACAAAGCGGGGCGATTGGCTGACTCATAGGTCCCCAATCCCTCCTGCCATGTCCCAACGCCCCGTTACTCTCTTCACCGGCCAGTGGGCCGACCTCCCAATCGCCGAACTCCTCCCCAAGGTCAAAGCCATGGGCTACGAAGGTGTTGAGCTCGCCTGCTGGGGTGACCACTTCGATGTCACCCGTGCCGTGAAGGAAAAGGGTTACATCGAATCCCTCTGGGCGTTACTCGCTGAGCACGACCTCGGTTGCTGGGCGATCTCCTCGCACCTCGTTGGCCAGGCTACCTGCGATAACATCGACGAACGCCATAAGTCCATCCTCCCCGCGCATGTGTGGGGCGACGGTAAGCCCGAAGGCGTCCGTCAGCGCGCCGCCAAGGAAATGGCGCTGACCGCCGAGGCGGCCCGTAAATTCTTCAATGCCGGCAAGGCCTACATGGCCAAGAAGCCGAAGGGTTCCGGCAAGGTCGTCGTCAACGGCTTCACGGGTTCTTCCATCTGGCACGCACTCTACGCCTTCCCGCCGACCAACCAGGCTTTCCTCCAAAAGGGTTATGATGACTTCGCTAAGCGCTGGCAGCCGATCTTGGCAGCCTTTGAGAAGCAGGACGTCTACTTTGCGCTCGAAGTGCATCCAACCGAAATCGCCTTCGACATTGCTTCGGCCCAGCGCGCCCTCGAGGCCGTTGGTAACCACAAGCGCTTCGGCTTCAACTATGACCCTAGCCACCTTGGCTACCAGGGCGTCGACTACGTGAAGTTCATCCGCACCTTCGGTAAGCAGATCCACCACGCCCACATGAAGGACGTCTGGTGGGGTCACGGTGATGGCACCGTCGGCGTGTTCGGTGGCCACACCGATTTCTGCGACGCCCGTCGCGCGTGGGACTTCCGTTCCGTTGGCCGTGGCGACATCCGCTTCGAGGACGTCATCGTTGC
>CAMDWM010000088.1:0-6955 GCA_945878755.1 Akkermansia muciniphila
GAGGGGCAATCCCTGCAGGCCGCCCGCTGGGGCGACTGGAAAGCGGTCCGCAATGGGCCTGCCGCTAAGGTGGAAATCTACGACCTCAAGGTCGACGCGAACGAGAAGAGCGACCTTGCGGACAAACGCCCGGAGCTCGTGGAGAAGGCGCTAGCGATTTTCAAGGACGCCCACGTCGACCACCCTGAATGGCCGATGCGCTCACAGAAGCAGACACAGGACGCGAACAAAGCTCGCAAGAAGGACTCCAAGTAAACCCATGAAACTCCGTAAGCTCGGTTGCTCCGATCTTCACCTCACGCCAGTCGGCCTCGGCACTTGGGCCATGGGTGGCGGCGATTGGAAATTTGGCTGGGGACCACAAGACGACGCCCTCTCTGTCCGCACCATCCACGAAGCACTCGACCTCGGCATCAACTGGCTCGATACGGCTCCGGTCTACGGCCTCGGGCACTGCGAAGACGTCGTGGGTCGTGCGCTCAAAGAACTCACGGGAGCCCGTCCGATTATTTCGACGAAGTGCGAACGTTGCTGGGAAGCCGACGGCACCATCGTGCCACGCCTCAAGCGTGCGAGCATCCACCGCGAGATTGAGGATAGCCTACGCCGCCTCGGCGTGGACGTCATCGACATGTACCAGATTCACTGGCCGCAGCCCGACGAGGATATCGAAGAAGGCTGGTCGGCCATTGCGGAGCTGGTGAAGGCAGGCAAGGTCCGCTGGGCGGGCGTGAGCAACTTCAGCGTCGCGCAGCTCAAGCGCCTCCAACCGATCCATCCGGTCGCTTTCCTGCAGCCGCCGTATAGCATAATCAACCCCGGCATCGAAGCGGAGATCATCCCGTACTGTGAAGCCCAGAACATCGGCCTCATCCCCTACAGCCCGATGCAGAAAGGACTCCTCAGCGGTAAGGTCACGCGCGCTTGGGTCGATGCCCTGCCCGCCACCGACCACCGTCGCGGAGATCCGCAATTTAACGAACCCCTCCTCTCCAAGAACATCGCACTGAATGATGTGCTCCGCCAGGTCGCGACGCGCCTTGGCACGACGCCCGCTGAACTCGCCATCGCCTGGGTCCTCCGTCAACCGCGCGTCACCGCCGCCATCGTTGGCGCCCGCAAGCCCGGCCAGATTACCGAGACCATCGGCGGCGGCCACCTCGAGATCCCGGCGGACGCCCTCGCCGAAATCGCGAAGGCTCTGGGCTGAGGTAGGGGCGCGACTGCGTCGCGTCCGTTCGCCGATAGAAGCAGAACACTCACCCGGTCGGCTATTCTCACCTCGGTTCGGTCAACGGACGCGACGCAGTCGCGCCCCTACCCAATCATTCCCCCATCACCTATCCCCCATCACCTCCCTGAGGCTTAATCTCCCCTTAACCCTCCTTACCCTATAATCACCCGCATGAGTCATACCGTCCGCCTCTTGGCCCTGCTTGCTGCTGCCTACACCGCACCCTCGCTCCAAGCGCACATCCCACCGATCGACGCGAAGTATCGTGAAACTACGACTGCGACCCTCGTAGCACCGTCCGCCAAGTTCTACCTTAGCTTCACCACCCTCGCCGCTGGTACGACCAACGGCACGCCACCGGCCCTGGCCGCACCCTTCCAAGCCTTCGCTCCGAAGGTCGGTGTGCGCTGGGACGAGAAGTATCTCTACGTCGAAGCCAAGGGCCTGCCCGATCACCCGCTCATGGCTGGCATTAAGTCCTGGCAGCAGCAAGTTCCCATCCCGCAGACCTACGCGGGCGACAAGGCGTGGCGGATTCCGCTCCATCCCGTGCCCGCCAAGGAACCGATGTCCGCGAAGACACACTTCATGCGTGGCGCCATCGCGCTCGCCGCCAACGGCATCCCGATCTTCAACGCGCTGAATAACCGCGGCGACGACGCTAAGAAGTTTGGTGAGCTCGACGACTTCGGTGGCCACTGCGGCAAGGGTGATGACTACCATTACCATGATGCGCCCGTCTTCCTCGAGAAGACCCTCGGCAAGGGCAAGGCCATCGCCGTGGCCCTCGATGGGTATGCGATCTATGGTTACAACGAGCCCGACGGCTCGGCGCCCGGTAAACTCGACGAGTTTGGCGGCCACGAGACTAAGGCCCTTGGCTACCACTACCACGCGCAGAAGATTTATCCGTACATCAATGGCGGCTTCCATGGCGAAGTCACCGAAGTCGGCGGCCAAGTCGACCCGCAGCCGTCCGCCAGTCACGTGCGCAAAGAAGGCTCGGCTTACTCGCAATCGCCTCTCCGCGGCGCGGCGATCAAGGACTTCACCACCTCGCCTGACGGCAAGACCTTCGAACTGCGCTACACGCTCAACGGCAAGGCCCTCAGCGTGAAGTACATCGTCAACGAAGATGGCACTTGGACTTTTACTTACAGCCGTCCTGACGGCACCCCGGTAGTCGAGACCTACAAGCCCAACGAACGCGGCCCAGGCGGCGGCGCCAAGGGCGAAAGTAAAGGCGGCAAAGGGGGCAAGGGTGGTAAGCGTCCTCCGAATGAACCCGAGGGGGCCAAAGGCGAAGTCGGCGACCTCGGCGAGCAGGCTCAGCCTGGAAATCCCGAAGGTGAACGCCCCAAGGGCGACCGTCCCAAAGGCGGCAAGGGCGGAAAAGGCGATCCTTCCGGCCTCATTAAGCCCTCCCCCAGTGACGCCCTGAAGCTCAACGTCTATGCCGACAACTGGTTCATCCTCTTCATCAACGGAAAACTCCGCGTCGTCGACCCCATCGAGTATATGCCGCACAACGTCGTCTCGGTCGACATCATGCCCGAGTACCCGATGACCATCGCCGTCATGGCCATGGACAACGCCGACCCCAAGACCGGCCTCGAATATGGCAACCGCATGGGTGACGCCGGTTTGATTATCAAATTCTCCGACGGCACCGTCACGAATGCGAAGTGGAAAGCAAAGAGCTTCTTTAAGGGCCCACTGAACCGCGACATCGCCAACCCCAAGGTCCAGCATGACCCGATTCCCGCCAACTGGTACGCCGTCGACTTCGACGATTCCAGCTGGGCACAGGCCACTGAGTTCACCGAAGAACGCGTGAGCCCGAAGGAATCTTTCACCAAGGCCAAGGAGAGCTTTACGGGCGCCCAGTTCATCTGGACCGCAGACCTCGACCTCGACAACACCGTCCTCTTCCGTACTAAAGTCGAAGCCCCCGCGGGCTATAAGCAGCGCTGGACCGCCAAGCCCGAGGTCGACATGGCTGCGGCGACCAAGCGGTTATTGAACAAGTAATCTAGGCTTCGGGACCTCCCTCGGCTAGAGAAAGTCAGGGCAAGTTCCTTTATTGGGGGAAAATGGCGGTCAAATCGACTGTCCAGAGGGGAACATTGCCCTTGGCAGGGGGTCGAAAAAACCACACCTTGGCCCATCCCCGTCCTTTCCACCGCCCATCTGGGCTGGTGGTCTCTGGCTTCCGCTTCCCTTTCATCCAATACACCCACATGCGTCCGTTGCTTACCCTCCTCCTTGCCATGCTCGGCTTCGCCGGCGTGCAGGCCCAAACCCTCGAGCTAAAGAAAGGCGATAACGTCGCCATCGTCGGCGGCGGCCTCGCTGACCGTCAACAGCACTATGGCCACCTCGAAGCGCTGATTCATAAGGCCAATGCCGACAAGAATCTCGTCGTGCGCAACCTCGGCTTCTCCGGCGACGAAGTGAACACTCGCCATCGCTCCGACGAAGTCCCTGCCCTCGAACTCTTCCTTAACATGAAGCCCGGTGCGCTCGCCACGAAGTCAGGCAACACCGCCATCACCTACCACTTCGGCACTGACTTCCATGCCAATGTGATGCTCGCCTATTGGGGCTTCAACGAAAGCTTCCGCGGTCCAGATGGACTCGTCGCCTTCAAAGCAAACATCGACGAGTGGGTGAAGAAGCAGCTAGCCGCCGACTACGGCAAGGGCAAGGTCCGCCTCGTCCTCCTCTCCCCGATTGCCCACGAAGACCTCAAGTCCGCCAACTTCGACCCGGCCATCGTCGCCCGCAATAATAAGAACCTCGCTGCCTACACCGCCGCCCTCGGCGAAGTTGCCAAGGCTAACCAGGTCCAGTTCGTCGACCTCTTCACCCCTTCACAGAAGCTCTACGCGGCTGCCAAGTCCCCGCTTACGCTCAATGGCATCCACCTGAACGACGCTGGCGACGAAGCCCTCGCCGCTGTGCAGTTCCAAGCCCTCTTCGGTAACGCTGCCCCGTCCATCAACGCCGCGCTCCTCGCTGCCGTTAACGAGAAGTCCACCCAGTGGCACCACCGCTACCGCACGGTCGACCAGTTCAATATCTACGGTCAGCGCTCCCGCATCAAGTACGAGGGCATCGACAACGCCACCGTCATCGGCCGTGAGCTCGCCAACCGCGACATCAAGACCGCCAACCGCGACCAGGCCATCTGGGCTGCCGCCAACGGCAAGAACCTCGTCGTCAAGGACGACAACCTCCTCCCCGACATCGCCGTCCCGCCGAACCGCAAGGACCTGGTCCCCTACCTTTCTGGCGAAGAGCAACTCAAGCACCTGACGCTCCCTGAGGGCTGCAAGGTCGAGTTCATCGCCGACGAGACGACGGTCCCAGAGCTCATCAACCCGGTGCAAATGAACTTCGACGCCAAGGGTCGCCTCTGGCTCGCCGTCTGGCCGAACTACCCCGAGACCTCCCCGACCACTAAGAACTTCGACAAGCTCCTCGTCCTCGACCTCGACCCGAAGTCCGGCAAGGTCGCCAAGTCGCACGTCTTCCTCGATGGCCTCAACTGCCCAACCGGCTTCCAATTCTATAAGGATGGCGTCATCCTTATCCAATCGCCCGACATGTGGTTTGCGCGCGACACCTCCGGCAAGATGGAAAAAGCCGATTCGATTGTAAAGATTCTGACGGGCATGGACGCGGCGGACTCCCACCACGAGACGAACTCCATCTGCTATGAACCAGGTGGTGCGATGTACTTCTCCGACGGCGTGTTCCACCGCACCCAAGTCGAAACCTTCGACAAGGGAGCAATCCGCAACACCAACGGCGCCATCTACCGCTTCGAGCCGATGACCTATAAGTTCTCGCGCTACGTCCCCTACGGCTTCGCTAACCCCCACGGCCGCGTGTTCGACTACTGGGGTAACGACATCATCACGGACGCCACCGGTAACTCTAACTACTTCGGCCCTGGCTTCTCCGGTCACCTCGATAGCGGCTCCCGCGGCGGCTATCACCAGATGTGGAGCCGCCCCTCGCGTCCCTGCCCGGGCACGGCCATCCTCAGCAGCCGTCACTTCCCTGACGACTGGCAGGGCACGTTCCTCAACACGAACGTGATTACCTACCAAGGCATCTTCCGCGCGAAGCTCACTGAAGAAGGTTCGGCAATCAAGGGCACGACTATCGAGCCTGGCTTGATCAAGACCGACAACACCAAGGCCGGAAACTTCCGCCCCTCCGGCGTGGCCGTGGCCCCTGATGGCTCGCTGTACGTCATGGACTGGTCCCAGATGCTGATCGGTCACCTCCAGCACCACCTACGCGACCCAAACCGCGACCACCAGCACGGCCGCCTCTACCGCATCACCTTCCCTGGCCGTCCGTTGCTGACGCCTAAGAAGATCTTTGGCGAATCCATCCCGAACCTCCTCGAGCTCCTCAAGGAACACGAAGATAACGTCCGCCAACGCGCCAAGGTCGAGTTACATAAGTACGACAGCGCTGAAGTCATCGCCGCTACCCAGAAGTGGGTGAAGCAGTTCGACCCCTCCAAGAAGGCAGACGCCCACCACATCCTCGAAGCCCTCTGGGTCCACCAGTGGCACAACGCGGTGAACCTCGACCTCATCAAGACCCTCCTGAAGTCACCCGAGCATAATGCCCGCGCCCAGGCTGTCCGCGTCGTCTGCTACCAACGTGACCGTATCCCTGATGCCATCGGGATTGTCGAAGCCGCCATCAAGGATGAGCACCCCCGCGTTCGCCTCGAAGCCGTCCGCGCCCTCAGCTTCTTCAACGGCGCTGACACCAAGCGCGCCATCGCTGCCGCCCTCGTGGTCAAAGACGAGAAGGACCAGACTATCGCTTACTGCTTCCGCGAAACGATGAAGCAGTTGTCGTCCCTGCCCGAAGGTAAGGAATTCAACATGGCTACGATCAAGAAGCCTATCGAAACGGTCTACGGTCCGACGGATAAGAAAATCTCCAAGGCCGACAAGAAGCTCTACGACCTCGGCAAGGAAGTATACTTCCGTGAGGCAATCTGCGTCACCTGCCACCAGGCCGACGGTAAGGGCATTGAGAGTTACCCTGATAAGACCAAGCCGACTTTCGGCACCTACCCGTCGCTCGCTCGCATGACTGGCTACCCGACGAACCCTTGGATCGACGGCGAACCGGACCGGGCCATCAAGCTCATCATAAACGGTATGTACGGCAAGATGACCATGCATGGTAAGCAGTACGGTGACGTCGCTGCTGGCCAAGCCGCGATGACCCCCCTCGGCCAGATGCTGAAGGACGAGGAAATCGCTGGTGTCCTTACCTACGTCCGCCAGTCCTGGGGCAATAACCTGCCGCCAGTCTCGGCCGCTCAGGTGAAGAAAGTCCGCGATGCGAACAAGGCCCGTACGTCCATGTACACGCCGGAAGAGATCCTGAAGGAACACCCGTTCCCTGCGGGTAAGTAAGTCCCCACGGACTTCCCGACCAAGGGCGTGCTTCGGCACGCCCTTTTTGTTGTGCGATTGCACCCCGATCACCGCGCGTTAGCGTCAGACCATGAAGTCCCTCTCAGCACTGGCCTGGCTGCTCGCCGCAATCCTCACGGGGTACGCAGCCGAAAGCACCCCCACCCCACCGCTGCGCGTATTCTGCTACAATATCCACCACGGCGAAGGCCTAGACGGCAAGGTCGACCTTGGTCGGATCGCCCAACTAATTAAGGACTCC
>CAMDWM010000089.1:0-6843 GCA_945878755.1 Akkermansia muciniphila
CTCGCCGACCCCCGTGCCGCCGACGCCAGCATGGGTACTTGGCAGGACGTCCTCGCCGAGAACCCAAACATCCTTAACCCGACGCTCAATAACTCGGGTCCGTTCCGTTGGTGGCTCCACGAAAGCCTGCTCGACCACAAGCCACTCGACCTACTCGTCACTGAACTCGTGCGCCTGAAGGGCAGCGAACGCTTCGGCGGCCCTGCGGGCTTCGGCATGGCCTCGCAGAACGACGTCCCCATGGCGGCGAAAGCGACTGTGCTAACATCCGCCTTCCTTGGGGTCGACGCCAAGTGTGCGCGCTGCCACGACTCGCCCACGACCTCGACTAAACAGGAACAGGTCTTTGCGCTGGCGGCCTTACTCGAAACTAAAGGCGTGAAGGTCCCCGTCACCAGTAGCGTGGCGATGGACAAGCTCCGCGAGGGCGGGCGCAAGCCCCTCATCGAAGTAACGCTCGCACCTGGTGCAACGGTGCAACCGCATTGGCCCTTCCCAGAGTTCGCGACGGAGAGCGTGGCCGACGAACTAGCGCTCGATCCGCATGACCCGCGCGACCGCTTGGCGACCTTGCTGACGGCGCCCCAGAACGAGCGCTTTACCCAAGTCATGGCCAACCGCCTCTGGGCTGGCCTGATGGGCCGCGGGCTCGTCGACCAAGCCGGCGATTTCGAACGCAGCCGCACGACGCACCCCGCCCTGCTCCGCTGGCTCGCCCGTGAGCTAGTGCGCAGTGGCTATGACGCCGACCACGTGCGCCGGCTCATCCTTAATTCCCACGCCTACCAGCGAGGCGATGAACCGACCGCGAAGTCCCAGCCCGAACTCTACGCCGCCCGCGCACCACGCCGCCTTTCCGCCGAACAGGTGGTCGATGGTCTCTTCGCCGCCACGGGCAAACCTCTCCGCACCGAGGAGGTCAGCCTCGACATCGATGGCATCCGTGAATCGGACAACTCCATCTCGCTCGGCCAACCTCGTCGGGCGTGGATGCTTGCTTCAACGTCCAACGAACGTGACCGACCTGCCCTCGCCTTGCCGCGCATCCAAGCGGTCTGCGATGTACTGGCGGCCTTCGGTTGGCGGGCGAGCCGTCCCGACCCACTCACGGATCGTGAGATCGCCCCCAACTCTCTTCAACCGGCCATCCTCGCTAACGGGGTGATGGGCACTTGGCTAACGGCCTTGAGCGACGACCATGGGACGACGCAACTTTGCCTCGAGGCCAAGTCACCTGAGGCGCTCGCCGATGCGCTCTTCCTTCGCGTGCTCACGCGTCGCCCCACGGCCAAAGAACTGCAACTCTACGCCGACCGCCTCCGCCCAGGCTTTGCCGAACGCACGGTCGTCGCTACCCCGATGATTGTCGGCACACCGCCCGCCCGCCGGCCGGCCTATTACGTTTCGTGGTCCAACCACCTCGACAAGGAAGCGACTTTGGTCCGCCAACAGCAGACCGACGACGCCCGTCGTGGCGACCCGGCCACGATGCGGCTGCAGACCGCTTGGCGCCAGCGTGCCGAGGATGCCCTTTGGGCGCTGGTCAACTCCCCCGAATTCCTTTACCATTAATCTTATGGACCGCCGCACCTTCCTCACCGCCCTCGGCCTAGCCCCCTTCGCCGCACAGTTACCAGGCGCCACCACGGTCCACGCACCGAAGGGCAAGGCAGAGCATTGCATCTTCATTTGGCTCGGCGGTGGCATGGGCCAAATCGACACCTTCGACCCCAAGTCCCTCGGTGACAATAAAGCCGCCAAGAAGAAGGCCGGCTCACTCTACCCTTCGATTGAGACCTCCGTTGCCGGCGTCCGCGTCTGCGAACACCTCCCGCGCACGGCCAAGCTCATGGAGCACGTGACCGCTGTACGCTCGGTCCACCACAAGGTCATCGACGAGCATGCTTTTGCGACGAACCTCGTCCACACGGGCCGCATGGTCAGCGGTAACGCCATCTACCCGTCCCTCGGCTCGATTGTGGCGCATCGCCGCGGTGCGCTCGACCCGAAGGTCCCGGCCTACATGCTCATCGGCTTCCCGAACGTCAGCCGTGGCCCAGGCTTCCTCGGCGTCAAGGATGGCTACGTCTACCTAGTCGACACGCAGACGGGTCCCGCTGGCTTCGCACGGCCCGACGGGCTCACGGCTGACCGCGAGGCCGACCGACGTGCCCTGCTGGCCGCCACGGGCGAGGCCGCGGCCGATTCCGCCCTCGCCGAATACGCCGAAGCCCAGCGCGAAGCCTTCCGCTTGGCTGGCCCGTCGTTCATGAAGCATTTCGACCTCACGAAGGAACCGGCGGACCTCCGCGCGTCCTACGGCGGCGAGTTCGGACAGCGCTGCCTACTGGCACGGCGGCTCGTCGAGGGCGGCGTCCGTTTCATCGAAGTCTCGCATAACCTGAACTTCATCAACGGGACCGGCTGGGATGCGCACAACGACGGCATCACCCAGCAGCACGTGCTCATCCGTGAGCTCGATAACGCCCTCGCCGCGCTGACGACCGACCTCAAGTCGAAGGGTCTGCTCGATAAGACCCTCATCGTCGTCGCAACGGAGTTTGGCCGTCCGGCAGAATTCGACGGCCGCGGCGGACGCGGCCACCAGGGCACGGCTTTCTCGATGGTCCTCGCCGGCGGCGGCCTCAAGCACTGCGGCGCCTACGGCGTCACCGATGACCTCTCCAAGAAAGTCATCGAGAAGCCCGTGAGCATACCCGACTTCCATGCGACGATTCTCGCGGCGATGAACGTCGACATGACCCACGACCTCATGGACGGCGCCCGCCCCGTTCCCATCACCGACGGCGGCAAGCCGATCGCGGAGTTACTCGGCTGAAGACGCGAGGGGAGGCAGTGCAAAAGTGGAAAGGCGCAAAGGTGGAGACAGGAGGGGACTCGTTGGCTGGAGTATGGTTGGCTAGGGGTTGTGCGGCGGCCTTCGGCCGCATACTCACATTCCGCTTTCCCGTTTGGCTCTTATTCCGGTCACCCTTTTACCTCCCTTTTCAACTCTCTGTCTCGGGTAGCGGATAGGAGTTGGCGGATAGCGGTTAGCGTAAGCTACCATCTTCCCAATCCGTACTCTGTAATCCTCTAGGGCAGCACGCAGTGCTGCCCCTACCTTTCAATGGTCAACGGACGCGACGCAGTCGCGCCCCTACCATCTTCCCAATCCGCACTCCGTACTCTGTACTCTGTCCTCCCCTCGGGCAGCACGCGGTGCTGCCCCTACCTTCCCCATCTTTTTCGCCCTCCGAAAAAGAGTGGTGCTCCCGTTGGGAGTCGAACCCAAATCGCCGGCTTCGGAGGCCAGAATTCTATCCATTGAAATACGAGAGCGTCTTGTCATTCAAACAAGCGGACTGCAAAGGAGTCAAATACTTCCCGAAAGAGGCTACTTGGCGGGCTTTCCTGCACCCGACTTCGCTCCACCTTTCGCATCCTTTAAGGGGTCGGGCTCGGGCTCCATGCGCTCCGGCACCGCCACGATACGCGGGACCTTGCGATCCGGGTCGGGCACGATGAACAACAGATGACGCTGGCCAGGTTCCTTCACCCAGCTCGAACGCATCAGCGGGACGCTCTCGGTCTCACCTGCCTCCGGCGCAACGTCCACGAGGACATGGTAAATATCACCGGCCTTTCCAGGCGGCAGTTGAATCGCGGTCTGCCGCGGAGCCACGATCGCTTGGGTTGTACCGAGTTTGGAAAAGATCGTGCGCCCACTGAGGTTGAACCAGAGCACTGCACCTTCGGGCGCCTTCGTCCGCGAGAACTCCACGGGCAGCATACGGAACGCTAAGGCGCCCGCTTCACCCGTCGGCAGGAGGACGACCAGGGGGGCATTCATGCCATCAGGGATGTCCACAAACGGGGCATCGGCCGGCAAGGGCTCGTCTTTGGTCGGAGCCTTGGTGGCCGCATACACCCGCACGATTCCCGCCGGGAGCGCCAAGCGTTTAGTCGATATCGAGAGACGTGGTAAATCGACTTCCTTAATTTCCTTCCCAACCACGAGAAATACGCTGGCGGGGGCATCGTCAGGGGCCTGCACGTAGAGCAGACGGAGTGACCGCGAGGCCGAACCTTCCTGAGCCGAGACGACCGCGGCCAGGCAAGTCAGGAGGAAAACAAAGGGGCGGTTCATAGGTCTTTAGGAGCGAGCCAACGGAAGGAGACGAGGCGCACCCGCCGGCCGAGGATGGCGTTGACGCGACGGTTATTCGCCGAGGTGGGCAAAGTGACGTCGCCCAACGGGGCTTCATGCGCCGGGACGGTGGCGTCGACGTAATCGGGAATACGCTGATAGACCGCCTCGCACCACACCTTAGCGGTCGAACCGTTGACCAGTGGCGAGGTACCCATGGCACGGACGACGAAGGTTTCATCGCGGACGCTAATGACCGGCGACAGGCGGTCGAGGACGTCGGCCTGACGGGGCCAGCCAGGGAAACCAAAGGTGGACGAGCCTTCGGCGGCCTTGGGGTGAAGGTAATCGCCCTTCGCACCAGCGGCGGAATTCGTCCAATCACCGAGCGGGAGCTGCTGATCTAACCCACCAAAATCGCCGACCTTACTCGTGATCTTGCCAAGGTTCTTCGCGTTCAACGCTGGGTTCAAACTACTGCTCGCATTCTCCAGTGCTTTAAGAGCGGTACCCAACGCCCCACTCAGCGTCGGGTCCAAGGGATTTCCTGGCTGCGGGGTCGCTAGCTGACGATTCACGAATTCCGAGAGCGAGAGGAACGGGCCGCGGACCTTGACCTGCTTCACGATTTCGACGGCGAGCTTCTCGAGCTGCGCATCGGTGAGCGCGGCAAAACCCAGTACCGCACCAGAAGAACCGCCGGAGGTCACGGGGCCTTCGTGGGCAATCGACATACGGGCCAGAGGGTTATTGACGGCCGTGGCGACGCTCACCGTGCTATTGCCGGGCTTGATGTACGGCACCGAGGTCGAGCGGAGGTTGCCGAGTAAAGCGCGCCAAGCGACAACCGAGGTGCTGTTCACATTGAACTGGCCAGGGACGCGTAGGGTCGCCGCCACGCGCTGATAAGCGACGGGCTGCGCTGGGACGCCCGAGAAACCGCTCGTGCCGGTCACCGCGAGGTCAAAGAGTGCGGCGTTGGCATTCGGCAAGAACCACGAGTTCGGCAAGGTCGTCGTGCCCACGGCAAAAGAGGTCCAGTTATTCTTCATACTGGTCATGACCGCTGTATTCCAGACGTGCTCGTTGCCCTGGGACGGACGCAGCGACGCCCAATCCGCGGGCAAGGGAGCCAGCGAGGAGAAGAACCAATCGTCGAAGAGGATGTGATTCAGGCAGTAGCTGTCGTCGTGCTGCAGGAAGGCCTGGTGGATTTCATCGCGGCTACGTAGGTTACCCGCCATATCAATCCAGCGACCGACGGCGTCGTCCGGCGGCAAAATCGGCGAGGCATCGGCGTTACCAATGAGCCCATAATGGAACGGCGGAGCGGGGTTGGTTGCACGGATATCGCACCCCTGAAGTCCCGGGATTGACTGCACGGGCTTCACCGGCAGCTCAGCGACGACCGCACGCTGCAGGCCAGTCGTGGGATCAAGGCCGGTCAGGATGAAGCCGCCGTAATTACTGGTGGGGTCTGACTGCGGTCCGTTGAGGTCCGCGAAGCCCGTCATCGGAAGGAAGTAGAGGTCATACGGCGCATTCGCTGGATTCATCGCACCCGCATACTGCACACCACTGTTCGCCGAAGAATAGAAGCCGCCGACCCCTTCCCCATACTGGCCCACCATCGAAATGGTGCTACTATCGGCGACGTTGGCGGAAGCATACGGGAAGGCTGTGAGGACTCCAGCGGACTTCAGACCGATCTCCGTATAGGTCGTAAAGGGCGAGGCCTGCAGGAAGCCCTTCGAAACGGTCTTCACCCCGGTGCGGTTATTATACTGCGAGACACCGTCATTGGAGAGACGCAGGCCGAAGGCGAAGGTCCCAAACGCGCGCGGGGCCGCCGCCGCATCCGCGATGGTCTGCTGGAAGGGATACGGCGCATCCAGGCCATAGAGCTGCTGGAACTGGGCGGTGCTCGTACCGACAAAACTGAAACGGACCGGAGAATATCTATAATTAGCGGGGTAGAAGTCGTAGTAGATGCCATCGCGGGCCACGGTCGTGTTATCGATGTTCTTGATCAGCGTGTAGCGCAGCTGAGCATCCGCCGGCGGCGTCCCCGGCAGGACCATCTGCCAACCCGAGCGGCCGCTGGCGACGTAGCCCGGGGTAAGGTTGTAGTTTCCGCCGGAGCCCAAGGGGATCGAGATGGGGCTGCCCTCGTTCATCGCGAAGACGCGCGTTTGGCCCGGCTCCAAGGTAATCTCCACCCCGCCGCCAATCTGCAGGCTAACGCCGCCAGGAAAATAGGACCCCACATGCTGGGTCACGCCGAAGCCGGCGCCGTCACTGCAGTTGATGTAGATCGGCAAGGTCTGCCACTTGCAATAAGCACGGAAACTGGGGACGGTGAGACGGACGTTGAAGGGATTCCACAGCGTGACGACAGGCTGCGCAATGAAAGCGGCCGAGGTACCTGAGGCCGAGGAGGCGAAGACATACTGAATACGGGCAATGAGGGGGTGACGATGGATACGCTCGTAATAGCTATACAGGCCTCCCGCGTTAATCACCGCCTCGGGCTGGGGCGGGAGCATCGTGGTGACGCCCGCCAACTGCGAATCTGGGTTCGTGACGTATTTGCGATAGTGCAGGCAGAAGTCGGTGAGGTAGGCCCAGCTGCGAATCGGCGGGAAGGACGAGAGGGACGCGTAGCCCCCGAAGTTCGTACCGCCGTCGGACGC
>CAMDWM010000090.1:0-6815 GCA_945878755.1 Akkermansia muciniphila
CTCTTCCTCTCGCTCTACGACGACGACGCGGACCCCAGTGGAGATAAGGGCGTGCTCAAGCACATCCTCGCCATGCTCCTCGAACGTAAACGCATCATCCGCGCCATGGGACCGGCCGACAAGGGCTTGATTCCCTATCAGCACGCTTCCTCCAAGCAGACCTTTCTCGTCCCCGCCTTGGACCTCCAACCCAGCCACCTCCTGCAAGTGGGCACGGCCTTGGAAATGCTCGTTGGCTAATTTTATGTCATTCCTCCGTCCCGCTAGCCTCCTGCTGGCCGTCCTTGCCCTCGTCGGTTGTAACACCGACAAGGTCACGCACATCGCCTCCATCTTCGTCGAAGCCCCACCCTCGTCGACCCTGACGATGCGGAAGAACGTCCAGCTTCCCGTCAGTGGCATTACCATTCCGATTATGACGAAGGAGCTCACCCTCGCGGAAGAGCTCCTGAGCACGACGGTCATCGAAGCCGGCCCCAGCGACCTACGCCAAGTCTATCTGCTCGTCCACGTGAACACCACCGCGGCCCGGACTATCATGGATATCACGCGCGAGGCCCGCGGGAAAACCCTCGTCCTTATCGTCAACGAGACCGCCGTGGGGATCATGCATATCGACCAGCAAATCAATGACGGGAAACTCATGTTTGCCGTGGAGCAGAAAGGAATGAGTAGCCGCGAAGCCGCCCTTTTCCTGAGCGATAATCTGAACGCCTCGATGGTCATCATCCGCAAGGAACTCGAGCAAAAGTGAACCGCGGACTTAGCACGCTCGTCTGCCTGCTCCTCGCCGGCCCACTCGGGGCCACCGAAATCGTCTGGCCCACCTCGATGGACCGGACGACCATCCGTTCCTACGAGGACTACGCCCAGCCCACCGTTTCCGGCAAGCCAGAGTCCGCGCTGTTCGGTATGGTCCGCGACGAGCAGCGTCGCTTCCACGAAGGGGTCGACATCCGCCCGATCACCCGCGGCCCGAACGGTGAGCCGCTCGACCGGGTATTCACGGCCATGAAAGGCAGCGTGGCCTACCTCAACCAACAGCTTAACGGGCCGTACGGCAAATACGTCATCCTCCACCACCCCGAGGCGGAACTTCCCGTCTACACGCTCTACGCTCACCTGGCGTCGATCGAGAAAACGCTGAAGGTGGGCGACCAGTTGCCCAAGGGGGCGGTCATCGCGACGATGGGCCATACATCCATCAACGCGACCGCCATCCCCAAGGAGCGCGCGCACCTCCATTTCGAAATCGGTTTGGTGCTCTCGGCCAACTTTGGCAATTGGTATAACCAGCAGCCCGACCTCCGCGCCACGCCGAATCAACACGGCATCTGGAATGGACAGAACCTGGCCGGCTTTGACCCCATGCCGGTCTTGGCACGCTCATCCGTCAACCTGCTCGATAGCGTACGGCAATTACCGACCGCGCTCGCCGTGACGATGCGGACGAAGCGTCCGCCAGACTTCATCCAACGCTACCCCGGACTGATGGCGCCGGGCAGCGACCCGGCGAAGGCGGCGGGTTGGTACGTCGAATTCACCTGGCATGGCCTGCCGAAACGCTGGACGGCCCTCCCTCCGGAGAGCCAGCAGTTACCCAAAGGCATCTGGAGCTACGTCGCCCTAGACCAGAAATTCCGCCCGCAATTGGTCCAGCGCAAGATGATCACCGCCGACGCTAAGATGCCCGCCGAAACTCTGGTTCGCAACGTCGACATCCTGCTGACGGGGACGCGCTGATTAATTGTTACCCGGATTCTCAGGCGAATCGAGGACTAGCCGGAGGTCTGGCCGATGCCGCGCCAACAACCCCTTCCAAAAAGCCTGCTCCGTCAGCTGAGCGGTGGCGCGTTCAAAGGGACAAACGACCCAAGCATTGAGACGGAGCTCATTCTCCAGCTGTCCAGGCGACCAGCCCGCGTACCCGACATAAGCGAATAAACGGTACTCGCCGATATCGGCTAAGACCTCGGCCTCTTCGCGGCTGATACCAAAGCGGATCGCCGCGGGGCCGCGCGCCGCGAATTTCCATCCACCCAAGGCCATCCGGTCTGCCGAACATGGCCCGCCGACATGCAGGGGCACGCCCGACAACGGACCAGCGCAGAACTCTGCCTGCACTTGGCCGAGATACTGCCCTAGGGGGCGATTCAGGATGACCCCCATCGCGCCGGCGGCTTTAGTATGCGTATGAATAAGAACGACGGTCTCGCAAAAGTTCTCGTCACGCTGCAACGGGTGCGACACCAGCACGCGGCCAGCGATGGACTTGAATTTGCCGGCCATCAGCCCACCAACTTCGTGACGACCAAGCCTGCCTGCGCAAACAGCTCCGCGACCAACGGGTCGTTCTTATAGTCATGCCGGTAACGCACCTCGGTGATACCGGCGGCCGCGAGAATCTTGGCGCAGTTCACGCACGGAAAATGGGTAACGTAACAGACCGTGCCCTGGAGGGAGACCCCACGCTTGGCGGCGTCGGCCACGGCATTCTGCTCCGCATGGACGGTGGCCTGCTCGTGCCCATCGCGAATCTTGGAGTCGTGGGGCGTGCCCGGCAGGAAACCATTGTAGCCCGCGGCAACGAGTCGATTGGGGTGCTTCCCCGTGGACACGACCACGCAGCCAACGTGCAAGCGTTCGCAACTGGAGCGCGAGCTGACCAAGACAGCGGTGGCCATGAAATATTCATCCCACGAGGGGCGGGTGCCCGCGTTGACGAGGGCCTCGAGCTGGCTGGCGAGTGACTCGGGTGCTTTCATCGCGGTGGCCAGAATCCCGCAGGGGTTAGGCCAAGGCAAGCGGCAGTTACGCACAGGGCACCGGCCAGCAGTAACAGCCCGGCCGCTTGGGCGAGGAAAGGCACGAAATCCCCCGCGTGTTGGGCCTGCCGGAAACCGCGGTGCTGCCAGACCGCCCAAGGTAGAACGAGGAGTGGCAGCCAACCGAAGACCAAGCCCAGGCAGGCCAGTCCAGCGGCCAAGTTGAGAGCGTGAAGGCCACGCGCGAAATCCCGGCCGAAACGCACGACAGTGGTTCGCTTGCCCACTACGAGGTCGGTCTCCAGGTCACGCGCATTGTTGGCTAAAAGAATATTGTCCGCCAAGAGGCCCAAGCCCAGGCCTGCGAGGAGCGCCGGCGTCCACGGCACGAGTTCACCAGAGCTACCGGCGTCCAACCAAACTGCCCATGCGGTCAACGCCGTCGCTTGCACACCGAAACAAGCGACGACGAATACGTCCCCGAGCCCATTATAGGCCAGCGGATACGGCCCCAAGGTGTAGCCTAACGCGCACGCGATCGCCAGCACGCCCGCCAAAGCCAGCCAAGGTGAAAGCAGGCCGACCGGGCTACCGACGACCAGTGCCAGAAGACAGGCTGTCCAGATACCGCGCTGCATCTGCGCCGGCGTGATGTCACCGTTGGCGACGGCCCGACGTGGCCCAATCCGCGCGGAGGTATCCGCCCCGCGCAGAGTATCCCCGAGGTCGTTAGCGAAGTTACAGGCGACCTGCACGCAGAGGGCGAAGGCTAGACAGAACGCCAACACGAGACAGAGGCTGAGACCGTTGACCTCCTCGCCATAGGCCCAGACCACCGCACCACCGACTGCAACGGGCACCGCCGCCGCGACTAAGGTCTTCGGCCGACAAGCGTCGATCCATGTGCGCAGGGCAGCCATGCTAAGCAAACAATGCCTATCTGGTAGGTTCCGAAAACAAAAAAGCCCCGGTGGCCCGGGGCTTTTCGCAGAAACCAAAGGCGCTTACTGGGACTTCAGTTCGGTCACCGTGCCAACCGAGACAGCATCCTGCCAGTTGGCAGTCATCGAACCAGCAGTCTTCTTGGAGACGAACTTGGTGTCGTCGGTAGCGGTATCTTGGTACCAGGTGACGTGCGAATCACCAAAGGCGATGTGGCCACCTTCAGCACCCCAAACGCCAGTGGCGGAGTCCCACTTGCCGGCGGTGGTCAGACCACGAGCCCAGAAGAGGGGAATCTTTTCGTTAATATTGCGGGGGGTCGGAACGAAGGTCGTCCAGGAGTGGTAGCCGTACTGGACGGAGCCGGTAGCGAAGTTAGGGTCGACGGTCTGGCTGCCGGTGGCGCCGAGGAGTACCTGCTTAGGGAAGGCAGCGGATTCGTTCAGCTGGTCGGCGTCCACGTACCAGAGTTCGGCGGCGCTCAGGTCGGCGTTGTAGGAGAGCACGGCGCCGAAATCGGCGACCGAGTTGGCCTGGGTCGGGGCGGTGAGGCTCCAGGCACCCTGCTTGACGAACTTGTTGCCCGTCGAGGCGAAGGCGATGTAGGCTTGGGCGATATTGCGAACCTTGGTCTGGGCCGTGGACTTCTTAGCTTGGCGCATGACGCCTTGTACGCCAGGGAAGAGAACAGCGGCCAGGATGCCGATGATCGCGATAACGGTCAGCAGCTCAATGAGCGTGAAGCCTTTGCGGTTACGAATAGGGGTATTCATGGGGTTGGTGGGGTAGGTAATTATGATAGGGGGGATAAAAAGGAATGAAAGCGAAAAAGTGCGTAACAAACTCAATAGGGCAAGGGGAAACGGGCACACAGAGCCGAGGCAATGGCCTTACCTTCATCGATTTTCGAGGGATTTGAGGGGTCGGAGAGCACCACAGCGATGGCTTGGGCAATTTGGCACATTTCGGACTCCTTCATGCCACGAGAGGTCACCGCGGCCGTGCCGACGCGAATGCCACTGGCTTGAAAGGGGCTTCGGGTCTCGTCCGGCACCGTATTCTTGTTGGTGGTGATGTGAGCGGCACCGAGCGCGAGCTGGGCATCCTTACCAGAGACATTGGGATGGCTCTTACGTAAGTCAATGAGGCTCAAGTGGTTATCCGTACCACCGCTGATTAAACCAAAGCCGAAACCGACGAGGGCGTCGGCGAGGGCCTTCGAATTAGCCACCACCTGGCGGGCGTAGGCCTTGAATTCCGGAGTCGCACACTGGGCAAAGCAGACGGCCTTGGCGGCAATAACGTGCTCCAAGGGGCCACCCTGGGCACCCGGGAAGACTGCCGAGTCGACGGCTTTAGCATGCTCAGCCTTGCACAGGATCAAGCCGCCGCGCGGACCGCGCAGGGTCTTGTGTGTGGTCGTGGTGACGAAGTCAGCATGCGGCACGGGCGAAGGATGCACGCCAGCGGCGACGAGGCCAGCGATGTGCGCGATGTCAGCGAGCAGGAGCGCACCGTTCTCCTTGGCAATTTGACCGAAGCGCGCGAAGTCGATTTCACGAGCGTAAGCAGACGCACCCACGGTGATCATCTTCGGCTTTTCACGCGCAGCCATCTCGGCGACTTCGTCGTAATTAATGCGGCCATCAGCACCGACGCCGTAGTGGACAGCGGTGTAAAGCTTGCCCGAGAAGTTAGCCGAGTTGCCGTGCGTGAGGTGCCCGCCGTGCGACAGGTTCATCGTCAGAATCTTATCACCAGGCTTGATGCTCGCAAAGTAAACGGCGGCGTTGGCTTGGCTGCCCGAGTGGGGCTGGACGTTGGCGTGGTCAGCACCGAAGAGAACCTTCGCGCGGTCAATCGCCAGCTGCTCGATTTTGTCGACCTGTTCGCAACCGCCATACCAGCGCTTACCAGGGTAGCCTTCGGCATACTTGTTCGTCAGCACGCTGCCCTGCGCTTCCATGATCGCAGGCAAGGTGAAGTTCTCCGAGGCAATCAGTTCGAGGTGCGTCTGCTGACGGTTGAGCTCGGCCTTGATGAGGGCGTCGATTTCTGGGTCGAGCTGGGCGAGCGGAGTGCGGCTGATGGCAGTCATGAGAATAGGGAGATAGGTGAAAGATGCGGAAGCAAGCGTGACAACGGAAAAGGCAGGCAATTATCCACAAGTCTCTATCTTGGCGACGCGGCTATCGTGCCGCCCGCCCTCGAACTGGGCCGCCAAGAAGGCTTCGGCACAGGCCAAGGCCAAAGGTAAGTCGACATATTTAGCCCCCAAACACAAGACGTTCGCGTCATTATGACGACGGCTCAGCTCGGCGGCGTCGGTGCTCTGGACCAAGGCGGCCCGGATGCCGGGGACCTTGTTGGCAGCGATGGAAATACCGATGCCGGTCTTGCAGACGAGGAACCCGAACCGGGCACGGCCAGAGGTCACATCCGCGCCGACGGCGTGGGCGTAGTCGGGATAATCACAGGAGGCCTCGGTCTCGGTACCGCGGTCGAGGATGGTGTAGCCTTTGGCACGCAAGGCAGCCATGAGATCCCGGCGCAGAGCCAAACCTCCATGATCGCTGCCAAAGGAAAGGGTCAAAGGGGTAGTCATGGTCGGATAAAATGGTGCTTCAGCAAGGCCAGCAAGGCCGGGATGGCTTCCACCATCGAGTCGCGGCATTCTTCGTAGTCGCGGTAACCGCCGCCAAAGGGATCGGGAATATTACGGTCCGCGCCTTCGGGGAGGACGTCCCGGAGGAGCAGGACGTGTTCCGGCAAGGAGTCGAAACGTTGCCGGAGCGCCGCGAGGTGCGATTCGGTCATCCCAAAGACGATGAGGCTGCGATCTAGGTCGGCCTGCGACAGGAGACGGCTCCGGTGCGCCCTCAGGTCCTGTCCAATGCGCTGCATCGTCTTCACCGAGTTTGGCGAGGCCGGATCGCCCGGTTGCGCCGCTAAGCCGAACGAAGCGACTTTCAATTTCTCCAGCCCGCCGGCCCGCTTCGCCAAAGCCGCCCGCAACAATGCCTCCGCCATCGGACTGCGACAGGTATTCCCTGTGCAGACAAACGTCACGGTATCGCGTTCGACTGGCATGGACGAGAGGGTGTCGAG
>CAMDWM010000091.1:0-6778 GCA_945878755.1 Akkermansia muciniphila
TCGGCGTGTCCGTGAGTCAGGATGAAGGTGTCGACCGCCGGAATCTTATTATGGAGGCACTGTAGGCGGAACTCCGGAGCTGCATCGACTTGCACATGGTGTCCTTCGATGACCACGTGGATGCTCGTGCGCGACCGCCAGTTCTTCGGGTTTGTCTGGTCCAGTCCGGCATTATCATGCGCGACCAAGGGGACCCCTTGGGAAGTGCCGCAGCCCATGACAATAATTTCCATAGGCCGATAGAGCCCAAGAAACCCTAAAAAGCAAAGCAGATAGGGGGTTGGTGGGCTGGAGTATGGCTGGCTAGGGGGCAGCCCGACCTACTCACTTAGCTTCTTCAGGTGGGCTGCCGTTGAGGCGTAGCTGGCGCATCCGGATGGTCCCGCCGATCAACCGACCGACTTCCTGTGCTTGTAAGTGCAGTTTATCGTATTCTTCAGTGTTAATTGCGTTCAGGCCGATAGTAATCTCAATTTGGGTTTCAAGTTCGGCCAGCGAGGCTCGGGCTATAATTAGGTATTTTAAAGAATCCTTATTGGTGCCGCGTTCATCCCCTTCCGCTATGTTGGAGGGAATCGAGATGGCGGCGCGAGTCATTTGGTCTCGGAGTCCAAAGCGACTACGCATGCCATGGGTTTCGCAAAGCAGGCAAACGTCGATTGCCAACTGTTTACCTTTTTGCCAGACGATAAGGTCACGGTAGGTCCTGACTGGTCCAAGTCTTTGGTGCTGCTCCATGCCATGGATAAATCCGCGTAGGTTCAGGGTGGCACGGATTAAGTCAGTCATCCATTTCCTAGGTATACGTACTTGTAGTCTAGAAGAGTATTTCCCCTAGCCAACCATACTCTAGCCAACCAGTCCCCTGACTGTGTTACTTCTGTTCGACGATCCAAACGTTCCGGTAGTACACGGGGTTGCCGTGGCCTTGGAGTTGGAAGGGTCCAGGCGCTGGGACTTCAGTCTTAAAGCCGCCGCCAGGGGTCGCGCCCTTGAGCGAGAGTTTATCCTGCACGACTACGCCGTTGTGCTTCACGGTGAGGATCGCGTTATCGGTCTTCTTGCCGTTGGCGTCAAACTTGGCCGCAGTGAACTCGATGTCGTAGGTCTGCCACTGCAGCGGCGGGAAGCACATGTTCACCTTGGGCGAGCTGTTCTGGTAGACGCCGCCACATTCGTTATCCAAGCCCTTCAGGCCGAAGCTATCGAGGACCTGTACTTCATAGCGGTTCTGCACATAGACGCCGCTGTTCGCGCGGCCTTGGCCACGGCCAAGGGGCTTGAAAGGCAGGAGGAATTCCAGGTGGAGCGTGAAGCTCTGGAAGGCCTGCTTGGACGTCGTGCCGGCAGCGAGGAGTTTACGTTCATCCAGGTGGCCGCCTTTCCATGCATCCGCATTGCTGCCATCGAGAAGGATAATTGCGCCCGCCGGGGCCTTAGCACCTTCGGTCGGGCTGTGGCGCTCGATACGCTTAAGCGAAGTCGATCCGACAGTCAGCACGCCGTCTTTGAGTTCGGCGACTTCTTTGAAGCGGACGTCGTCACCGTCACGCTTAGCTTCCACTTCGGTCTTGGCCGAGGCATCCCAGCCGGCGCCGGGGAGGCCACCCTTGAAGGTGACGAGGCGGAAGTTGCCGTCGCCGAGCGCAATGATGTTCGCCCCGAGCCCATCGCCGGCGTATTCGCCCTGCAACGGAAAGTCGGGTCCGGCCGTCTCGACGGTCATGTAGACCGGAGGTTCCACGTTCTTGGGGGCCGGAGCCTTAGGGGCGGTGGGCTTAGGCGCGTCGGCAGCGTAGCCCGTGAAGGCGGCGAGGCTAAGGGCGCAAAGGAGGGAGGGGAGGCGCATAGGGGGTTAAAGGTGAGTCAGTAGGGAAGTGTTTTGGTTGCAGGTTTAGGGGATGAATTTCTGCTCTCGGAGCCATTCCAAGGACTGCTTCTGCCAAGCGTCCCAGGAGGGGCCCTTGTAGCCGTTAAGTCCGTGGCCACCGTTAGGGAGTTCGAGTAGCTTAGAGGCCACTCCCTTGGCTTGGCAGGCTTGATGGAACAGGCGGCTATTCTCAATCGGCACGGCTTTATCGTCGAGGGCGTGAGCCAGAAACGTCGGCGGAGTGTCCTTGGTAACCTGCTTCTCATTCGAGTAGAAATGCGCGAGTTCGTCCGAAGGGGTTGCGCCCAAGAGGTTCTTCTTCGAGCCGCCATGCGTGCCGACGCTCATCGTAATCACCGGGTAGATGAGGATGGCGAAGTCAGGACGGTTCTCTGCGGTGAAGTGTGTGGCCGCGGTGGCAGCTAAGTGGCCGCCGGCGGAGAAGCCGATGATGCCGACCTTCTTTGGGTTGATCTTCCATTCGGCGGCATGGGCGCGCGTCAGGGTGAGCGCCTTCTGTGCGTCGAGTAGCGGGACCTTGTCGTGGCCGGCGGGCAGACGGTATTCCAGAACGATGCCGGTGATGCCTTGGGCGTTAAGCCACTTGGCGATGCCGTGGCCTTCGCCGCCGACGACCAAGCCGCCATAACCGCCGCCCGGACAAATAATAACCGCGGCGCCGTTAGGTTTCTCGGCTAGATGCACCGTGTAGCTGGCCTTGGTGGGGAGCGGAGCTTCGTCGGACTTCAATCCCGGTGCGACGCCTTCCCAGAGCGGCTGTTTGGGTGGTGTGGTGTCCGCAGCCAAGGAGGCAACGGCGCAGAACAGAGGCACAAGTCGGAGTAGGCTCATCGGGGGTGGGGTGAGCGGAACTTAGGTATCTACTAGGAAAACACAAGGGGTCAGGGTGCGGCGGCCCAATTCGTCCCAGTTAATGGACACAAAAAACCCCGGGAGCGCCGGGGTTTTGCAGGGAGGCAGCCGGCCTTATTTGGCGGCTTCGACCTTCTTGGCTTCGTAGCCAGGGAGGGCCTTGCCGTTGGCGTCGATCTTGTTGACCGACCAGAGTACCGCACGGGCGACCATGTCGAGGTAACGAGCGTCTTCAACGGTGGCGTTGTTGTGGCCGATGGTGGTCGAGAAGATACGGGTCTTCTTGGGGCCATATTCGTTGGTCCAAGCGACCATAGCGGTGGTTTCCTTGGCAGGTACGACCTTTCCGGCCTTATCCTTCCGCTCGGGGCTGTTCTGGGTGCCGTTAGCGAGACCCTTGCCGGTCAGAACCTGGACGTTGTTGTAGAGTTCTTCGTTGACCGTGGTCCAGTCAGCCATGCCCTTGGTGATGGGGTGCTCCTTGTCGGTGAACTTAATTGCGATGGGTTGCTGTGGGCCGTGGCCGGTGGACTGCAGGCCGAGCATTTCGTACCAATGCGAGTTGTCGTCGCCGGCCTTTACGGGCTGCTGGAACTTGCCCCAGCGGTAGCTGTGCATGGCGCAGTGGAGGTTCACGGCTGGCACGCCTTCGCGGTGGCCCTTGAGGATGTTCTCGACGTAGGTCGGATCGGTGATGTCGGCAGCGCACTCGTCATGGACGACGACGTCAAAGTCCTTGTACCAGCCTTCCTTCTTGTAGATTTCGAATACCGGCTTCGTACCCTTCGTGGCGTCGTAGGCCATCTCGACCTTGGCGTTGAGGCGGGCTTCGATGCCCTTCTTGAGGATTTCCTTCTGGTTGGCGTAGTCGTGGCAGCAACCGCCAGCAACAACGAGGACGCGCAGAGGCTTCACTTCATCGGCGATGGTGGGCGTGGCCAGACCCGCGAAGAGGGCGAGGGCGAGGAGGGTACGGAGGTTCATGGGGGTAAGGGGTAGATTTAGGTGAGGGGAAACCGAGGGGGCAAAAGAAAAAGGTTACTTCTCAAGGAGATGGGCATTTAGCAGGCTTTTAAAGCCCAGCTCCCGTCGGGGTTTGGTTTCTTGAAGGTATCTAGACCCTGCAAGGTGGCTTTAGTTCCCCGGCCAAGGGGTGCTGATTGCGGGTGGGACCGCCGCGCTGACCTTAGCGGTTGAAGAAGCGGCCGGGGGCCGCCGGCACGAAGGCGGTCTTGGTCGACTCCTGGTTAGGCTTAAAGAGATCCCCGTGGACTTTATCGCCGCCGATGTGCGCAGCAATGGTCATAGCGACGACGGCGACAATCTGCGCGAGGACGCGGACGCGCCAGCTTTGGAAGATGAGTAACCACGCGGTACTCGCTAGGAAGGAGCCAGTGACACCCGTCCATAAGTGGGTCTCGAGATTACTATAGTCCGAGCCATTGAAGTAGGCTTCGAAAATACCGAAGACGCAAGTAGCCCAGATGCTGACGGCGCCCAAGAGGCTGAGTCGGCGAATCAAGAGGCTAGCTTCGTTGTGGCGATCCCAGATTTCGAAGAACGGAATGAGAATCAGGATTGCGATAGGGAAATGCAAAAGGACGAAGTGCTGGTGTCCGGCGATGGAGAGCAACGCTGGACCACGGTCTTCGCCGTCGTGCGGAATCCACCAGGCAAGCAAAGCGAGGGCAAGGTTGGGGCCGAGGGCGAGCCAGAGCCGGGCGTATTTAGTCAGGGGGGACTTGTCGGACATGGTTAAAGGGGATGAGGTGAACACAGCCTTTGTGACGTGCTCAGGGCGGTGGGTCAAACGGAAGTCACGGCTGAGTCGGCGAGAAGATTTTATGTGTGCGGTGTCCAAGTATTAGACATAAAAAAGCCCGCGGGTTGCATCGCGGGCTTTCGTGGGGGCCTGATGGCCTCGGCTTACTTGGCTTCGATGAAGGCCTTGAGCTTAGCGAGCTGTTCCTTGGTCAGGGGCTCGGACTTAGCCTTCTTCGGGGGCATGGCCATTTCGTCGTCGCGATTGGTAGCACCGAGTTCGGAAAACTTGAAGAGGGTGCTCTTCGCAGCATTGCCCCAAGTGATGCCGTCGCCGTTTTCCTTGCCGCCCTTGGCCGCGGATTCGAGGGTCATGATATTATAACCACCCTTAGCCTTCTTGGCCGGGTCTTTGCCGTGGCAGCCCGCACAGCTATTTTCGAGCATCGGGAAGATCTCCGTCTTCCAAGCCTTTTCACGGGCGGCCTTGGGGGCGTCGGCGGCAAAGGCCGAGGCGGTGACGAGGAGGGAGAGGAGGGCGAGGTGGCGCATGAGGGGTGTTACTGTATTAGAACCCGATAATTAAGGGAAAGTTTCGGTTTTGGGTAGCAAAAAATCATCGAGTAACGACCCAGGGCTGGACCTGGGCCTGGAGCCGGTCCGGGATAATGGCCTCCACCCGGGTGCCGGCATCCTCAGATTTACTAGATAAAACGGTGGCTCCGGCGTGGAGTTTGGCCAGCAGGCCGTATTGGTCGTGGGGGAGGAGTAAAGTAACTTTCTTGTCACGCTCGGCCGCGCAGGACTCCAAAAGGTCCAGAAGTTCGGGAATCCCTTGGCCCGTAAAGTTACTAAAGAGGATCGCCCCCGGGTGCACGGACTTGGCCTCGGACTTCACCACTTCGTCCACCAGGTCGGCCTTATTGAGGACGGTGATGATGGGGCGGTCGCCCGCGCCGATCTCCTGGAGGACCTGCAGGGTCGTCTGCGCGTGCTTCTCCCGTTCCGGGGAAGATAAGTCGACGACGTGGATTAGGTAGTCGGCTTGAATCGCTTCCTCCAAGGTCGCCTTGAAGGCTTCGACGAGACGGTGCGGGAGTCGGCGGACGAAGCCGACGGTGTCGGTCAAGAGCATCGCACGTCCCGAGGGTAATGCAAGGCGCCGGGTCGTCGGGTCGAGCGTCGCAAAGAGCTGGTTCACCGCGAGGACGTCCGAGCCCGTGAGTTTGTTCAGCAGGGAGGACTTCCCCGCGTTGGTGTAGCCGACAATCGAAACGGTCGGTAAGGGAATCCGTTGGCGCTGCTTACGCTGCGTGGCGCGCTGGGCTACGACGGCCGCCAGATCGCGCCGGACTTTCGCAATCTTGTCGCGGATTTTGCGCTGGTCCATTTCCATCTGCGTCTCGCCGGCGTCACGCTGCATCGCGCCGCCGCCACGCTGGCGGTCCAAGTGCGACCAGAGGCGCTTCAGGCGCGGGAGTTGTTGCTGGAGTTTAGCCAGCTCGACCTGCAGGACGGCTTCCTTGGTCTTCGCCCGTGAGACGAAGATGTCTAAGATGACTTCCTGCCGATCGATGGCGTGCAGGCCGAGAGAGTCCTTCTCCCAATTACGCTGCTGCGCCGGTGTGAGTTCATCGTCAAAGATGACGAGGCCACATTCTTTGTCGTGCGCGAGCTTGGAGATTTCCTCCATCTTGCCGGAGCCGACGAGGTGGCGCGGGCTTTCTTCGCGGATGCGGGCAATGAGTGAACCGCGAATCTCGACCCCAAGGTTCTCGACGAGTTCATGCAGTTCGTTCAGGAGCGACTGCGCTTCCGCGGCCGTCTCGCCTTGGCGCTGGAGCCCCACCAAGATGGCCCGGTTAGAGCGGGCGATGACCTCGGGGTCGAAAGGGTCGAGGGGCTTGGGCTTAGGGACAGGGTCGGACACGAGGTGCGGGACGGACGCTTAATCCTGACGGCTAGAAGTTCGTGGGCAAAGCGAAACTTCCGTCACTTCGCCGAAGGGGGAGCCTAACCTATGGCGGCCCCATGGGGTCACGCCCGCGTAGTCGGTCGGCCTCAAGGGTTAAACTGAATCCAATCGATGTTCATCAGCCCGCCTTTACCTGGGTTGACGAGCACTAGGTAGACGTCGTGCCTTCCGGTGGAGCCAGCCAGTGGTGCCTTATTCTCGGCTAGCTTATTCCAGTCGCCGGTATGCGAGATGTTCACCGTGCCGAGGAGCGGGCCGTTGGGCGCATCCATGCGGACTTCTACCTTGCTGTCCTTCGA
>CAMDWM010000092.1:0-6778 GCA_945878755.1 Akkermansia muciniphila
AAGCGCGCTTTGAATTCGAATTCCTCCAAGCGGTGCGCTTGTCCAGAAAGAGTCACGCCGTGGTGCCCAATCAAACCGCCTGGGCCGACTGGACGGCCTGCCTCCAGCACGACCTTCCGAACCGTGACATGGGACCCGGAAACGTAGGGGCCACTATCGACGCCACTGAAGAGTAAATCCTCCATCCAACCATGGTGGACGTCGTGAAACTCTAGCGGATTCCAGCCGTCTTCCTTGAAGTGGCCGCGGTAAGCGGAGGTGACCAAGAGGAAGCCGACGCCGCGCAGGCCGTAATTATCACGCGCGCCCGCATCCGCAATGGTCGGGGCAAACTCCTCAGGTAAGTCCACCAGCAGTGGGCTGGTTAACGTTACGACCAGGCCGTCGACGGAAGCGATGCGCGCGGCCATCTCCACTTTGGCCGGCGGCTTGAGTTTAGATGCCTTGCCCGGATCGCCAGCATACAAGTGCCGAACGAGTTTATCGCCACTGCCACCCTGCAGCGTCAGGACGACTTCTTGACCAGCCTTAAACGTGCTCGCATCGCGTACCGTTACTTTAGTCTCTCCGCGCTTGGCGGGAGCCGCTAAGGCTTGGGCCGTGCCACTGCGGCTGGTGCCTTGGAAGGTTAACAGGCCACCAATCCAAGACCATTGGGTCGTCGCGGTACCGCCCGTATTTTTAGTCGGACTCGGGTCAAGGTCCTCCAGCGACTTCGTGAAGCGGAGGCGGGTCTTAGTCGCACCCGCACCGAGGATTATCGTGCCAGGCTTACGCACGTAGAGCCGGCGAGAAAGGTTATATTCGCCAGCGGGAATCGAGATGACACCGCCCTTTTCGAGCGCTTTCTCGAACGCATCAGTGTCGTCCTGCTTGTCGTTGGGCTTCGCCCCTAAATCGGCGACGGAGCAAGTGGCCGACGGGGACTTAGGTAAATCCGCGCCGAAGTCATAGCCTGCCTCGGCATAAGCCATCGTCTCGGGCGGAAGCGAGACCGCCAGCAATAGCGCGGCGAAAGAAAGCATGGTTTTAAACAGCGGACTCGAAGGCGCAAGCGGCGGCCCCGACGACGCCGACATTCCCGCCGAGCGCCGCTGGTACGATGGTGCAGACGGCGGCCAGACGTGGGAACGCGTAGCCGTTAGCCTTGGCGCGCATCGGGACGAAGAGCGCATCGCCGGCGGCGGTGACGCCTCCGCCGACCACAATGATATCGGGGTTAAAGGTGTTGATCACGGCGCCGAGGCCACGGCCGAGGTAGTCGATAGACTCGTCCCAAATCTCTACGGCGAGCGGGTCTTTCTGTGTCAGAGCCTGGAAAAGGTGATGTGTCGTGACCTGCTCGATACTGCCGGCGAAACCCGTGATGCTCGAGGCGCGCCCAGCCGACAGGGCTTCGCGCGTGCGGCGCGCGATGGCTGTGCCCGAGGCGTAGGCCTCCCAGCAGCCGTGGTTACCGCATCCACAGCGCGGGCCATCCATGGTCAGCGGAATATGACCGAGCTCGGCCGCATTGCCGTTGGAGCCACGCATGAGGCGGCCATCAATCACGGCACCGCCACCGATGCCCGTGGAGATCGTGATATAAATGACGTTCTTCTTCCCCTTGCCCGCACCGAAAAGGTATTCGCCGAGCGCCGCGGCGTTGCAGTCGTTATCGATGCGGGCGGGGAGACCCCCGAACGACTTGCTCAGTTCACCTTCAATCGGGTAACCGGTCCAACCCGGCAGGTTAGGCGAACCATCCACGCAACCGCGGGCCGTATCTAGCGGTCCCGGAGAAGCGATGCCGATGGCACAAAGGTCGGAAGACTGGAGCTGCAGCTCGACCAGCAACTGGTGCGCGGCCGCCGCCACGCGCGCGACCGCTTGAGCCGGACCTTTTTCAGCCCAAGTTTCGACGCGGCCAGACCCCAGGACCGTGCCGTCTTCGGCCACCACGCCGAATGCGAACTTCGTGCCGCCGAGATCGAAAGCCAGGACTTTACGCATGCCCCCTCATTAGGGGCTTAATCCCGCGCAGGTCGAGCAAAGTCATCCTGCAGGCGAACGACATCCGTTAGATCCGGTGTGGACACTTCGAGTAAGACCGCATCGGTAACCGCCGCAAAGCGGTGGATGGTGTGAACCGGGATATGCAAAGCCTGCCCGGCCTCCCACGTGTGCTCATGTTCCGTCGACACGGTCGCCGCGGCCGGAGTCTCCCCAGCGACCAAGGGGCGAAAGGTCACGATGACCCGACCGCTCAGCAGGTAAAGCGTCTCGGTTTTGCGTTCGTGGTACTGCAAACTCAGGCGCTTACCGGCGGAGATCTCCAGAACCTTACCGGCGTAGGCAGCTTGCTCGGCGTACCAAATTTCGCGGCCCCAGGGCTTAAGGACGATTTTAGGCGACTGCAGGGGTGAAGACATCCGAAAAAGTTTGTATCTGAAATCTTAAAGTCAGCCAAGTAAATCCCCTAGGAAGTCTGGTTGGTCCGTCGCGCCATGCAACGGCTCGACTAAATGGGGGGCATCGATGCTCACCCGATTCACATCCGCCGAGACCCGCTGCATCGAAAGACTCCGGTCGGGCGCGGTCACGGCAAAGGCGGCGAAGGCCTCCGGGTCGAGGGCCCGTTCGGAGAGCCAGTCATTCCGCCTCTCGGGCGGCAAGAGCACCGGCATCCGCGAGTGTACTTCGCCGGCTTCGCGATTGGGCGCGACAGTGAGTAGGCATAACGAACGGCGGGGCGGGCCACCTGGCACGACCTGCAGGGACCAGAGCCCGGCGAAAGCCAAAGGCCCGCCGTCGGCGGCACGGAAATAATAAGGGAGTTTTAACCGACCCTCGGTCTTCCATTCATAATAACCATCAACTGGCACGAGGCAGCGACGCTGGCGCGCGGCGTCACGGAAGGTGGGCTTGTCGAAGATACCCTCGACGCGGGCGTTCGCGTGACCGGCGTCCCCAGCCTCGGACGCAGCCCAGGCCGGCGTGAAGCCCCAAAAGAGTGGCTCCGCCAGCAAGTGTCCTTGCTCGCGCCGCAGACTAAGCAACGGCGTGCCTGGCGAAATATTGTAGCGCGGCGGGGCGGAGACCAAAGGAACGCCTAGGCTCCGCACAATCTCTTCCCAGCGCGAGAACTGCGTGACACGTCCGCACATCGACTTACCAGTGCGGCGGGCGCTCGTCGGCCAGCGGTCCCGATTCAGCGTCGCTCGCCTGCACCGTCACTTTCGCTTCCGTGCGGGCCAGCCGAGCGGCCAAAGCCGCGACTTCCTTGGAGAGCTCAAGCATGGCACGGTCCTGCTGTTCGATGTGACGCTGCAGGAAGGCCAGCTTTTCCTCGAGGTCTTGTTGGCGGTCGGGCATACCTACAGCGCTAACGAACGGGGCGGAACCTGCAAGCCCCTCATGCGCCACAGGCACGCTTGGCCGCCGCAAAGGCCGCCAGGGCCTGATCGAGATCGGCACGGGTGTGTGCGGCCGACATCTGCGTGCGGATGCGGGCCTTGCCATGGGCCACCACGGGGAAGAAGAAGCCGACGGCATAGACGCCGTGCTCCAGGAGCGAAGCGGCAAATTTCTGCGCCAAGACGGCATCACCGAGCATGACTGGGACAATCGGGTGCTCCCCGGGCTGGAGCGTGAAGCCGAGCTCCGTGAGGCCTTTGCGCCAATAAGCGGCATTGGCCATGAGCTGGTCGCGCAGTTCGGTCGACTCGTTCAGTAACTGGAGGATCGCCAGCGTGGTGGCGGCAATCGTCGGGGCCAGCGAGTTAGAGAAAAGGTAGGGGCGGCTCTGCTGCCGGAGGATTTCGATGAGCCCTTTGCGTCCAGAGGTATAGCCACCGCTCGCGCCGCCGAGGGCCTTACCCAAGGTCCCAGTAATGATGTCGACGCGACCTTGGCAGCCCCGGTATTCGTGCGTGCCGCGGCCGGTCTGGCCTAGGAAGCCAACGCCATGCGAATCGTCCATCATGACGACCGCCCCATGCTGGTCGGCGAGGTCGCAGATTTCCTTTATGGGAGCGATGAACCCATCCATCGAAAAAACACCGTCGGTCGCGATGAGCTTCACGCGCGCACCCTTGGCCTCGATGAGCTTCGCTTCGAGATCGGCCAGGTCGTTCGTCGTGTAGCGAAAGCGCTGGGCCTTACACAAGCGGATACCGTCGATGATGGAGGCATGATTAAGGGCGTCCGAGATGACCGCGTCTTCCGGCCCAAGAATGGTCTCGAAGAGCCCACCATTGGCGTCCCAGCAAGATGAATAGAGAATCGTGTCTTCCGTGCCGAGGAACGCGCTGATGGCCTCTTCCAATTCGCGGTGCAACGTCTGGGTGCCGCAGATGAAGCGGACGGAAGCCACCCCGTAACCCCAGCGTTCCAGCGCGGCCGTAGCCGCGGCCTTCACCTTCGGGTGATCGGCGAGGCCGAGGTAATTATTGGCGCAGAGGTTAAGGACTTCGCGGCCATCCTTCAGCCGGACGCGCGTGCCTTGAGCGGAGTCGATGAGACGCTCCTGCTTAAAGAGGCCGCTAGCGCGGACGTCGTTGAGGCGTTGGGCGAGGATGCCTTCGAGGGGGCCGTACATGGGCGTTAGATTTGCGTCCAATCGAGGACGACTTTGCCAGATTGTCCAGATAACATGGCCTCGAAACCGGTGCGGAAGTCGCGGGCGGGAAGGCGATGCGTGATCGCAGGTGTAACGTCCATCCCAGACTGCAGTAAGGCGATCATCTTGTACCAGGTCTCATACATCTCGCGGCCGTAGATACCTTTGATATGTAGGCCGCGGAAGATGACCTTGTTCCAATCGATGGCCGCCTTACCTGGGATAATCCCGAGCAACGCAATCCGGCCGCCGCACGCCATGTTATCTAAGATTTGGTCGAGCGCGCGGGCATTGCCCGACATTTCAAAGGCGACGTCGAAGCCTTCCGTCATACCGAGTTCACGTTGCACCTCTTGGAGATTTTCCTTGGAGACGTCGACCGCGCGGGTGGGGCCCAACTTGCGAGCGAGTTCTAAGCGCCAGGGATTGACGTCCGTGATGATAATCTTGCGGGCTCCGGCGGCCTTCGCGATCGCGATTGACATGATGCCAATCGGACCCGCGCCGGTGATGAGGACGTCCTCGCCGACCAGATCGAACGATAAGGCCGTGTGGACCGCGTTGCCCAAGGGGTCGAAGATGGCAGCGACATCGTCGGGAATGTCATCGGGAATCGGCACGACGTTCTCCATCGGTAAAGACAGGAGTTCAGCAAAAGCACCAGGGCGGTGAATGCCGACGCCCAACGTATGCGCACAAAGATGGCGGCGACCAGCGCGGCAGTTCCGGCAGTGCCCGCAGACGATATGGCCTTCGCCCGAAACGCGCTGGCCCTTACGCAGGTGTGTCACCTCGCGGCCAAAGTCTTCGACGACGCCGACATATTCATGCCCGACGGTCAGGCCAAGCGGTACGGTCTTGGCCGCCCATTCGTCCCACTTCCAGATATGAACATCCGTCCCGCAAATCGCGGCTTTCTGGATACGAATGAGGACATCGCGATCGCCGATGGCGGGCTCGGGTACGTCGGCCTGCCACAGGCCTTCGCGGCCCTCTTTTTTTATTAAAGCTTTCATCAAAAGTCGTAATCGGTCGTTTAGGTGCCAATTACGCTAAGGGCAGCGACTTGCGGTGGAAAGGAAATGCCCACCCTTGGGGTGATTTTTTGTTGAGCGGGCTCGGTCAAATCGACAGGGTTATGCTTATGTCCAATCCCCAGGACCCCTCGCCCCCAGAACTTCCGCCGCAAGATGCCGCGGCGATGGGCGTGCCTGTCGAGGTCGAAACGGACGACGGCTTAGGACAGAAGCGGGCTAAGCGGACCTTCTGGCAGAAGTTCGGCGGCGAGGGCTTCATGGCCTCGGTAGCCATTCACATACTTCTAATACTGATCGCAGCCTTCCTGATTATCTCCGTGTCCAAGGAGTCAGCCAAGAAGGATCCTAACTCCTTCACAACGGGCTCGGGGGGCGGTGCTGCCGGCGAAAGGGCTAAGCAGTTCAAGACGCGCCTGCAGCCCAAGAACCCCAAGACGACAGCCAAGACGCCAACGCGCATCACTACTAAGAGCACCACGGCGACGATCGCCCTGCCCGACGTCCCGACCGTTGCGGTTTCTTCCATGAACGCTGGCCTAATGGGCGGCGGCTCCTCCAAGGGCTTCGGCGGCGGCTCCGGCGGTGGCATCGGTTCCGGCATGGGCGTCGGACGTGGCAACGGGAAAAATTTCGTTTCCGTGTTCGGTAGCAAGATGGCGGTCAACGGTCTCCCCGGGACCTTCTACGACTTTAAGCAAAACAAGTCTGGCAAGCCGACGCCGATGATGGGCGGGGCGCCCGAGAAATTTGGTGACCCGTCGAATTCGGCCGCCATCGGCCTCTACAACAAGGAAGTGAATGAATTCTTAGATAAAGGCTTTTCGACTTCATCCCTTGCGGATGTTTTCCGCGCCCCCGATACGCTCCTCGCTTCACAGATTTTCATCCCCCCCTGCCCCGCCACCGAAGCCCCCAAGGCCTACGGCGTGGGCGAGCTCTGCAAGCCCTCCCGCTGGATTGCTCACTACAAAGGCGCCGTTAAGCCGCCGCAAAATGGGAAGTTCCGCTTCGTTGGGTCGGGCGATGACTTCTTACTCATCCGCTGGGACCGCAAAGTGGTCCTAGATTCGGGCTATCAACACTTCGTATCTGGTGGCACGAACGTCTATCCGGGCTTCGGGCAAAAGCCGTACGATGAGAC
>CAMDWM010000093.1:0-6737 GCA_945878755.1 Akkermansia muciniphila
GCTTCACGGTTTGGCTATTCCTCATTTTGCCGCTGATGGGTCTAGGAGGTTATTATATGCTGAGCACTATCACCGAGGCCCGTGGCATGGATAGCATCGGCAATACCTCCGGCCGCGATCTGGAATTCGAAGCTTTTTTGGAGCAAATGTCGACCCGCGGATGGATTGCCGGTAATGGGCTCGGCACGGGTTTCTTGATGAATGGCTACGACCCAGAAACCGGCGTTCCCATGAAGGTAATTGTCACGGGCTTACACTATAGTACGTTGACGCCGGTGCTAAAGCTCGGGGCCGTCCTGATGCTCTCCATGTGGCTGGCAATGCTGTATGCCACCGCGCGGGTGTTCTTTGGGCCGGGCGATATTGACCAGAAGGCGGTGGTGCTAGTCCCCTTCAATTATATCGTCGTTTATTCCATCTCCGGCGGCTGGCTAGCCTCCGCTTACCTTATTTTGGGAGTCGCTCTTTGCCTCCTCTTTAACTTTCGCGCTTTTGCTGAAAGTGCGGTGCCAGCCACTCAACCCAACTCCCCCGATGGACGCCCCTTGCTTCACCGTCGTCATCGTCACCTATAATTACGGCCGGTTCCTCCGGGCGGCGTTAGATTCGGTCTTAGCGCAGTCATGCCAAGACTTCGAACTGATCGTCGTCGATGGGGCGAGCACCGACGGCACGGTGGATATCCTCCTGGAGTATGCCCCCCGCTTAGCCTGGTGGGTGAGCGAGCCAGATCGCGGCCAAAGCGATGCCTTTAATAAAGGCTTTGCCCGCGGCCGCGGTCGGTTCTTCGTTTGGCTCAACGCCGACGACATCCTGCTCCCTGGCACTTTGGCTGCGGCGAAGTTGGCCCTTGCGGATGGCCAGTATGCTTGGGCTTCGGGCGACTTCGTCCGCACGGACGCCGCTCTGAATGTCATTTCTTGTTTCCGGGGTCCCACGAGGCAGCCGGCCTGGTTGCGCCGCGCGGATGCCCCCATCACCGTCTGCGGGCCCAGCAGCTTCTTCTCCGCAGAACTGTATCGGGAGGTTGGAGGTTTCGCCGACGACCTACATTACGCCATGGATGTCGATCTCTGGCTGAAGTTTATGGCCCGCGGGCATTACCCTCGGCGCTTTCGTCACTATTGCTGGGCCTTCCGGATGCACGAGCAGTCGAAGACCGCCGACCAGTTCTCGGCTTACGTTAATCCCCGCGCCAAAGAAATCCAGGCCGAGGTCGGCGCCCTCTATGCCCGCCTGGGCTATCGGCTCTCGCCTTGGGCTCGCCTACTTTCAGCCGCGCAAAAGATTGCGGACGGCAGTGCCTTGGGGACTTGGGCGGATACTCGAGCGTTCCGTGGCAAGCCGGCTCTCCTCATTGCTCCCAAGGTATGATTCTCATCGACGCCACATACGTTAACGTCGGCGGCGGGATTGGCCTCTTGCGCCGACTGATCAATGAATTGAGGGGTCGGGCCGAATTTGCGCTCCTTCGCGACATCCGGGTCAAAGACCTAGATACGGCGGGTTGTCAGGTCTTCGACGCGGCGCCTGATCATTTCGCCCGCCGGCGCTTTTACCAAGCTCATGGGCAGGATTTCTCACGGGTCCTTTGCTTTGGCAACGTTCCGCCCCTGCTTAAGTTGCCGGTGCCCACGGCAACGTATTTTCACAATCTCCTCTTCTGCGAGGAGTATCCGCAGCAGTCAGCCCGTGATCGACGTATCGCCCGCTTGAAGATGGCCTATATTCGTCACTACGCTCGCAACACCGACACTTTCCTTGTCCAAACGGCCAATATGGTGTCGGCCCTGCAGCCAATCATCGCGGGCCGTGCCCAGGTCGCCGTCCAGCCATTTTTTGCCTTTTCTCGTTCAGCGATACAGTCCGCGGGTGCGCGCCAGTGGAATCAGTTCGCCTATGTCAGCGAGGCACACCCGCATAAGAACCACCACCGGCTCCTTGGCGCCTGGCGCCTCTTGCTCGCTCGCGGGCTCCGCCCCAGCCTGCATCTCACCGTGACTACGGCTTACCCAGCGATGCTGGCGGAAATCGCAACCCTGCAGGCGGCCGGTGCACGTATCATTAATCATGGGTACGCTCCGCCGGCCCCGATTTACGCGCAGTGTGGCTACCAGATTTATCCATCGTTAGTGGAAAGCTTCGGGTTAGGCTTAATCGAAGCGGCCGATGCCCAGTGTGCCGTGTTGGCCGCCGATCGTCCGTACGTTCGTGCGGTCGTCGAACCCTTTGCGGTCTTTGACCCCTATTCGCCTGAGTCCATCGCGGATCTCGTTGCGAAGTGCTCGGGGCATCCCGCCCCCGCTTCTATTACCAAAGTTCAGGATGATTTGGCGGGACTGCTTGCTTGGTTGAGCGAGGGGACGCCTTTCCAAGGGCGCCAAACTTAACATGTGCGGCATCGCTGGATACTTCGGGGACTTTGCCCCCGCCTTGCTCACTGAAATGGGTGCAGCCATCGCGCATCGCGGTCCCGACGGGCAAGGGGCTTGGTCGGAAGGGCGCGTCGGTCTAGCGCATGCGCGCTTAGCGATTATCGAGCTGTCCCCAGCGGGGGCACAACCGATGGCGTCGTCCGACCACCGGGTGGTGGTGACTTTTAACGGGGAGATTTATAACTTCCGCGAACTACGGGATCGCCTCACCAGTGAAGGGGTGACTTTCCGTGGGTCGAGCGACACGGAAGTCCTCGTTGAATTACTGGCGCGTTTCGGCGAGAAGTGTCTGCCATGGCTGAACGGTATCTTTGCCTTCGCCGCTTGGTTTCCGGCGGAGCGTCGGATGATTTTAGTCCGGGACGCCGCTGGCGTTAAGCCGCTCTATTGGACTCGCACCGCGGCCGGCTACGCCTTCGCTTCCGAAATCAAGGCACTCCGACCCGTGCCGGCTATCGATTGGGCTCCTGACCCCGTCGCCATCGCATCTTACCTGACTTTACTTTATGCGCCGGGTGATTTAACGCCTGCGCTGGGGGTGCGTAAGTTGCAGCCGGGCGAAATAATGGAATGGAAAGACGGCACTGCGTCCGTTATCCGCCGGTTCGCTGCCCGTCCCAATGAACAAGGACCGCACGACCTCAGCACGGTCGACGCGGTCGAGGCCTGCCGTTCCTACCTGCAGCAGGCGGTGCGCCGGCAATTGGTATCGGATGTACCCATTGGGGGCTTTCTTTCCGGGGGCGTCGACTCGACGGCGCTGGCGGCGCTGGCGGTCCAGGCGCTGGGCGAGGGAGAACGCTACCCCTGCTTTACCGTCCAAGCATCGGCGTCTTCGCACCCCGGTAATGATGGGTTCGTGGACGATTTCCCCTACGCCCAACTGGCGGCGAAGCGCTTGGGTATCCCACTGCACGCCGTTACCCAGGAGTCCGCCGCGATTCAGGACGTCGACCGCTTGGTCTGGATGCTCGATGAACCGACGCCCGACCCAGCGGCGTTCATGACTTACGCGATCAGTCGGTCGGCACGAGAGCGTGGGGTGAAGGTCCTTCTTTCCGGTGCGGGCGGTGACGATCTTTTCAGCGGTTACCGTCGGCACCAAGCTTTGCAGTCCGAGCGCTACTGGGGCTGGTGGCCTAAGCCGCTCCGGGCGGGGTTACGTCAGTTGACCTCAGGTAACTCACAGACGAACCCGCTCGCCCGCCGACTGAGTAAATTGTTTGCGCATGCGGATGCGGAACCCGATGAGCGTCTCGCGAGCTATTTCCTTTGGGTGGGGCATGAGGCCATGCTGCCGATGCTTGGGGCTGATTTCCAAGAGCAGCTTGGCCTGCGCCGTGCGACAGATCTCCTGACGGGATCACTGGCCAACTTGCCAGAGGGAGTGACGCGCTTGAGTCGGATGCTTCATCTCGACCGCAGCTTCTTCCTCGCGAGCCATAACCTCAATTATAAGGACAAGATGGGTATGGCGTGTGGGGTGGAGATTCGCGTTCCGCTGCTCGACCCCGACCTTGCTTCGTTTGCCGAAAGGCTCACGGACAAGCAGCGCATCCGCGGGAGCGAAACCAAGCACCTCTTCCGTCGCGCCATGCACGGCCTCGTTCCTGACGAAGTCCTCGCTCGACCTAAATCTGGCTTCGGCCTACCGCTCCGTGGTTTCTTCCACGAGGTCTACGCTCCGCAGCTCCGTCGTCTGGCTGCCGAAGGCCGACTCGACAGCACGGGCGTTTTCACGGGGGCTGGCGTGATTGCCTTGCTGGATGCCGCCCGCCGCGGCGAAATCGCCGCCACTTATCCGCTACTGGGTGTCTTATGCGTCGAGTCCTGGCTCCGGCAATTCGCCCAACGATAATTTCACCATGCATAGTTCCATCACCAACGTCCGTCTAGCAGGGCTCGCCGTATCCACCGGTTCGCTGACCCGCGATTTTATCGCGGATGGCCTAGCCTTAGGCCTCGACCGGGTGATGCTGGAGCGGACAGCGCAAACAATCGGTTTGCGTGAACGTAAAGTCGCCGCGCCGGGCATCACGGCCTTGGACCTCTGCGAAGACGCCGCCCGTCGCTTATTAGACGCCGCGGGCTTAGATGCCTCCTCGATCGACGCGGTGATTTTCGTCACACAGACCCCTGACCATTCCCAGCCCAATAACGCTTCTTTACTACATGGCCGCTTGGGCCTCGCGACGGGTGTCGCCGCGTTTGACCTGTCACTCGGTTGCTCCGGATGGGTTTACGGCCTCCAGCAGGCCGCACTCCTCTGTGCGCATGGGGGCGCCGCTCGCGTGCTATTATGCGCGGGCGACACGCTCTCGCGGTTGACCCATCCGAGAGATCGTTCGGCCGACCCACTCTTCGGCGATGCCGGGTCGGCGGCGTTGATTGAACGTACGGGGTACGCCGCCGCGTGGCATTTTGAATTAGGCGCGGCCGGTGCGGGCGCGAATGCCATCATCGTCCCCCAAGGCGGTGCGCGGATGCCGCACGACTGCAAACCCTTGACGGAGATTCCCGACCTGGACGGCAACGTCCGTCATGCCGCCAATTTGGCCATCCAGGGTGGGGAAGTGTTTAACTTTTCGCTCCGCCAAGTGCCCCCCGCGGTGGCCGCCGTCATGCGCCACGCCCATTATACGGTCGAGGCGACAGAGGGGTTAGTCCTGCACCAAGCGAACCGCTTTGTCATCTCCACGGTCGGGCGCAAGTGCGGCTTCCCGGCAGAGAAGACGCCGAGCGAAGTTGTCGAGCAATACGGCAATCAGAGCTCGGCCTCGATTCCTTGCGCCTTAATTCATGCCTTCTCCGAACCGCTTTCTTCTCGTGCGCTGAAGCTCGTGCTCTGCGGGTATGGGGTGGGGTGGTCTTGGGGTGCCGTGGCGGCGGAGTTCGGCCCACTCGTCGTCGCACCGATTCAGCCCTATCCTCATTCCAAATGACCTCAGCCGAAAAACTCCAGGCCCTGCAGGCCGACGTAGATATCTTCGTCGGGGCCACCGAACACACGCCCTTAGCGACTCTCCCTCACTGGGGTTCGTTGGCGGTACTGCTCGTTATCTTACATTGCGAAACCCAGCACGGTTTGGTGGTGACTGGTGCGCAAGTCCGTGGGTGTACGACCGCTGGTGACCTCCTTAAACTCCTTCCTTAACGACTATGAAAAAACTATTGATCGTGGGTGCCGGTGGCTTCGGCCGTGAACTCTATGTCTGGGCAAGTCAGCACCCAGATTGTGGCCAGGCTTGGGAGCTCGAGGGTTTCCTCGATGATAATTCCCAAGCCTTGCAGTCATTTGGCTCCTTTGCCCCCGTCTGGCCGCTCACGGGCCACGTGGTCGCTCCGGACAAACTTTACCTCTGTGGCCTTGGGCTCCCGCCGGTGAAGGAAAAGCTCCTGCAGCCCTTGCTCGCCGCTGGAGCTAATTTCCTGACCTTCATCCATCCCCGCGCGTTAGTCGGTGAACGCGTCAAACTTGGGCACGGGGTCGTTCTCTGTCCCGGCGCTATCGCGAGTGCTGATATTGTCTTGGGCGACTTCGTCATGCTCAACCTCCACACGACGATTGGACATGACGCTTCAATCGGCGCCTGGTCGACGTTGAGTGCGCATTGCGATGTGACGGGCCGGGTGCAAGTCGCCGATCGCGTCTTTATGGGTAGCCGGGTTTCGATTATCCCTGGTCACTCCATCGGCAGCGGCGCCACGCTCGGTGCTGGAGCCGTGGTTATCCGAGATGTGCCCGCCGGCGTCACCGTGGTCGGCAACCCCGCCCGCGTTCTCTGATATGCGTAAAGCCCTCCTCTCTGTCGGGGCCGTCTGCCTCGTCCTCCTGCTCGGCCTCGTGGTCGCGGCGGAATATTTCTCACATCGCGATCGCCGCTTCACGGGCCAAGTCGTGGATGCCTTACCTCGCAACGTCGCTGGCTGGACGCGCCGCGATATCCCTGTGGCGGACGGCAAAGCCGCGAACATGAACGTCCAAGGCATCTTAAATTTCAGCCAGGCCGCCCAAGCAATCTACGTCCGGGGGGAAACGTCTATCTTGGTCTACGTCGCGTACTGGGAGCCTGGCAAGGTCTCGGTCGTCGATGCAGGTTCACACAATCCCGATTCTTGCTGGGTCAATAACGGCTGTATCCGCACCGAGCGTAAATACGCGGTCACCGCGCAAGTCGGCGGAAGGGCTTTGTTACCTTATGAGTATGGCCAGTATCTCGTTCCCTCAGGTGGCCGCCAGAATGTGGCTTTCTGGCATCTCGTGAACGGCCAACCTAACCGTTACGAAGAGCAGTCGGCGGG
>CAMDWM010000094.1:0-6522 GCA_945878755.1 Akkermansia muciniphila
AAGAAGTTCAAAGAAGTCCAATGGCAATCCGGCAGACGCCCTTTGACCCCTTGGTCTAATTCAGGAAAAGTATAGGCCCGTTGACGGATGACCGCCGGGAAAAAGTGTGTGATATCTATGGTCTGGCTCGCTTGGCGCTGGGTGACGGCCCGCAGGAAGCTCAGCTGCGGAGCGTCCCCTTGCCCGGCGGTCCAGTAATCCAAGAAAGCCGGGCGGTCACCCTGCAGCGGGAGTTTCAACTCCACGAGTAAACTCCGTACGCGGGTCAAGGCTCGGAAGGTATTACGGACCTCCGCATCATCTTTCGCCACGGTCAGCAAGGCCTGGATATCACTAAAAGCGAGGACATCGCCACGCTTCCAGACCAGCCGCCGGAAGAGCTTCACCTGGGCTTCGTTCAGCCCGGAGGTGTCTAACCAGTCCTCCAGGTCACCACCTAGGACGTAGACAGGGTCACGCTGATATTCATTGGCCGAGGACTTGGCCAACTCGCGGTATAAACCTGATCGAGCCGTGACGCTCAGGGAGGTGATTTCAGCGACACTCGGGTAAAGGCTGACAATATTATCCTGGAGGGTCCGGCTGGCTGGATCCATGAGCCGTTCGACTATCGCCACGGAGACTCCTTGGCGGACCAATAACTCGCGGACCGCCGACTCGGTCGTCTGCTCAAAGACCCATCGCGTGATGGCATTAGGCTTAGAGACGGCCGCCAATAGCGTATCCGGCACTTCCAAGTAAACCGTGTGCACCTCCAAGTCGCCCCACGGACCAGGCTGAGCCTTCCAAACTGGCTCGGTGCGCGAAGCGCAAAGGCTGAGCGTCATGACCAAGAGGGCGGAAAAAGTGGAAACTACTTTCACTTCTTCAATAACACTCCATGGGAGGCAAAGTTCCGATAAAAATATTTCAGATACCATTCGGCTCGCGCACGGCGGAAAACTCCCAGCGTAACTTTGCCCCTAACACGGTTATCTGCCCCTATCACCCTGCGTAACCAACTTGTGACGAAAAATACCCCAATGACGAGCCCTTGACGCCGGCACGCGCCATCCTCTCGGAGCGGTATCCGGCTGAACCTTGGCCGCTGAGCGGAGGGCCCAAGTCTTACGGGAAGCTCGCATAACCCCCAGAAGCGGTAAGAAAAGACCCGCCCGCCCGGTCAGCAACCGCCCCGAGGGTCGTTTCGCATTGTAGTAGGGAAGGCTTCCCGACAGGGATAGGAGAACCTTTTCCTCCCTCCCGTGGCCCGTCCTCCGTCCAAAAAAGCCCCCGCCCCCCGCGGTCGCACCGCCAAACCCTCCAAGCGCCCGGCCAAGGGCCGCGCCCCCCGCCGCCAAGCCGACGCCGCCTCGACCTCGACCCCCGAAGCCGCCAAGGGCCAACAGGGTCAGCGTATTGGCGTCTTGATCGACGCCGATAACGTCTCACACCAACACCTCCCTACCCTGCGCCGCTTCATCGGTGAAACGCCGATTGCGGCCGCTCGGGCTTATGGCGACTTCCAAGGCCGCCTCAGCGGCTGGCGCGCCTTCGCCCAAGACTGGCCAGAACTCGAACTCGTCGACCAGCGTAGCTACACGCCGGGCAAGAACGCCGCCGACATGCGCCTGACGATCGATGCGGTCAAACTAATGGCGGGGGCCAACCCACCGACGACGCTCATTTTCGTGACGAACGACAGCGACTTCACCCCCGTGGTTGAAGACGCCAAGCGCCTCGGCGTCCGCATCGTGGTCATGGGCGAACGCACCCACAAGGCACTTCGCTCGACGGCCCACCACTACCTCAACCTGACGGAACTCCGCGAACGCATGGACTCCGAAGAACAAGCGAAGTCCGACCCGCGCGCCGCCCTCGCCGTGCTGGCCCAAGCGATTCGCGAGCTAACGCCGAAGACCAAGACGAAGGCTTTGGAGTTACTCGGGCAATTTGAGAAGATGTTGCCCGACCTCCGTTTCGGCGACCTTCGTCCGACCCGCGCCGCGGCCCCCGCGCGGGAACCCCGCCCAGCTCGGGAACCCCGCCCCGCCCGGGAACCGCGCGGCCAACGTCAGCCTCGTGCACCGCGCCAAGAAAACTATCCCAGTAATGATCAAGATTACCGCGATACCCCGAACCTTTCCGCGGCGCAACAAGCTCAGGGTAAAGCCGAGGCCGACCAGCGCCGCCAACAACTGCTGGTCCGGAAAGATATTATTGAAGCACTCATCGACGTGGCCACCGGCCTCGCCCCCGAAGGCGAATGGATCAAGGTCGAGGTAATTAAGAAGTTCCTGATTCAGGAATACCCAGGCCTGGAACGCGATGCCCCGCGCTACGCCAAGTTCTACCGGATGCTCGAGGATACGGGTTACTTCGAAGTCCAGCTGCAGGGCTCGACGGTCATGGCGAAGCTTAAGCCGCAGCCGGGTGACGATGCGCGCCGCGCCTGATCACTTCCCGATTGTTCGGATAAGAAAGGCTAGGGTCGGTTCCGAGAGGTCGGCACTGTCACTCTTCGTCTCGTTGCGCATCTCATTGCCGTTCGCCGGCCAACGCAGTGCCGTGCGCGTCCAACCCGAACCCTTCGGATGCAGGTCAAAGGTGTGCGGCGCACCCGCAACGATGATCAGCTCATGGTCGACCTTGGCCTTGGCGAGGGCCGTAGCCATGTCCTTGGACTGCTGGATATCCACCGTCGTATCGGCGGTGCCGTGCAAAATAAGCACGGGCGGATCCTTCGCGTCGGCCTGCTGCTCAGGAAGGTAGGCCGCCTGCTCAGCCGCAGATGCGCCCGGGACTTCGCCTTTACCGTGCTTGGAGAAATTCACCACGCCGTACATATCAATGACCGCGGAAACCTTGGCCGAAACCGTCGCCTTCGGGTCGCCCCCCGGGCCAGTCTTGTCGTCGGAGAGGCCGACCATGAGCGCAAGGTAGCCGCCAGCCGAACCACCCGCGACGGCGATCTTGTCCGGATTCACGCCTAGTTCTTTCGCATGCGCCCGCACCCAGCGAACAGCGGCGCGGCAGTCCGCGATATTCTGCGGCCACACGCCTTCCTGCGTCTTAGCACCGAGCACATAGTTACAACTGACGACGACATAGCCGGCACGCGCGAGGTCAGCGCTGACGCTCGCAGAACGGTTCTCGGCCTTGTCGCCACCAGTGAAGCCGCCGCCATGAATAAAGACCACCGCGGGGCGATCCTGCCGAGCCGCCCCGTTCGGCAGATAGAGGTCGAGCTTCTCCTTGCGCTCAGCCGCAAGGAAGGTCAGGTCGCTGAGGCGAAAGACGGGGTTAGGCATCACCGCGGTAAACATCTTCCCTTTCTGGGCGTCTCGCAGCCGCGGGAGATCGGCTAAGGTCGCTGGCTTGCCAGCCTCAGCGATGTCATAGATGCGCAACTTGGCTTGATCGGGAGCAGCGCAGATTGTCGCAGCGGCAAACAGGAGTAGGAAACGCATAGAGGCGGGGCTGGAGAGCATCCAATCCCGCCCCCACGGGCAGTCAATCCGTCAGCGGATGCTTAGGACAAAGCGTACGCGTAACCATCGACGATGGCCCGTAAAGACGCCTCGACGAGGTTAGCGCTGACGCCGACCGTGCCCCACGAACGGGTGCCGTCGGTAGAACGGATGACCACGCGAGTCTGGGCAGAGGTCCCGTCCTGGCCGGCGAGGACGCGTACCTTATAGTCAGCGAGCTGTACCTTCTTCAATTTTGGGAAAGCCTTCACGAGGGCCTCGCGGAGAGCTTGGTCAAGGGCGTGTACCGGGCCTTCGCCTTCCGCGACGGTGAGGGATTCCTTGCCGTTGATACGGACGCGCACGGTGGCTTCGCAACTGGCGTCCTTGAGGCCGCCCTGCACGGAGATGTGATACTTCACGACTTCGAAAGGCACGACGGCCGACTTGCCCATATGACTGCGAAGCAACAAGGCCAGCGAGGCATCGGCGTCCTCGAAGCTCCAACCTTTGTGCTCGAGCTTCTTGAGCTCATCGAGCGCGACGCGGGTCGACGGAGCGTCCTTGTCGAGTTCGATACCCAGCTCGGCGGCCTTGAGGAGCAGGTTACTGCGGCCCGATTGGTCGCTCACCAAGACATCACGCGCATTGCCCACGGCGGACGGATCGACGTGCTCGTAGGCGGCGGAAAACTTTCGGATGGCATCGACGTGCGTGCCGCCCTTGTGGGCGAACGCGGCCGCGCCCACCCACGGACGACGTGGATCGGGGGCTTGGTTGGTAACGCCATCGATGAAGCGGGAGAGAGCGGTCAGACGCTTAAGCGAAACGGCGGGCACGCAGCTCCAACCACGCTTGATCTGCGCGACTGGGATGACGGCGGTGAGGTCGCAATTGCCGGTTCGTTCGCCGATACCGTTCATCGTGCCCTGCACATGGACAGCACCCGCGTCCAACGAGGCCAAGGCATTGGCGAGGGCTAAGCCCGAGTCATCATGGGTGTGGATACCGATAGCGGCCTTAACGGCGGCACGGGCATGGCGGGTGGCTTCGGCAACCTCATCAGGCAAGCAGCCGCCATTGGTATCGCAGAGGACGATGCGCGAGGCACCGGCTTCGGCGGCGGCACGGAAACAGGCTGCCGCATAGGCGGGGTCTTCCTTCCAACCATCAATCGCGTGCTCGCAGTCGTAGACGACCTCGCGGCCATGGGACTTCAGGAAAGCGACCGTGTCGGCAATCATCGCCAAGTTTTCTTCCGGCGTGCAGCGCAGGACTTCCCGGACGTGCAGGGCGGAAGTTTTACCGTAAATAGTGACAACCGGGGTCTCGACCTCGAGCAAGCCCTTGACCTGCGCATCTTCGGAGGCGCGGATGCCCTTCTTGCGGGTGGAGCCGAATGCCGCGAGCTTGGCGTGTTTGAACTTCAACTTGCGGGCTTCGTGGAAGAATTCGATGTCGCGCGGGTTGGAACCGGGCCAGCCGCCCTCGATATAGGTCACCCCGAAGCGCTCGAGCTCCTGAGCAACGCGTAGCTTGTCGGCGACCGAGAAATGAATCCCCAGACCCTGCGAGCCGTCGCGGAGGGTGGTGTCATAGATTTCGATTTTTCGTGCCATAGTGGTGGGGGTGGGAAGAAGTGTAAGGGAGGTCGCCGTTCCGGAAGCCGCGGAACGGGAAGTCGCCGGAGGCGACCCGTTCAGCGGGCTTAGCGCCCGATGATGATAATCGCAGGGATAATGGCACGACCGCCCACGAGGGGAAGGGTCTGAGACTGTGCCGTGGATTCCATGGGAGAAAGCCTACTTCAGGGAAATCCCCCGTTTGAGTCAAAGGCAAAGGGAAGCAGGCATAGACTCGGCTCGCCAAAACCCCGATTTTAAGCAGAAAATGGTGTTATGCGAAACCTAGTCGCCCTTCTCGCCCTCCTCGGGAGCACCGCCGGTGCCCTCGCCCAGTGGAATATTTTTGCAGAAAAACTCCCCGCCCCTGGTTCTTGGGCAACCTATCAAATTAAAAAAATCTCGCCGGAGCCCGCGGGCGAACCATCGACCATTAAGCTTTCGGTACGCGACGGCGGCGTGATCAAGGATAAGCCACATGTCTGGTTGAGCGTCGAACCCGTGGCCTGGCTAGGTTCCAGCAACAAAGCGCCACTCCGGTTCCTGGTGCCCAAAGACCTTAGCCGTGAAGGCGCCAACAAACTCCTCGAGTCGTCGGTGGAGATTCTCTTCTCCGAGCCGGTCAAAGGGCCTTGGCATATGTTGCCGGAGGACGTCGCCTCCATCGCGGAGAAGGCTGGCTACAAGACCACCAATACCCTTGAGCCCGAGACCACCGCGCTCGAACCGTTGACGCTCGGAGCGAAAACCTTCCAGTGCCGCCGCCTCAAGATGGAGTCCTACACCATCATCGATCCGCCCTTCGTAAAGAAGCAGACCATCATCCTGCGGGGAACGGTCTGGCGCGACGACGCGACGCCCTTTGGCGTCGTCCAGGCGAAGTGGACGGAAAAAACCATCAAGGCCGATAAGACCCGCGAAGACGAGAAAGTGATCACGCTGGTCGAGTTCGGTAAAGACGAGACCCCGCCGCCACCCCTGGAGCACGGCGAACGCTTCTCGATGATGCGCCTGCTCTTTAACCGCTAAAAGGTCCGGCCCGCCTGAGGGTATCAAGCGGGCCGGTTTGAAGTGGTGGCCTGAGTCGGAATCGAACCAACGACACGACGCTCTTCAGGCGTCTGCTCTACCAACTGAGCTATCAGGCCAAATTAACTAGAGGTTGAAGGTGACCAAAGACCCCCTCCCCTGTCAATCCGACAAGGAAGGGGTCGAAAACGGGCTTAGAAAGCGAATTTCCAAGCCGAAAGGCGGCGTTCCACCTCGGCGATAACCTCGGCTTCACCGGCCTCGCCTTTATCGGAAACAAAGGTGACGGAGAAGCGGACGAACGAACCGCAGTCATCCCACGGTACGGTCGAGATGAGGTGCTCGGTAATCATCCACTGCGAGAAGGCTTCGCCGGAATCGAAGTTCACCGTGCCCGTCGGGCCGGTCGCCGACTTCGGGGC
>CAMDWM010000095.1:0-6401 GCA_945878755.1 Akkermansia muciniphila
CCCGCCGCGACTCCGTTGCACATGTTCGGACTCGACTACCTGAAGGTTGAAAAGAAGTAATCTACTAGCCATCCCTCTCATGAAAGCCCTCGCCGCGTTCCTGTTGTTTGCCTCCGCCACCCTCGCCGCGCAAGTCCCCGCTCCGAGCATCGAAAAACTCGACCCCTCGTTGGACGCCTTATTGGCGTCTGACGTGAAGATCGAAAAAGTCGGTACCGGCTATAGTTGGTCCGAGGGTCCCGTCTGGTTTAAGGACCGCTTCATCTTTTCCGACGTGCCTAAGAATACCGCCTATGCCTGGAAGCGCGGTGATGCCGCCCCAACGGTGTTCCTCAAGCCCAGCGGCACGGATGAACCTTCTGACCTCCAGGGTTCCAACGGCCTCACGGTCGACGCTAAGGCCAACCTCTTGCTCTGCCAGCATGGAGCCCGTCGCGTTGGCCAGTTCCTCGGCGACGGTAAGTTCAAGCCTCTCGCCACCGCGTTTGATGGTAAGAAGTTTAACAGCCCCAATGACCTCGTCGTCGCCGCGGATGGTTCCGTCTACTTCACCGACCCGCCCTACGGCCTGCCGAAGGGACAGAAGGCCGAGCAAGGTTTCCATGGTGTCTATAAGCTCGCGACCGATGGCAAAGTTTCGCTCGTGACTAAGGAAGTCCAGTGGCCGAACGGCATCGCCCTCAGCCTTGATCAGAAGACCCTTTATTTGGCGGTCTCTGATGGTGCAAACCCGCGTGTTGCCGCCTGTGCCTTGGATGGCTCGGGCCTGCGCGACGTCTTCCTCGCCAAGTCCTTGAAGAAACCCGGCCGCCCCGGTGGTTGTGATGGTATGAAGGTCGACGAACGCGGCAACCTCTGGACGACTGGTCCGGGTGGCGTCCTCATCCTCTCGCCCGAAGGGAAACACCTCGGCTCGATTCTTTTCCACCAGCCAACGGCGAACCTCGCCTGGGGTGAAGACGGCAAGACCCTCTTCGTCACCTCTAACCGTGACGTTTTTGTGCTGCGTACACTGGTCAAGGGGCAGGGCTTCTAAGGAGTCTGCCGGCTCGCCGGATTTGTTTCCCTTCGGCCAACCAGACGGATTCTCGCGCCAAGAGGGGCGAGATTACCGCCCGTTTTTAGGTGAGTGACTTCAGCAGGGTATCGAGTTCGCGCCCGTACCTCACGTACGATGCGAAGCGTTCCTCGGCCGAGGCCTTGGTGCCTTCGCCGAGATGAACAATGCTAGCCACGTGGGGCTCGATGGAAAGGCCCGCTGTGTAACCCGTGCGGAGTAAGTCGCCAAGAATTTCGCGAACCAAGGCATCACCTTGTCCGGGGTAGGTGAAGGCGTTACTCTTTCCACCCGCTGGGTTGCGACGGGCGTCCTTGACGTGGACGTAGGCGATGAAGGGCTTCACGGCCTCGTAGAAGGGCAGGGTCGGGAGGCCGTATGAGACCGTATTACCGATATCGAAGAGGTACCGGACGTTCGGGTGGTCGACCGATTCCATGAAGGCACGGGCGTTGTCCGGTGAGGTACCGCCCCAGCCTTCGCAGTTCTCGTGCAAGAGTACGATGTCGGCATCGGCGGCGAGCTTGGCCATCTCGCGGGTGCGGCGGATGCCTTCATCACGCCATACTTGGTCGGAGGTGCCAGCTTGCATCCAGCCCATCGTGCGGACGAAACGCGTCTGCGCACGTTGCATCCGTGGAACCAGCACGCGAAGATCAGCAAGGTCGAGGGCGAAGTCCCCGTTGATGGGGCGACTCCAGTTGCCGATGGCGGAGGCGAACCCACTCACCCGTATCCCGGCGTTCTCGATCGCGTCCATCGCGCGGGCGAACTCGTCGTCGGTCACCGCGGCGCTGGAGCACTGCTTTCCGTTCAGGAGGCGTAGCTCAAGGGCGGACCAGCCCAGCTCGCGGTGGGCGGCGATTTGGCCGTCGAAGCCGTCGGCCGCTTCATCGGCGAGTCCGGAGAGGGGGAACATGGTTAGGAGTTATCGGGGCGCAGTAGGGCTGACAAGCCGCATGCGGCTCAGCGGGCGGGGGTGGGGTAGCGGGCGCCGACGACTTCCTTGGTCTTCCGTTCAATGGAATAGAGTACAAAGCCCTTTTCCTTGCTGCCAGCGGCGCGGTCCTCGTCGAAGGCTTGGCCAGCGGTCAAGAAGCCCCAGGTCGCTTCCCAGCGGGCTTCGCCGCCCTCGGGTGGTAGCGTCAGGGCATACAACTCACGGGCATCGTGTCCGCTGACTAGGAGCTTTTCACCGCCGATGAGGCAAGCGCCGGAAGAACTCGAGCGTGCGAAGCGTTTGAGTAATTCGGCGGGGAAGGACCAGCGTTTTAATTCCTTCCAGTCTTGATCAAACTGTACGATGCGGCTGAGGGCATTATCACTCAAAAGCGAGTAGTGCGCGAAGCAGGTTAACCAACCGCCTTGATACGGAATTGCCCAAGTCAGGGAGCCCAGCGGATTGGCGAACACATGCCGTCCAGTCGGTTGGAGTGTTGCCGCATCGAAGATCTCCACGCTGCTTTCGTCGGGCTTCAGCGGGAAATTGGAGTGGGCGCAGTAGAGTTTACCACCAATCACCACCCCTGCGTTGAGGTGCTTGATCTTGGAGTCCTTGGGGGCCGTCCAAGCGGCGACTTTCGTGCCGTCGACCTTCCGGTATTTACCCAGCGCTTGGTCGGCGATAATGTATAAGAAATCCCCGTCGACGGCGACCCCTTGAACCGCTTCGTCCGCACGGAAGCGGGCGACCTCGGTGGGTGCTGGGCCTTGGACTGGCTCGGCGGAAAGGCCCAAGGCTGCAGTCAGGCAGGCGAGCAGGATGAGCGTGGGACGACGCATTTAGTCAGGTTGGTTAAATCTCGGTTGGAAGCAAGGGCAGGGGTTGACTCATCGGGGTGGGCTGCTGTGACTGAAAGGTATGCAACGCCTCTTAGGTTGGCTCGGTTTACTCTGCGTATCGGTATTCGCGGCCTTTGCGGGTGAACCCGAGCGCGTGCTCTTTATCGGCAATAGCTACACCTCCGTTAATAAGTTACCGGAGGTCTTTGCCGAGGTCGTCAAGAGCGCCGGTTATAAGGTTCCCGTGATCAAATCGGCGACGCCAGGTGGCCAAACTTTGAAGCAACACCTCACCGTCCAGCCCAAGAGCTTGGCTTTGATTGATGAAGGTAAGTGGGACGTCGTCGTCCTGCAGGGGCAGAGCCAAGAGCCGGCCCTCGCAGAGGTCAGTCCAGCTATTCGCACCGACTTCGTCGACAGCGCCGCAGCTCTCTGTCAGCGGGTGCGCGCTAAGAGCCCGCAGGCCCGCATCGTCTTTTACGAGACCTGGGCTCGTCATGCCGATTCTTGGACCACCCAAGGGAAGGACTATAACGCCAACGTCGGGAAGGACCCGGCCGAGATGCAGGCCCGCCTCCGCCTCTGGTATGGCAATGTCGCAAAGGCCAATGATGCACTCGTCGCTCCGGTCGGCGATGCGTGGGAACGCAACTACCAATCCAAGCAACCCTACCGCCTACACGTCGCCGATAATTCGCACCCCGATTTTAAAGGCACTTACCTCGCCGCTCTGGTTATGTATAAGACCATCTACCAGCCCAAGGACCTCGCCGTGACCTACCGTGGTAAGTTGAGCGAGGAAGAGGCCAAGGCCCTGCAGGCACTCGCAAAATGAAAGCAACCCTCGCGATACTCTGGACCGCCTCCGCGGTCCTGCTCGGTGCCGAATCCACGCCAACCATTATCGCCCACCGCGGTGCGAGTGGCTATCTCCCCGAGCATACTTTAGCCGCCAAGGCTTTGGCTTATGCGCAGGGCGCCGACTACCTCGAGCAAGACCTCGTCCTGACCAAGGATGGTGTGCCGATTGTGCAGCATGACGTCACGCTGGATAGCACGACCGATGTCGCTAGCCGCTTCCCAGGTCGGCAGCGCGCGAACGGTAGTTTCTATGCGATCGACTTCACGTTGGCGGAAGTCCGCCAACTCCGCGTCCTAGAACGTTTCAATCCTAAGACTGGTAAGGCCGTGTATCCCGGACGTTTCCCCGCTGGTGTCGGTGAGTTCCGGATTAATACTTTCGAGGAAGAAATCGTCTTTATCCAAGGTCTCAACAAGAGCACGGGAAGGAAGGTCGGTATTTATCCCGAAGTGAAACTCGCGGCCTGGCATCGACAGGAAGGGCAGGACCTTTCTAAGGCGATGTTGGCGGTCTTGGCGCGCTATGGCTACGCCACTAAGACCGACCTCTGCTACGTCCAATGTTTTGAATACGCGGAGCTGCAACGCCTACGGAACGAACTGGGCTGGAAGGGTCGGCTCGTCCTACTGACCGGCGGTAAGACTCCGCTCATCGACACCGACGATGGCTTGAAAGCCATTGCCAAGGTCGTTGATGGTATCGGTCCGGCACTTTCCGCCATTGCCGAGGGTCGCAAGCCTACTGGCTTGGTTGAAAGGGCCCATGCGGTCGGTCTTAAGGTCCACCCTTATACGTTTAGGATCGAGGCTCTGCCTAAAGGCTTCACTGACGGTAAGGATTACTACCGCTTCCTGACGCAGGAGGCCAAGGTGGACGGGCTTTTTACCGACTTTCCTGACATCGCCCGCTGAGCCCTTGAGGGTTTGACCCCGGGGTGGTCAGAGTCATCGTGGGGTCACGGTCCACTGCGATCGTACCCCTCTCCATGCTCGTCAGTATTTTTAATGATGTTATCGGACCCGTGATGCGCGGTCCCTCCAGCTCGCATTGTGCCGCTGCCTTGCGCATTGGCCGGCTCGGTCGCGATCTCATGGGCGGTGAAATTACCGAGGTCTTGGTTGAGTTTGATGTGCACGGTTCTTTGCCAACGACGCATGACACCCAAGGTTCCGACATGGGTCTGTTCGGCGGCTTGCTGGGCTGGGAAGCGGACGACGATCGTCTGCCTGACTCCATGCGCATTATCCAAGAGGGCGGGGTGAAGGTGCGGATTGAGACGATTGATGTTCATGACGAACATCCCAATACCTATCGCCTGACGTTGAAGAACGCCCGCGGCTCGCACTTTCTCAAGGCCATCTCCACCGGCGGTGGCATGATGGAAGTTGTCGAGATCGACGGCGTGCCCGTTTCTTTGCACGGCGATGCGCATGTCGTACTCGCCTGGTCCGATCTCTCTACGTCCGCTTTGGCGGACGCCTTGGCGCCAGTCGTTGCCGACACGATTCGTTGCCAAGCGGTCGGCTCGGGGTCTTTAGCTATCTTGGCTGACTTACGCCCCATGGCAGAAGCCCCGTTGGCCGCTTTGCTGGGGAAGGGCCAGGTGCGTGCACTCCGCCGCCTCTCGCCGGTCTTACCAGTGCTCTCTAGTCGCTCCAGTCATGTCCCTTTTAGTACCTGCGCCGAACTCCTCGCTGTGCATGCTAAGGCGCCCGCACCGCTCTGGAAGCATGCCGTCGCCTATGAAGCCGCGCGTGGTGGCCTAACCGAAGCGGAAGTCGTCGCAAAGATGGTCGCCTTGGTGTGCATCCTCCGTCGCTCTATCGCCCAAGGCCTGGCCGGTACACATTATGAAGACCGCGTCCTTGGGTTCCAGTCGGGCGGGTTCGCCCGCGAGCTAGCGGCGGGACGCTTGCTCGATGCTGGTTCGCTGAATCGCGGTATTCTGTACGTCACTGCCATGATGGAAGTGAAGAGTAGCATGGGCGTCATCATCGCCATGCCCACTGCCGGTGCCTGTGCCGCTTTGCCGGGTATCGTGATTGCCCTCGCTGAAGATCGGAAGCAGAGCGACGAAGACGTTGCCCGCGCCTTACTTGCCGCTGGTCTCATCGGGGTGTTTATTGCGACCGCCTGGACCTTTGCCGCGGAAGTCGGTGGCTGTCAGGCTGAAGGCGGTTCCGCTGCGGCCATGGCGGGCGCTGCGCTCGTGACTTTGTCCGGCGGTGACACTCTACAGGCCTGCGCCGCTGCTTCCATGGCCATGCAAAGCATGATTGGCTTGATCTGTGACCCGATCGCTAACCGCGTCGAGGCCCCGTGCCTCGGGAAGAATGTCATGGCCGCCGCCAATGCGCTCTCCTGTGCTAATATGGCCCTATCGGGTTTCGACCAGGTCATCCCGTTCGATGAAGTCATTGCCACCGCCAAGCGAGTCTCCGCGCAGATGCCGCGTGAGTTGCGCTGCACGGCCTTGGGTGGGTTGTCCATTACCCCGACCTCGCTCGCCCTTGAGCAACGCCTGCTCGCCAAGCGCGGGTGCGGCACCGGTAGTTGCGGGTGCGGCTAAACTTTCTCCTTATGCGTTCCGTCCTGCTTGTCTTCCTTGCCTTAACGGGTGTTTTACGGGCTGCCGGGTTGCCCACGGATCTCGTGGCGGAACAGCCGAAGCTCCAGGCCGTGCTGGCCGGACGGGTCTCG
>CAMDWM010000096.1:0-6381 GCA_945878755.1 Akkermansia muciniphila
CGATTACTTCGTCAGAATCTCCATCGCCGACTTCTTCTGCGGGATGAAGGGGAGCACGTGCTCGGTGTAGGGTACGATGACGTCCAGGAGGTAGGGACCGTCGTGATCGAGCATCTCGCGCATAGCGGCGCGGAGGTCTTCACGCTTCATGACCTGACGGGCCTTGATGCCGAAGCCATTAGCGATTTTAACGAAGTCAGGGTAGAGGCCACCCGGGTTGTCGGGAGAGCCGATATTCTTGGCATCTCCGAGAATCGTATGGCCGCGGGTACCAGCATAGAAGCGGTCTTCCCACTGCACCACCATGCCGAGGTGCTGGTTGTTGAGGATGAGGATCTTCGCGTTGATCTTCTCAATCTTCATGCAGGCGAGTTCCTGAATATTCATCAGGAACGAACCATCGCCATCGATGTCGATGACTTGGACGTTGGGGTTGGCGACCTTGGCGCCGATGGCGGCTGGAAGGCCGAAGCCCATCGTGCCGGCACCGAGCGAGCTGATGAAGCGGCGGGGCTCGTTGAAGCGGTAATACTGCGGGGCCCACATCTGGTGCTGGCCGACGCCGGTGGAGATGATGGCGTTACCCTTGGTCTCTTCGAAGAGGACTTCGATGGCTTCCTGCGGGAGGATGTGCTTGGTCTTACGCTCGTAGCTGAACGGATACGGGTGCTCCTTCTTCCAGCCGTTGATGGTCTCGTACCACTTCTTCAGGTCAGGCTTCTTGAAGCCCTTCTTGGCGAGCGTCACCATGCGGCCGAGCGCGTGCTTGATGTCGGAGTGGATCGGGTAGTGCGCGAACTTGTTCTTCTGGTGCTCCGAGCGGTCGATGTCGATGTGGACGATGGTGGCGTCGGGGGCGAACTTCTCGATGGCGCCGGTGATACGGTCGTCGAAGCGCGCACCCATGGTGATGAGGAGGTCGCTCTTACACACGGCCCAGTTGCCGGCAACGGTGCCGTGCATGCCATACCAGTAAAGGGATTGCGGATGATCGCAGGGGAAGGCACCGAGGCCCATCAGCGTAGAAGCGACGGGGATACCAGTGGCTTCGGCGAAGGCACGCAGCTCCTTGTGGGCGTCGCCGGAAAGGATGCCGCCGCCGATGTAGAGCGCGGGCTGCTTGGCGCCTTCGATGAGGCGCAAAACTTGCTCGAGGTCGCTGTCGGCGCACTTCGGAGGCGTCGGCAGGCCGAGGATAGAAACGTCGTCGGGATTCTTGGGGAAGACCGGGACCCACTCGTGCTGCTGGATGTCCTTCGGGATATCGATGACGACGGGGCCTGGTCGACCGGTGGTGGCGATTTTGAACGCCTTGTACATGATGCTCGGCAACTCGTTGTAATCGAGGACGAGGAAGGAGTGCTTCACGATCGGCAACGTCATGCCGTAGAAGTCAGTTTCCTGGAAAGCTGCGCGACCGATGAACTGCTGGTAGACCTGGCCGGTGATGCAGATGAGCGGGATGCTATCCATGTGCGCATCGGCGATGGCGGTGACGAGGTTCGTGGCGCCAGGGCCGGAAGTCGCCATGCAGACGCCGGGCTTACCGGTCGAACGGGAGTAGCCGTGGGCCATGAAGGCACCGCCCTGTTCGTGGCGCGGCAGGATGGTGCGAATTTTCTTGGAGCGGATGAGGCCATGGTGGAGCTCCATCGAAGCGCCGCCGGGGTAAGCGAAGATTGTGTCGACGCCGAGGTTCTCGAGGCAACGTACCATGACATCACAGCCGCGCATCTTGACGCCGGTCTGGGCGGAGACGGCGGTCGGAGTTTTGGAGGAGGATTGCTTGGCGACGTTCTTTTTAGGCATGGTCAGGGGGGCGGTTGGTGACCGCAGGGAATGGGTTAGAAAAGGAGGGGAAGGGAAGGGGGCAAGTGTGAATAACCCATTCAAGATCATGGTAAGTGAAAATCTGTTCACTTTAAGGTCATCCGGAAGAGACTTTGGGGGCCGATCAGCCGGCCGGTTGCCTTGGATTCCCTAGGGGTGAGGCTTTACCGGGGAAATCGGGTAGGAAGCTTTCAGCAGGGCAAAATGCCGCTTTGCCTCAGTCAGGCGCAGGCGGGGTTTAAAGGCCGGCCCTTAAAGTAGCAATTTAGTGCTTAATATGCTTAATACCAACGACTTGCATAGGTGTTTGCATTCCAAACTGCAGGTAAGCGTGGGCCAGGCGAACGGCTTGTTCCAAAGACTCTCCGCGGGCTAGGTGTGCCGTGATGGCGGCCGAAAGCGTGCACCCGCTGCCGTGCGTATCGATGCCGGGGATGCGCTGGGCTGTGAGCGTGAGCGTGCGGCCGTCGGGCCAAGCCAAGGCGTCAACGAGTGCGTCCCCGTCGGCATGACCTCCTTTAACGAGGAAGGGTACACCATAGCGGCGGGCAAGTTCGAGTGCTTCCGCTGGGCCCTGGGACCCGCCCAGCGCTTTTCGTCCGAGCAGGATGGTCGCCTCATCGAGGTTCGGCGTGACGACCGCCGCGAGCGGCAAGAGTTTACGAGCAACCGCGGCGACGGCTTCGGCGGAGAGCAACGTCGCGCCGCTCGAAGCCACCATGACTGGATCGATGACGGCGGGAATCTTCGCTTCCGCGATGAAACCCGCGACGGCTTCGACAATCTCGACATTCAGCAACATCCCTGTTTTCAAGGCTTTGGGACGATAATGACGGGTAACCTGGTGGCATTGTTCTAGGACAAAAGCTGGGCTGGTCGCCTGGACGCCGGAGACGCCGAGCGGATTCTGGGCCGTGAGACAAGTGATGGCGGTCGTGCCATAGACCCCGTTGGCGGCGAAGGTCAAAAGATCGGCTTGGATGCCTGCCCCCGCGCCGCTATCGGAGCCTGCGATGGACAGCGCGACGGGGAGGTCAGTCAGGGTTGCGGGCATGGTAGTGTGGGCTTGGACTTAGGTTTAATCTGATAATATTTCCCTTACATTCCCGAAAAGATTTGCACTTTAGCAGACGTAAAGATGATGACAACAGTTCAGCAATTGTCCGCTTGAGCAAAGAAGAACCACAGTCCACCCGGCGCCACATTTCCTCCGATGCCAAACTAGGCTTGGAGCGTTTAATTGTCGGCCGCGAATGTAACGCCTTCGACCGCCTCCCGGCGGAGCGGAAAGCATTGGCCTTTGCCGAACTCATCGATCTGGGGCTCATCAATGGGACGGTGAAGGAAGTCACGGGACGGGCCTACCCAGACGTTACCGTCCAGCATGTCACTTCTGCCGGCCGGAGTGCTTTTCGTAAAAAAGAACGCGGCGAAAGCAGCGGGGGTAAGTCAAGCGGCTGGAAAATCGCGATTTTAGCCCTTTTTCTGATTGCCGCAGTCTTAACGGTGTTGGCCGTTTTAACTAGTTGTCGTTGAGCGACCCGCCCGGGGGCTGGCCGGATTTAACCTCCCCTCTCCGCTTGGTCGAGGTCCGTTGTTTCGCCCCCTAATCCATTGACAGCGCTGGGGCGTTTGCCCTTCTTTTGCCCTTCGTCGATAGCCGCTGGCCCGCCTTCTGGCTGTCTCCATCCTCTCCCACCAATTCCTCTACCATGGCTAAGAAAACCCAATCCAACTCCAAATCCACTAAGTCCACCAAGGTCGTCTACACCTGGGGCGACGGCAAAGCTGACGGCAACGGCTCCATGAAGGCCCTGCTCGGCGGCAAAGGCGCAAACCTCGCCGAAATGACCCGCATCGGTCTCCCAGTGCCTCCTGGCTTCACGGTCACGACCGAAGTCTGCACTTACTTCTACGCCAACAAGCGCACCTACCCGGTTTCCCTCCAGGCTCAGATGGAAGCCGGTGTGAAGAATATGGAGAAGATCATGGGCACCCAGTTCGGTGCCACCTCCGGCATGCCCCTGCTCGTCGCCGTCCGCTCGGGCGCTCGCGACTCGATGCCTGGCATGATGGACACCATCCTCAACCTCGGCCTCAACGATGAATCCGTCAACGCCCTCGCCAAGGCCACTGGCAACGCCCGCTTCGCTTGGGATTGCTACCGCCGCTTCATCCAGATGTATGGCGACGTCGTCCTCGGCGTGCAGAAGCGCGAAGGCGAAGACCACGAGCCGTTCGAGACCATTATCGAAGAATTTAAGCACAAGAAATACAAGGGCGACGTCGAAGACTCCGCCCTCACTGCCGAAGACCAGCAGGAGCTCGTCAAGCGCTTCAAGGCCCTCGTCAAGGCCCGCACCGGTAAGGTCTTCCCGCATAGCCCGTGGGAGCAGTTGAACGGCGCCGCCGGTGCCGTCTTCTCTTCCTGGATGAACGACCGCGCGATCGTCTATCGCCGCAAATATAACATCCCTGCCGAGTGGGGTACCGCCGTTAACGTCCAGGCCATGGTGTTCGGCAACACCGGCGAAAAGTCCGGCTCCGGCGTCGCCTTCACCCGTAACCCCGCCAACGGCGTGGACGAATTCTACGGCGAGTTTCTCATCAACGCTCAGGGCGAAGACGTCGTCGCCGGCGTCCGCACCCCTGAGCCGGTCAGCAAGCTGAAGGACGTGATGCCCCAGAGCTACGCCCAGCTCATGAAGGTCCGCCAGACCCTCGAAAAACACTTCAAGGACGTCCAGGATATCGAGTTCACTGTCCAGGAAGGTAAGCTCTACATGCTCCAGACGCGTAACGGTAAGCGCACCGCTGCTGCCGCGCTGAAGTTCGCTGCCGACATGGTGAAGGAAAAACTCATCGACTGGGAAACTGCGATCATGCGCAACCCGGCCGACCAGCTCGAACAGCTGCTCGCCCCCATCTTCGACGTCGCCGAAGTCAAGAAGGCCAAGGCCATCGCCCACGGTCTCCCCGCCGGTCCCGGTGCCGCCACCGGTAAGATCTACTTCAACGCCGATCGCGCCGTCATCGCCGCCGAGAAGGGCGAAAAGGTCCTCCTCGTCCGCGTCGAAACCTCCCCAGAAGATCTCCGTGGCATGATCGCCGCCGAAGGTATCCTCACCGCTCGCGGTGGCGTTTCCTCGCACGCTGCGCTCGTCGCTCGCCAGATGGGCAAGGTCTGCGTCTGTGGTGCTGCCGCGGTCTCAATCGACTACGACAAGAAGACGACGACCATTGCTGGTCACACCTTCAAGGAAGGCGACTTCCTCTCCATCGACGGCACGGCCGGCACGGTTTACGCCGGCCAGATCAAGACCGCTCCTTCGGAAATCGTCTCCGGCCTGCTCAATAACGACAAGGCCGCGCAGAAGACCGAGAAGTATCAGAATTATGTGCAGCTGATGAAGTGGTGCTCGCAGGCCACCCGCCTGCAGGTCCGCACCAACGCGGACAATCCAGAGCAGACCGCCCAGGCGCTCGCGTTCGGTGCTCAAGGCATCGGCCTCACCCGCACCGAGCACATGTTCTTCGAAGGCGACCGCATCGACGCCGTTCGTGAGATGATTCTCGCTGACACCGTGGAAGGCCGCAAGACGGCCCTCGCGAAAATCCTGCCTTACCAGCGCGCGGACTTCACCGGCATCTTCAAGGCCCTCAACGGCCTACCCGCCACGATCCGCCTCCTCGACCCGCCTCTCCACGAGTTTGTGCCGCACGACGAAAAGTCCCAGGCCGCCCTCGCGAAGAAGCTCGGCATCAAGACGGAGAAAGTCATCGCCCGCGTCGCCGCCCTGCACGAGTTCAACCCGATGCTCGGTCACCGCGGTTGCCGCCTCGGTATCGCTTACCCAGAAATCACCGAAACCCAGGCTCGCGCCATCTTCGAAGCCGCTGCCGCGGTCCAGAAGAAGGGTATCAAGGTGAAGCCTGAAGTCATGGTGCCGCTCGTCGGTTTCAAGCGTGAGCTCGACCTCCAAGTCGAAGTCATCCACCGCGTCGCCGCCGAAGTGCAGAAGGAACAGAAGTGCAAGATCGCCTACTCCGTGGGCACGATGATTGAAGTGCCGCGTGGGGCTCTCACCGCCGACGAAATCGCGCACACCGCTGAGTTCTTTAGCTTCGGTACGAATGACCTCACCCAGACTGCGCTCGGCGTTTCCCGTGACGACATGGGTAACTTCCTCAACGCCTACACCGAGAACGAGATCTTCAAAAAGAACCCGTTTGCCACCCTCGACCAGACTGGCGTCGGCCAGCTCATCCAGATGGCCATCGAGAAAGGTCGCCAGACCCGCCCCGACATCAAGCTCGGCATCTGTGGCGAACACGGCGGCGAACCCGAATCCGTTAAGTTCTGCCACCGCGTGGGCTTGAATTACGTCTCCTGCTCGCCTTACCGCGTGCCGGTCGCCCGCCTCGCCGCTGCTCAGGCAGCGATCGAAGAGAAGCGCGCCGCCAAGAAGTAAGCCGTCGATCGAGATTGATGATAAAAGCCCTGGGTTCGCCCAGGGCTTTTTTGTTGGTGGCGGCTTCGCCGCCTGCCTT
>CAMDWM010000097.1:0-6373 GCA_945878755.1 Akkermansia muciniphila
AGGGTCTTACCTTCGCCCCATGCATCGTAACCAAAAGCCAAGACGGTGGGATTATCTTCAGGCTGAACCAGACGCATGCGGGCGACGGGCGTGAAGCGTAGACGTCCGTCCTCCAACGTCTCCTCGAACATTCCCTGCGGGCGGATCCAAGTCCGCGCCTCGGGGTTATCATAGAGACAACGGTAGACCACATGCGGCGAAAGATCCTCCGAATGTGCGCCCACGCCTAACCGCAGGTAGTGGTTACCCTTGTAGTGGCGATAGAGAGTCCAGGTCATGAGGAATTAGGGGGCGAGTGGGCGGGAGTATGGTTGGCTAGGGGAGCGTGCAGACGCAAGCCACCTTGATCACCAGGTAGGGTCAGCACTGCGTGCTGACCTAGTCGAACCAGCTGGTTCGAGCCCCACCTAGGGGGACAGCTAGGTTAGCACGCAGTGCTAACCCTACCCTTCCAATACCCGCAACGCTCGGCGGACGCCGCCTACTTTGCGGCGCCCCAGTGTGAGGTAAAGGGGTGCAGAATAAAGAGCGGCTTTCCGACGACGTCCTTCTCCGGGACCTCACCCCAACCGCGCGAATCAAAGCTGTTCGAGGAATTATCACCGAGGGCGTAGTAGTGGCGGTCGGTGACGGTGTACTCCTTGTTCAACGGTAAGGCATACGCGTAATCGCCAAGGTCTGCCAGGTAGCCGTAGTAGCCGCGGTCGGTCGCGCGCTCGGAATTCAGCACCATCGGCTCCGGCGAGGTGACGACCTTACCGTTCACGAAGAAACGGCCATCATCATCAACGCGAAGTCGCTCTCCGGGGACGCCCACGAGGCGTTTGACGTAATAATTCTGCGAGGGGTTGCCATTGCGGTCGGCGAGGCCGGGGATGTTATTCGTCTTGAAGACGAAGGTGTCGCCGCGGGACGGGTTGACGAAGTGATAGGACACGCGGTCCACAAAGAGCATATCGCCCGTAAGGATATCGAAGTTTAGCACCGGCTGGCCCGCCTTGACCTTGTAGCCCGTCAATAGCATCGGTCCCTTAGGGCCATTCTCAATGCGACCATCGCGCCCCGCCTGGACGAGGAGCTTATCCCAGCGCTCGGTGTCCTGACGGCGCAGCGCTAGCTTAGCGTAGTCCGGGTAATATGTGCGCAGCAGCACACCCTCGAGGCCGAAGTCAACCGGAACATCCACAATCATCGGCGTATTACCGACCACCAGCGTGTAGCCCTCTCCAGCCGAACGACCCCGCGGACGGTAATGCTTATCCTTCCCGTCGAAGCCGGCGTTATCCAAAGGAATCTTCACCTCGCCATCGACGGGGGCGCGCTCGACGTAGGTCCAGGTCCACTGAATCTTATCCAGCGCCTGTGTGCCTAAGCTCGGCTCTTCGGTGCCCGGAGCGCGCACGACGGCCGTCATGCCGTTATACGTCGGCCACATCGAATTCGTCGGAATCTTAAAAGGCTGTAGCAAGAAGCTGCGAATGGCACCAGCCACGATGGCCGCCATGACAAACATCTCGACCCAGTCGCCCGCCGTGGAGACTGGGTAGATTTTTCCGCCGTTGCGCACGAGCACCTCATGCAGGGCCGTGATTGCCGGCTCCGTCTCCGCGGGCGGGGCCGACCGCTTAACGAGTGTAGCCAAGTGGGCTGCCAGGCGCTCCTGTTCCGCGAGGTCTTCGGCGCGGAGCACGTCTCCACGGTAGAGCTTCACCTTATGCGCAATCTCGAGGACCTGCTTAGCGACCTTCAGGAAGCGATGGTGCTTGGGGAGGATGAAACCGGGGAGATGGGTAAGCATGGCGTTCCTATGCCCAACCTAAGCGGGTGGACGGCCGCTGGGAAGAACAGAAACGGGACTTAGCCTTCGTTCTTAAGGATCTTGATGAAGGCCTCCTGCGGGATATCGACCTTACCAATCTGCTTCATCCGCTTCTTACCTTCCTTCTGCTTATCGAGGAGCTTGCGCTTACGGGAGATGTCACCGCCGTAGCACTTGGCCGTCACGTCCTTGCCAACGGAACCAATGGTCTCGCGGGCAATGACCTTGGAGCCAATGGCGGCCTGAATGGCGATTTTGAAAAGTTGGCGCGGGAGGAGTTCCTTGAGCCTCTCGCAAAGGTTACGACCGCGGCCTTCGGCCTTGGACGCGTGCACGATAGAAGAAAACGCGTCGACCGGCTCTTCGTTGACACGGATGTCCATCTTGACGAGGTCCGACCTCACGTACTCGCCCAGCTCGTAATCCATTGAACCGTAGCCTCGGGTGATGGACTTCATGCGGTCATTGAAATCGACGAGGATTTCGTTGAGCGGGAGGAGGCAGACGAGAATCACGCGATCGCCATCGATGGTCTCGGTCCGCTCACAGACGCCGCGCTTTTCTTGGACGAGGGTGAGCATATCACCGATAGAGGTGCCAGGAATGTGGATATGGGCACGGATGGTCGGCTCTTCGACGTGCTCGATGGCGGACGGGTCCGGCATGACTACTGGGTTATCGAGGATGTGCTCCACGCCATCCGTGGTATAGACCTTATAAACGACGGACGGGTAGGTCGAAAGGATGTCGAGGTCGTACTCGCGGCGTAGGCGCTCTTGGACGATCTCCATGTGGAGCAGGCCAAGGAAGCCGCAGCGGAAACCGAAGCCCAGCGCGCTGGAACTCTCGGCCGTGTAAGTCAGCGAAGAATCGTTGATTGCGAGCTTAGCGAGCGAGACCTTCAGTTTCTCGTAATCGGCGGTGTCGAGCGGGTAGATACCACTGAAGACCATCGGACGAACCTCCTTAAAACCCGGGACGGGCTCCTTGGAGGGATCATTGGCGAGGGTGATGGTGTCACCCACCTTCACATCAGCGACCTCGCGAATATTAATCACGATGTAACCCACCGTGCCTGGGCCAAGCTCATCCTGCGGCTTCATCTTCGGGGAGAAGATACCGACTTCCTTAATGACGGAGCGGACGCCGTTAAACATCATCTCAATCGTCTGGCCGGCCTTAAAGGTCCCGGAGAAGACGCGGACGTAACTGATGACGCCCTTGTAGGAATCGAACAGGGAATCAAAGACCAGCGCACGGTGCTGTGGGTAGTCGGACCAGCGGGGCGGCGGGACGCGCTTGATGATGGCGGCAAAGATTTCGTCGATGCCGATACCGGACTTACCGGAAGCCAGCACCGCATCCTGTGCGGGGATAGTAAGGATGTCCTCGACCTGGCGGCGGGCTTCTTCGGGCCGGGCGCTAGGGAGGTCGACCTTATTGATGACTGGGACGATTTCGAGACCCTGATTCATCGCGAGCGTGGCGTTGGCGACCGTCTGGGCCTCCACGCCTTGCGAGGCGTCGATCAGCAACACGGCACCTTCGCAGGCGGCGAGGGAGCGGGAGACTTCGTAGGCGAAGTCGACGTGTCCCGGGGTATCAATGAGGTTAAGAATATACTGCTTACCATCCGGGGCGGTGAAGTTCATCGTCACCGGGTGGCACTTAATCGTGATGCCCTTCTCGCGCTCGAGATCCATGGCATCGAGGAGCTGCTCCTTCATCTGACGCTTCTCGATGGTCTTCGTGTGCTCCAGCAGGCGGTCGGACAGCGTCGTCTTGCCGTGGTCGACGTGCGCGATGATGCAGAAGTTACGAATGTGGTCTAGGGACACGGGAAGAAGGAGGAGGAAGAGTCGAGGGCTGAATCGATGACTGAATCGAGGTCAGGGTCGAGGGCAGAGGAAAGGGCTAATAGGACGACGGCGGGGGCGCTTGTCCAGCGTTAGCCCCGCCCGAATGCGGATTAGGCTGGAATATCAGCGAACTCGTGCAGGGAAGCAATCGGGGCCGCGGGGGCCGTACGCTTCATCATGCCAGCAAGGGCACCGCCGGGGCCACATTCGTAGAACTGGACGATACCGGAGTCGGCGGCAGCCTTACAGTCATCCTCCCAGAGGACCGAAGATACGACCTGCTTCACGAGGGCCGCACGGAGGTCGGAAGGCTCGGAGAGCGTACTTCCAGTGGTGTTAGCGTAGACCGTGACCTGGGGGCGCTTGAACTCGACACCTTGGAGGAAGGCCGCGAAGGCCGCACGGGCAGGTTCCATGAGGCGGCTATGGTAGGCGCCAGCGACGACGAGCGGCTTCACGAGTTTAAACGCGCCGAACTCCTTGGCGCGAGCGACCGCTTGGGCGACCTTGTCGGATTCACCGGAGATGACGACCTGCCCGGGGCAATTGAAGTTGGCAGCGTCGATATCGAAAGCCGCGCAGAGTTTGAAGATGTCCTCACGGGTTCCGCCGATGACCGCGGCCATGCCGCCCTTGGTCTGATCGCAGGCCTGCTGCATGAGTCGGCCGCGCTCGGCGACGACCTGAAGGCCGGTTTCGAAGTCCCACACCCCAGCGACCGCATAGGCCGTCAATTCGCCCAAGGAAAGCCCGAGACAGGCCTTGAGGTCATTGAGCTTACCGCGCTCGCGGAGAATCTGGGCAATCGCGTAACCCTGGACGTAGAGAGCCGGCTGGCAGACCCGGGTTTCCGTCAGGACCTCAGCGGGACCTTCAAAGCAGACCTGACGCAGGTCGAAAGGCAGGACCGCGGCTGCACGGTCATAGAGACCCTTGGCCGTGGCGGAGTTGGCGTACAAGGACTTACCCATACCCACCACTTGGGCACCTTGGCCGGAAAATAGAAGAGCGGTCGACATGGATAGAAAGAGGGCAAAAATGCGGGAAGGGTCAAGCGGATGCCAAGGAGAGCGAGGATAGGTCAGTGGGGATTAGGGGATGGGGGATAGAGAGGGAGTGCAGAGTACGGAGTACGGATAGCGGAACAGATGGACGGTGGCACAATGCGTCGGACAGGGGCAAGGTTTGCCTTGGGAATGCATCGTCGACCCATCCCATCCTCTATCCCCCATCCCCCATCCCCCATCCCCTATCCCCTATCCCCTCCCATGCCTCGCCTCCTGCTTCCTTGACCACCCTCCCCCCACCCCCTACCCCTTCCTTTAACCATGCCTATCGCCCTTCTCTCCGTCAGCGACAAGACTGGCCTCCTGCCCTTCGCGCAGGCGCTGGTCCAGAACCATGGCTATAAGCTCCTTTCCACCGGTGGCACATCCAAGATGCTCCGCGATGCCGGCCTACCGGTGACCGATGTCAGCGAGCACACGGGTTTCCCTGAGATCATGGAAGGCCGCGTGAAGACCCTGCACCCCAAGGTCCATGGTGGCCTCCTCTGCCGTCGCGACTCGCATGAGCACCTCGATGAAGCCAAGAAGCACGGCATCGAACTCATCGACCTGGTCGTCGTAAACCTCTACCCCTTCGAAGCCACCATCGCGAAGCCCAACTGCTCATTCGAGGACGCCATCGAGAACATCGACATCGGCGGTCCGTCCATGCTGCGCAGCGCCGCGAAAAACCACGCCTCCGTCTCGGTCGTCACCGACCCAGCCGACTACGAACGCGTCCTTGCTGCGATGGCCAATCCTGCGGCCCTCGCCGAACTCCGCCGCGAGCTCGCCCTCAAGGTCTTCCAGCGCACGTCGGCCTACGATGCCGCGATTGCCAACTACCTCGAATCGCAAGCCCAGCCGGGCCTCGGCAACGTCCTCGGCCTGCCTGCGCGCTTCACGACCACCCTGTCCCTCGCCCAACGCCTCCGCTATGGCGAAAACCCTCACCAGCAGGCCGCGCTCTACGGCTCGTTCCACGAGGCCTTCGAACAACTCCAGGGTAAGGAACTCAGCTACAACAATATCTTAGATATCACCGCCGCCACTTACCTCATCGGCGAGTTCGAACGGCCGACTATCTGCATCCTGAAGCACACCAACCCGTGCGGCGTGGCTTCCGCGGATAGCCTCCTCGAAGCCTGGCACAAGGCCTTTGAAACCGATAAGCAGGCTCCCTTCGGCGGTATCATCGTGGCGAATCGCACGATCGACAAGGGGCTTGCCGAAGCCATCGCCGAGATCTTCTCGGAAGTCATCATCGCACCGGAGTTCGACGCCGACGCACTCGCGATCTTCGGCAAGAAAAAGAACCTCCGCCTCATGCGCGCCAAAGTTGGCCTCCGCGCCGACACCCTGCGCGAAGTCCGCGCCGTCATTGGCGGCGTGCTCGTCCAAGACCGCGACCAGAAGCCTGCGAACGTGCGCGAATTCAAGGTCGTGACCAAGCGCCAGCCCACGGCCGACGAAATGACCGCCCTACTCTTCGGCTGGCGCGTCGTCCGCCATGTGAAGTCCAATGCCATCGTCTACGCTGGCAAAGAACGCACCCTCAGCGTCGGCGCGGGCCAAATGTCGCGTATCGACTCTTCGCGCATTGCAGTCTGGAAGGCCGGCGAAGCTAAGCTCTCGCTCCACGGCTCGGC
>CAMDWM010000098.1:0-6342 GCA_945878755.1 Akkermansia muciniphila
ACCGTGACCCAATCGAACTGATTTAGTTTGCCGAGATTATGGATGATACAAACGAAGCTCTTCCCGCCCGAGACGACGAGTTGGCGCAAGAGTGCGAGAATCTGATCCTCCGACTGCGGGTCGAGCCCCGACGTCACTTCATCGCAGACCATGCAGGGTGGATCCAGCGTCAGCTCAATGCCGAGCGACAAGCGACGCAACTGCCCACCCGACAACGAGGAGACGCGTTTGTCGCGGTGCGGCGAGAGACCGGTCACCCCGAGGACGGACTCGAGCCGGCGGTGACGCTCGGCCGCAGACGGAACGGCCAGCCGCAAGGCGTAGTCGAGGGACTCCTTGACGGTCAGCTGAGCCTGGGCAGCGGTAAACTGCGGGGCGAACCCGACCTTACCCACTAAGTCTTCGGTACAACTGATCGGCTGGCCCGCGAGGCTGGCCTCACCCGTCGAAGGCAAGATGCCCAAGATAGCCTTCATTAAGGTCGTCTTGCCGCAGCCCGAAGGCCCGATAACGGCGTTCAGGCCACGAGGCAGGAACCGGGCATTGGCACTGTCGAGGATGACGGGTCCATCCGTACCCGCCTGGACGGTGAGGTTTTGGCAGCTCAGCATTAGATGAAATCTTGCCAGCGCATTCGGCGGGGTAAAGAATGAACGCCATGAGACTCCCCTGCTCTGCCCTGACCTTGGTCGCTGCCCTTTGCCTCGCCCCGACAGCCGATGCCATGAGCATGAGGAAGCGCGCCTTCCCCAACCAAGGCTTCTTCGGCATCGAGGTCAAAGGGACGGACATGAGCTTTTATGGCCGCGCCGATCACGTCGTCTCGGTCTCGTTCCAAGAATATACAACCGGCGCCTTCATTGTGAGCGAAGTCGTGGTCGACATGCAGAACTCCAACCAGCAACTGCGAATCTATTACACCCGCACCCCGGGCTCGGCCGATGTCGCTGACCGCACCAACCGCGCCAGCACGGCTAACTCCCAGAACCGAGGCCTCGACCCCGCAGCCGCCAGCAAACTCCCCGTCCCCGGCCCCTTCGGTGCGATCGAAACACAGGTCAATAACCTGACCCAGTCGACCACGGCCGGGCTGGTGGTGAAGAGCTACCCAACGACCACCCACGCCAAGACCGTGGAAATGACCGTCAAGTCCAAGGCTGAGTTGCAGCGCTTCTATAGTGCCTTCCGCGATCTCTTGGTGGCCCGCACCGTCGCGGCTAGCGCTGGCTCGACCATTGAAGGCGCCGACGCAGCCAACGCTCAGGCGGCCGCTGCGGGCACGACCCCGACGCTGACCATCAATAGCATCGGCGGGACCCTCTTTACGTTGGAGTAAAGGTTCAGGGTATAGAGTGAAACTGGGCGATTAGGTCGCTCGACAAGGGTTAGACACAGGGAGATAAATACCTATCCCCATGCGACTCCCCTTCTTCGCTTCGTTCCTCCTCACGGCGGCTTGCCTCGCTGGCCCGATTTTACCCAAGCCGTTCCGGGTGGCCAAGATTATGGACGCCCCCGCGACGAATATTCTTGGCGCTAAGGTTGAAGCCGACCCCGCCTTTGCGGCGACGGCCGAGCGCCTCCGCGCCCAGCTCGGTACGGGTGGCGCGACGACGGTCCAACTCATCAAGGCCACGGGGCCTGTTCGCGGCTTTGAAGTCGGCGACGAAGGCTACGTCATCGAGGCCCACCCCGGGCAGCCCGTCCGCATCCACGCCCGCACCGAGGCGGGTGCTTTCTACGGCATCATTTCCCTGCAACAGCTCGCCTACACCGGCAACGACGGCGGTATCTATGTCCCGCCTGGCGATGTGATGGACAAGCCGCGCTTCGCGTGGCGCGGGCTAATGATTGACGACGGTCGCCACATCATGGGCAAGGCCCAGATCCTCCGTATGCTCGACCTCATGGCCCTACACAAGCTGAACACGCTGCATTGGCACCTCACCGAAGACCAAGGCTGGCGCGTCGAAATCAAGAAGTACCCCAAGCTCACCGAAGTCGGCTCCAAGCGCGACGCCTCGCCCACCATGGGCAATCGCAATAAGCCCGACGGTAAGCCCTACGCGGGCTTTTACACACAGGAAGACCTCAAGGAAGTCGTGGCCTACGCCACTAAACTGCACATTAACGTCGTCCCCGAAATTGAGATGCCCGGCCACGCCGCCGCGGCGATTGCCGCCTACCCCAACCTCGGCAACACTGATATCCCGGGCTACAGCCCGAAGGTGGCGAGCAGCTGGGGCGTGAAGTACTACACCTTCGCCCCGAAGGAAGAAACCTTCGCGTTCATCGATGACATCTTCGCAGAACTCTGCCCGATTTTCCCGAACGCGTTCTTTCATATCGGCGGTGACGAAGCGCCCAAGGACCAGTGGAATAAGTCGCCCTTCGCCAAGGAAGTGATGGCCAAGCAGAAGCTGAAGGATACGCATGAGCTCCAGTCCTACTTTATCTCCCGCGTCGAGACGCTCCTCACCAAGCGTGGCAAGCGGCTCATCGGCTGGGACGAAATCCAAGAAGGCGGCCTCTCCAAGACTGCGACGATGATGGTATGGCGCGACTGGAAGTGGGCGCAGCTGGCCGCCGATCGCGGCAATAACATCGTGATGGCGCCGACCTCCCACACCTACTTCGACTACGGTCAAGGCAAGCACCCTGAAAACCCGGCCTTCGATAACATCGGCGGCACCCTCTCCGTCGAAAAAGTCTACAGCTTCGAACCGATTCCGCCGAAGTTCACCGAAGCCCAGCGCAAACTGGTCCTTGGCTGCCAGGCCCAGCTCTGGGGGGAGTACATTTACAACCCAGCCAAGCAGGAATACATGACCTTCCCCCGGGCCTGTGCCTTGGCTGAAGTGGCCTGGTCGGAGAACAAGGACCGCTCTTGGGCTGAATTCCAACCTCGGCTGGATGCTCACCTCAAGCGCCTCGACGCCCTCAAGGTGAACTACCGCCGCCCCGACGGTACCCCGGCCGTGACCGAAAAGGTTGGCCGAGGCGAATAATCCCTTATTTCAGCCCTTCCGACCCTCCCGCGGGCAAGTCCGGCTTGACCGTGGCGAGCGGGACGGCTTGTCTTCGCCTTTACTCCCATGGCTTCCCTTCCCGTCAATCGCATCAAGAAGAAGAACATCATGAGCTACAACGGTGAGCTCTGCATCGTTCTTGAATGCCTCGTTCGCACCCCCCCGAACAACGCGTCCTACGTCCAGATGGAACTCCGCTCGATCAAGACCGGCGCCAAGATCCCCGTACGTTGCGGCATCGGCGTCAGTTTCGACGTCTTCGATAACTCCATTAAGTCCCTCGAGATGTCCTATGAAGCCGACGGCAGTTACGTCTTCGTCGACACCAACACCAACGAGGAATTCTACATCTCGGCCGCCTCCCTCGCAGACTCCAAGGAGTTCCTGGTTTCAGGCACCACCTACATGGTTCTCTTCGTTGAAGATAAGCCCATCACCGTCGACCTCCCCCCTTCCGTCATCGTCGAAGTCCTCGAAGCCCCGCCCGCCGTCAAGGGCGACACCGCCGGCAACGTCCAGAAGACGGTCACCTGCGAAAACGGCCTCCAGGTCAACGTCCCGCTCTTCATCAAGCAGGGCGAGAAGATCAAGGTCAGCACCGAGAACAAGGAGTACCTCGGTCGCGCCTAAGCCGCCCGCCCGCCCGTCCACCGAACCCCGGAACCCCCGGGGTTCGTCGTTTTCTAGGCACGCCGTACCCACCCGAGAAGGGCGGTAAAAATTGCTAGTCCGACTAGGATTCGAACCTAGACAAGGAGTACCAAAAACTCCTGTGCTACCATTACACCATCGGACTGCAGGGGGCGAGTTAAGTCAATTTCTCCAACGGGAGTCAAGCGAGACAAGGCGAGGTTGACGGAAGCAGGGTCCTCGTTCATCTCCCCTGTATGCCTACTACTTCCTCCGTAAAGCCGAAGTATCGCCGGATCGTCCTCAAGATCAGCGGTGAGGCCCTCCGGAACGACGAGACCGGTCAATCCATCGACAGCGACGTCCTCGACCGCTTGGCCGTCGAGCTCAAGTCCATCCGCTCCCTCGGCGTGCAGGTCGCCGTCGTCGTCGGTGGCGGCAATATCTTCCGCGGCCTCGCCGGGGCCCGCGCCAATGGCACTGACCGCACGACGGGCGACAATATGGGCATGCTCTCCACGGTCATCAACGGCCTCGCCCTCATGGACCGCCTCGAGAAGGCCGGCCTCGAAGTGCGCGTCATGACCGCCATCCCGATGGACCGTATCGCCGAACCTTTCATCCAACGCCGCGCCACGCGCCACCTCTCGCGCGGTCGCATCGTCATCTTCGTCGCTGGCACGGGCAACCCGTACTGCACCACCGACTACGCCGCCGCCCTGCGTGCGAACGAGATCGGTGCCGACGCCATCCTCAAAGCCACCAAGGTCGACGGCGTCTATGATAAGGACCCGATGAAACACAAGGACGCCAAACGCTATAAGAAGGTCTCGCACGCTGAAGCCCTCACCAAGCGCCTGGGCGTGATGGATGCCGAAGCCTTCTCGCTCTGCGAAGCCAACAAGCTTCCGATTATCGTCTTCTCGATGGCCGACAAGGGCGCCGTCCGTAAAGCCGTGCTCGGCCAGCCCATCGGCACGCTGGTCGCCTAACGCTAACTTTTCACACAACTAAAATACCCATTATGGACATCAAACGCATCATCGCCGACGGCGCCACCAACATGAAGAAGGCGGTCGATTGGACCCAACACGAATTCAGCACGCTCCACACCGGCAAGGCCTCGCCCATGATGGTCGAGAACATCCAAGTGCACATCGAGGCCTATGGCATGACCCAGCGCCTTAAGGACATGTCCGCGATCACGACGCCCGACGCCCAGTCCATCGTGGTTCAGCCCTTCGACAAGGCCGCCATCGACGATATCCGTAAGGCCATCCTGGCCGCCAACATCGGCATCAACCCCGTCTCCCAAGGCAGTTTCCTCCGTTGCCCTGTCCCCACCCTCTCGGGTGAACGCCGCCTCGAGCTCGCCAAGAAGGCGACCCAGCTCGCGGAAGAAGGCAAGGTTCGCGTCCGTAATGCCCGCCGCGACGTCCTCGAAGTCCTCAAGAAGGGCTCCAAGGATAAACTCGTCACCGAGGATGAACTGAAGCGCTCCGAAAAGGAGATTCAGACGAACACCGACAAGGCGATCGTCGATATCGAGACGCACCTGAAGAAGAAGGAAGCGGAACTCAAGGGCTAAGCCCGGACGCGCCCGACCGACTTTTTCTTTAATGAATATTCACGAATACCAGGCCAAACAACTCTTCGAGAAGTTCGGCGTCGCGGTGCCGAAGGGCGTCGCGGTGTCGTCCGTCGGCGAGTTCGAAGCGGCCATCGCCCAGCTCAATACTGCGGGCGGCATCATGGTGAAGTCCCAGATCCACGCGGGCGGTCGCGGTAAGGGCACTTTCACCAACGGCTTCAAAGGCGGCGTGAAATTCTCACCCACCAAGGAAAAGGCCGTCGAGAACGCCCAGGCGATGCTCGGCAACACCCTCGTGACCGCCCAGACGGGCGAGACTGGCCGCAAGGTCCAGACCATCTATTTTACCGAAGCTGCCAACCTCGGCAAGCGCCCCGACGGCCGTGACGACGAGTACTACCTCGCTATCCTCCTCGACCGAGCCACCTCCAAGCCCGTCATCGTAGCCTCGACCGAAGGCGGTATGGAAATCGAACACGTCGCCCACGCGCACCCCGAGAAAATCTTCAAGGTCCACGTCGACCCGGCCGTCGGTCTACAGGCCTTCCAGTCCCGTCAAATCGCCTTCAGCCTTGGCTTCACCGGCGAGCTCTTCAAGCAGTGCGTGGCGCTCGTCACCAAACTCTACCAGTTCTACTGGGAGAAGGATTGCGCCATGGTTGAGGTCAATCCCCTGCTCGTCACCGCCGAAGGCAAGCTCCTCGCACTCGACGCTAAGGTGTCCTTCGATGACAATGCGCTCTTCCGTCACCCTGACGTCGTGACCCTGCGCGACCTCAACGAAGAGGACCCCAAGGAAATCGAGGCTTCAAAGTTCGGCCTCTCCTACATCGCCCTTGACGGTAACATCGCTTGCCTCGTCAACGGCGCTGGCCTCGCGATGTCCACGATGGACATCATCCAGCACTTCGGCGGCAGCCCAGCGAACTTCCTCGATGTCGGCGGCGGCGCCACGAAGGACCAGGTAACCGCAGCCTTTAAGATTATCCTCGGTGACTCCAACGTGAAGGGCATCATGGTTAACATCTTCGGCGGCATTATGGACTGCAACGTCATCGCGACGGGCATCGTGGAAGCCGTCAAGGAAACGGG
>CAMDWM010000099.1:0-6316 GCA_945878755.1 Akkermansia muciniphila
TCGAGCCAGAAGCCGATCTCCTCGAGGATGGACTGGGTGTCGGTCGTGTAAATGACGTGGGCGCCGCGCTCGGTGAGGGAGGCGTTTAGGTCCGGCGTATTCGTCAGGTTGAAGTTACCAGCGACGAGGAGGTTGCGGGTCGGCCAGATGGACTTACGCGCGTAGGGGTGGCAGGAGACCGAGTCGAAGTTACCGGAGGTCCCGTAGCGCAGGTGGCCGAGGAGCAGTTCGCCGCCAAAGTCAAAGTGGCGCTTCACCGTCTCGGGGAACTCCGGGACGATGATGGCCTCACGCACCTTGTCGGCGTACGTCTTGATCTGGCGGGTGAAGATTTGGGTGAGGCCCTGGGCGCCGATTTCGCGGTCGCGGAAGAGGAAGGCCTCGCCATTTTCCGCCCCGATTTTGACGCCACCGATCCCGGCGCCGTCTTGGCCGCGGTTGTGCTGCTTCTCCATGAGGAGGAAGAGCTGGTTGAAGCCGTGGAGAGGAGTGCCGTACTTCTCCTGATACCATTTCAGGTCCTTGGTTAGCCGGACAAGGGCAATGCCGCATTCGTGCCTTAAGGAGTCGCTCATCGCAGGCTTCCGACTTTGTCGGGTTGGCGCCTATCCTGTCCAGCGCTTACTCTTCGCAGAGGCTTAAGAGCGCAGGATTCGGTCCAAACGGGCCAAGCTTTCGCCGATGAGGCTAGCCATCGTCGTATGCTGGCGGAAGGCGGGGTCCCGGTGGTAATCGGCCAGCCCGTCGGCTAATTCCTTGGCTTTCTCAGGGGCGGACAGGGCGTTGGCCTCCATGGCGGCGAGGAGGTCGCGGACGCGGTCGGGGGCCGCCAATAGCCGGCGGTGGATGAGTGACTGCTCTTCGCGCCGGTATTGGGTAGCGGAGGCGGCGTTGATATGCCGGGCACAGAGCTGCGTGTAGGGCCGGTTTTCTTTGAAGGAACCAGGGAGGTAGAAGCGGAGCCGGCCGTCGTAGGACTGTTGGTCGAAATCCATCGCCCGGACGCGGATGGCCGTCGCGTCGAAATCAGGGGTGACGGCGATGACGAAGTTATAGGCCCGCATATCACCGAGGAGCCGGACAAGGCAGCGTTCCTCGAACTTGATCAGTTCTTTGGCGAGGCGGACAGGGTGGTGCTGGCCCGCCTCGAGCCATTGTTCGGCGAAGATGTCTCCTGGGATGCCTGTGACGTGCTCCTCGACCAAGGTATCCCCCTGGGTGAGGTAAAGCATGCGGTTGGGCGAGAGCAGGTGCTCGAGCTCGAGCCCGCAGACGCGGGAGGCATCACCAACCTTCACGTAGAAGTAGTCGTGGTTTTCGTTGTACGCGTTGACGATGCGGACGCGGAAAGGCTGGGAATTGCCGAAGGAGCAGAAATCGACGCGATCGACGTAGACGTGGCTGAAGACCTTCATCCCGCCTTCCCCACGGAGGAGGGCGTACGTTTCCAAGAGCCCTTGCGAGAGGCGTCCCATTTCGTCCTGCGGGTAGGCGACGGTTTCCCAGAGGGAGTCTTTCCCGTCGCGGTTGAGTAGGGGCATCGCCGCGTTGAAGCCGCGGAGCTGTGCGTAGGTGACGGGTAGGTCGACTTCGCGGCCTTCGCGGGCGAGGTATTCACGGAGCGCTGCGCCAATGGGATAGGCGGGCTTGCGGTTGGTCCGCTTAAATTCCGCTGCTGAACCTCCGGCGTCCATCTTCAGTCTAGGTTGGGCTGCGTATCCGTCTCTTCGATGGTCATGCGGAGCGGCTGGCCCGGATCGCATTCGGCGCGGTAGGCGATGAAGCCGCGACGATGTTGGTCAAAGATCGGCCAGAGTAGGGTGCGGTCGGTGGCGGGAATATCCGTCGTCTCGACTTCAGCCCGGGAGAAGAAGCCGAACTGTCCTTCATCGATGGTCTCGGGGAGGCCAGCCAGCGGCTTGCGGCAATCAAAGAGGAACATGAGCCAGTGGGATTGGCCTTCGTAGCCTTTTTCGGAGATCATCCCGAAGAGGTGGAGGTCTTGGCTGGCGACCGTCGCGCCGGTTTCTTCGCCGATTTCGCGCACCGCGCATTCAAACGGCGATTCGCCCGTGGCCATCTCCAATTTGCCACCGACGGGGCTCCAGCAGCCCTTGTTCGGAGCCTTGGTGCGTTGGATGAGCAACTGTCGGCCTTGCGCATCGTGCATGAACACGAGGACGCTAATTTTAAAAGGAAGGGCGGGACCGGCGGACATGCGGATACCCTTGGCAGGGTGGACGAGAGGCACAACCCCGGAGTAACGCTCAGGCTGCCAAAATAGCGTCGATACGCTTGAGCTCTTCGGAACTCAGCGGGGCGGAGGAAGCCGCCGCGACACACTGCTCCAACTGCGAGACCTTACTGGCACCGATGATGGCGGAGGTCACGCGCCGGTCGCGGAGGACCCACGCCAACGCTAGCGAGGCCAAGGGTTGGCCGCGTTCGGCGGCGATGGCGCCCAGGGCACGCGCCTTGGCGAGGCGTGCCTCGTCGATTTGTTCGGGGCGGAGGAAACCGTGGGCCTTGCCGGCGCGGGCATCGCTGGGGATGCCCTTAAGGTAGCGATCCGTGAGGAGCCCTTGGGCCAGCGGTGAGAAGACGGCGCAACCAATGCCTTCCTTCTCGACCACATCGAGCAGGCCGGCTTCCGGAGTACGTTCGAACATACTGTATTTAGGCTGATGGACGACGCAGGGCGTACCGAGGTCGCGGAGGATGGCGCAAGCGCGGGCGGTGTCCTCGGCGTTGTAGTTTGAAATGGCCGCGTAGAGGGCCTTCCCCGAACGGACCGCGTGGGCGAGGGCCCCCATGGTTTCTTCCATCGGCGTATTGGGGTCGCGGCGGTGACTATAGAAGATGTCCACGTAAGGCAGCCCCAGGCGCTTCAACGATTGGTCCAACGAGGCCAGGAGGTATTTACGCGAACCGAAGTCTCCGTGTGGGCCGGGCCACATCGTGTAGCCGGCCTTGGTTGAGATGATTAACTCATCGCGATAGTTCGCGAGGTCTTCGCGCAAGATGCGGCCAAAGGTTTCCTCGGCCGAGCCGGGTACGGGGCCGTAATTATTCGCGAGGTCGAAGTGCGTCACGCCGAGGTCGAAGGCGCGCAGCGCGATAGCCCGGGCGATGGCCGAATCATCGACGCTCCCGAAATTATGCCAGAGCCCAAGCGAGATCTTTGGGAGATGCAGGCCAGATTTACCGCAGCGTGCTTGGAAGGCCGCGTGGGCATAGCGGGAGGCGCTGGGGGTGTGCATACTGTCGAGAAAACCGCACCCTTGCCGTTAAGCCAGCGGGAAAAATACCCGCCCCTATTTTCAGGCGACCTCGCGCCGGCCTAAAGTGCCTTCACTTATAGCAAATTTCTTTGGCTGGGCAGTCCAAGACCGTGCGGTCCGAGAAGGTTACCGTGACGGGCTTATCGGTTAAATTCCACGCCACATAGCTGCGCTTACCGTTCTTGGTGAACGTCGCCGCAAAGGGCGTATCGGCCGTCACCGAGGCGTCGATGGTGCCAAAGGCCTCGAAGACCTGTAGCCAGAGTTCGGTTTGCGTGAAGCTATTGCCCGCCTCGGGCTTGAAGTTTGCGGGGCGCTTCGCCCAGTTGGCTTTAGCGCCGGCGGCGTCGAAGGTCGCCTGCTGCATCCAGAGGACGTCCGCCCAATGGTCGAGCGGCGCTTGGGGCGCGACGCCCTTTTTCGCAGTGACTCGGAAGTCGGCCAGTTCGCTGAGCAGCGCCGTGTAGTTCTTACGTGCGTAGGCCGGATAACGACCGAGGTAGAGCGAGCCGGCCGTCACGGGCAGGAAATTGATCCCGTGAATAGATTGCGGGTTGGCGTCGAACCAGGTCGCGTTGGCGCCCTTACCACCCCAGACCATCGTCACGACGGAAGCCGGATAGCTCCGCGGGAAGAGGTCCCCGTGCACGTCGAACCAATAGTCCTCAATCGCCGCGACCTCGGTTGCGAGCAACCACGCCGCCTGATCGCGGAGTTCCTTGTCCCCAGTGACTTCGGCGAGCATCAGTAAGCCATACCAAGCATTGATAGATTCGCTCGACGATTCCTGGTTATTGCCGTCGCCGAAGCGACCGTGGCCGCTGGCCCAAGAATGCCCGGCATAGATGTCGAAGCAACGAAGGTAAGGAAAGAGCGGGTCGCGGCGGTCAGCGCTGGCGATATCCCGCGCCAGCAGACGAATCATGGGGAGCCACTTCTGTGACCAAGCAGGATCGCGGCGCGCGAGCTCCGCCGCGGCGCGGAGGAAATAGCCGTAGTGGAAATGGTGGTCGTTCAGTTCCTGGTCGCTACCGAAGCTGGCTGGATAACCAATCAGCGAGCCCCAGTTAGGTTCGTAGGCAAAGAGGGATGACCTCTTTTCCCGGCCATCGAACCCGCGGACAGTCAGAAAGTTTTCTAGCGCAGTCTTGAGCCGGCGCTCACATTCGTCGGCGGCGTCCTTCTCGCCCAGTTGCTCGGCGATCGGCAGGAGCGTGGCCCATTTCCCGAGTTGCTTGCCTAGCCAGTAGGTATCGCCTGTAAGTTGCGGAGTGCCCGCTAAGTCGGCTGCGAGATGTTGCTTAAGCTGCGTGCGGTCCACCGAAGCGACCACCGGCAACGCTGGGAGAAGTGGCGGCAGGAGGGCGCTGCTTTCAAACGAGGAGCCCTGGGCGAGCTTCATCGGACCGCGGACGCTCCCGTAGCTCAGCCCGGTGAAGTCGGCCCGCGCGTCGCGCCATTGATGCGGGTAGAGGGCGAACAGTGTGCCGGTGTCGGGCCCTTGTTTGGCAACCGTTCGAAAGGCGTAGCGGGTCACGACCTTCGCTGACTTTTGGTCATAGGTCCACGTCGCCTGCGAGCCAGTCACGTGGTTATAGGCACAGGCCCGGAAGAGCTCAAGGGTGCGGGGTTTTTCATCCGGCAGGACCGCGACCGAGCAGTAGGTCTTGCCGCGCGTCTGGGCCGTCAGGCGGGCCGAGCCGAGGCCTGACCAAGTCGAGCCGCTCGGCGCATAGAGTCCGTAGATGCGATTGGCGACTTTCACCACGAGCACGGCGGATTTTGCATCTCCGGCGATGACCATCGGCGGGCTCTTAAAGATTACCACGGGTTCGCCGCCGGCATAGTCGGCGTAGACGTAGGGTGAGCCGTGCCCAAAGGTCAGCGTCATGCCTTGGCCGGCCTCGCCCATCCGGGCCGTCACGAAGAAGTCGCTCCAGCCCGCGACGCGGGCTTCGGTGAACGTAGTCACGGCGGAGTGGCCGAGGACGAGGTCATGGCCGCCCATCCCAACGATGGCGTGCTTATTCGCGCCGAGGAGGGCGCCGGGATAATTCAAGGCTAGCCCGTCCTTGGTCGCTTTGACGGAAAGCGGGTGCGGGAACATCGTCTCTGAGAGCGGCAGCCAAGCCAGTGAGCTCCACCAGGTGTTCGTGGGTACCGGGCCCGTCAGGCCTTCGACGACGAAGGGCGTCACGGGTGGGCCCTTTGCACCATCAGGTAGGCCGCGGAGGTAGGAGCCAGCCCCAGTTGGGACGACATCGCCGGCGGCGGCCAGCGCACAGGCGCACGCCAGGGCGAGGAATGGACGAAGGGCGGTCATCGTCTTGCGAATCTAGAATATTCCGTTTCGGTTGGGAATAGCAAACGATGCCTGAACTCGCCGAAGTCGATTATTTCCGCCGCTGCTGGGACCCTGGCCTCCGACGAAAGGTCGCACAGGTCAGCCTGAATTCGAAAGCCCGTGTAGGACGCGGGCTCGATAAGCAGGCGATGACTAAGGCATTGGTTGGCGCTAAGCTATTGGAGTCGCTTGCCGCTGCCAAGCAGATGGCGTTCCAGTTTTCAGGTGGAATCTGGATTGGAGTGCACCTCGGGATGTCTGGCCGGTTGGAATGCGGCGACGCGACGCGTGAACCGACTAAGTATGACCACTTCGTGCTGACGATGTCCGGCGGCAAGCAACTCGTCTTTGTCGACCCCCGTCAGTTTGGACGCATCCTTTTTTGGCAGGGTCCGGGCGTACCGCCATGGTGGGAGAAAATCCCCCCAGCGATTCTCTCGGATGAATTTACCGTGGGCGTGGTCGGGGCGTTCCTGCGGCGACGGGCGCGTACTTCGATCAAAGCCGTGTTGCTGATGCAGGACCGCTTCCCGGGGATCGGCAACTGGATGGCCGACGAAGTTCTCTGGCGCGCGGGCTTCCATCCCGAAGCGAAGGCCGGAGCCTTTGGACCGCTGTCCGTGCGCAAGCTGCACCGCACCTTGCGCGAGGTCTGTGCCGATGCGATGCGCGTGATTGGGAAGGACTGGGA
>CAMDWM010000100.1:0-6249 GCA_945878755.1 Akkermansia muciniphila
CGTCATGATACCCCGTGCCTCCCTCCGGACCCTCGCCGCTTCGGCGTGCGTCCTACTCACAGCCGCCGCTGGCTTCGCCGCCGACGCCGTCACCCTCTTCGACGGCAAGTCCCTCGCGGGCTGGAAGCCCTCGAAGAACTCCCCCGAAGGCACCTACAAGGTCGCCGACGGCGTGCTGCAGCTCCGCGGTGGCCAAGGCCACCTTTACTACGTCGGCACCGACGGGAAGGCTTCCTTCAAGAACTTCGAGTTCACCGCCAAAGTGAAGACCTACAAGACTGCCAACTCGGGCATCTATTTCCACACCGCCTACCAAGACGCTGGCTGGCCGGCCGCAGGTTATGAGTGCCAGGTGAACGCCACGCACGGCGATAAGAAGAAGACGGGTGGCCTCTACGCGGTGAAGGATGTCATGGACGTCGCCCCCGCCCCTGACGACGAGTGGTTCGACTACCGTATCCGCGTCGAAGGGAAGCGCATCCAGATTTGGATCAACGGCAAGCAGACCGTCGACTTCACTGAACCCGCTGATTGGACTCCGCCGAAGGGCATGGCTGGTCGCAAACTCGGCACTGGCACGTTCGCCCTGCAGGCACACGACCCAGGCTGCAAGGTCGACTACAAGGACCTCAAGGTCGAGCTGCTGCCTTAATTACTAAACCGAAACGCTGAGCGCATCGTTCAGCGCCGCAATCAGGCGGGCCCGTAAGGGTTCCGCCTTTTTTGTGAGCCGACGTTGCTCCTGCTCATACTCGCTACGCCCCTCGAGCGTCTCAATGCAGATAGGCGCAAGGCCGACGGCGGAGAAGTCGTAAGGGCTCGCGCGCATATCGACCGACCGCGCATCACGCGCGAGCTCGAAGCAATCGGCGGCCAGTTCGGCTGGCACCCAAGGCGCTGACTTCATCGCCCACTTGTAGAGATCCATCGTGACGTGGACGCAGCCCGGCTGTTCGTTCACCAAGCGGCCATCGAGGTCAGGATTGAGTTTATTCAACGGCCGCGCAGGCGGTGTGAAGAAGCGGAAGGCGTCGTAATGGGTGCAACGAATGGGCAAGGCCTGCACAACCGCATCGGTGCCTTCCGACCCGAGCCGCAGCGGCCAGCCTTGGTGTCGGCGTTCGGCGGCCTGCTGATAAACCATCGCCCATTCGTGCAGACCGAAGCACCCGAGGAACGCGGGGCTACCGGCAACGGCCACGCACAGGTCGCGCGTAAAGGTCAAGCGGGAGCGCTCCAATTCATCTGGCGCCACGACACGCACGAAACCATCGGCACCACGCTGGAAGCGTACATCCACTAGTAATTCATCGGCGTCGACTAACGCCACGCCTACTCCCGGCGTCCACCGCTGGAGCGCACTGAGGCGAAAGGGATAATACGTGAAAAGAAAATCCTCCACCGGCTCGCGTGTACCGGTCGCGGCGCGTTGTCGACGGGCGTCCCCGAGGGCTGCCCCACGGGCTTGATGGGCATCACGCCGCGGGCGCCAAGCCTCTGGACCGAGCACGACTTCCGACGACTGGATGCCTGGTACGGTCACTCGAAACGGCGATGGTGCGCGGCAACCTTAACGTATTTCTCCGCCCAGCCAGGCAGGCTGGCTTGCTCCGCCTCCGTCAAGGGACGCACGACTTTTGCCGGCGAACCTAAGACCATCGAGCCAGACGGAATGATGGTGCCCTTGGTGACCAACGCGCCTGCACCAATGATGCAACGTGCGCCGATGACGGCTCCATCGAGAATCGTCGCATGCATACCGATGAGGCATTCGTCGCCGATCGTGCATGCATGAATCATCGCCAAGTGCCCGACCGTCACGCGCTGCCCGATCAGTGCGGGCAGACGATCGGCCACATGAACGACCGCGCCATCTTGAATGTTCGTGCCCTCGCCCACGCTGATGGGGGCGATATCGCCACGCAGGACTGCGCAGGGCCAGACACTGGCCTTCGCGCCGATCGTCACGTTGCCGATTACCACCGCCTTGGCGTGGACAAAGGCAGCGGCATGCACCGTGGGCCCTTTGGCAAGGTTCCGGGTGAGCTCCCGGGAGAGTTCCTCGTCTTTATCGGGCAAATCTTCGAAGGAATGGGGGGTGGACTGGAACGGGTTCACCCCTCGGACTGTGGCGGAGGGCAAGGAGCAGGAAAGCCCGAATCAAATAAGTTCTCCGAAAAACACCCTTTAAAGCCCTCCAAGGCCATTCTCCCGGGCAATTCTGGGTTTAATCGCCCTCGGACCTAAAATCCCCTTGCCAACCCCCCTTCCCTCCGTTTGCTCCGACCTTCCGACAGCCATGAAGGCCACATTTATCACCTCCGGTCGCCAGTTCACCGTCAAGCCAGGCGACGTTCTCATTGTTAACCAGTACCCTGGTAAGAACAAAGGGGATCTCCTTACCTTTGACCAAGTCCTCCTCGTGGGGGAAGGAGCCGATGCAAAGATCGGTACCCCTACTGTCTCTGGCGCGACGGTCACCGCCAAGATCTTGGAGAACAAGCGCGGCGAGAAGATCGACATCTTCAAGCACCGCCGCCGTAAAGGCTACTACCGTCGTCGCGGCCACCGCCAAGAGCTGTCCGTGATCAAGGTCGAGACCATCTCTGCCTAATTAACCCCTTTTACCAGATACTACCATGGCAACAAAGAAAGGTGGCGGCACTTCCAGCAACGGACGCGACTCTCGCTCCAAGCGCCTCGGCGTCAAACTCTACAGCGGCGAATTCGCTTCTGCTGGTTCTATCCTTATCCGCCAGCGCGGGACGCAAATGCGTGCCGGTCGCAATGTGGGTATGGGTCGCGACCACACCCTTTTCGCTAAGGCCGACGGCCTCGTGAAGTGGGACAGCGAACACCGCAAGGTTGAGATCGTCCCCACGACCTCGTCCGCCTGTTCGCTCTAAGCCGAACGAAAGTTCGCTTCTGAAACCGGCCGCAAGGTCGGTTTTTTTGTGCCGCGACGACACTACCCCTGCCGAGGTTTTCCTAGGCTGCCAGCTTCCCGAAGAAGGCTGCTATCCGGCTTACGGCCGGAGTGGATCGATGGTCGAACGGAAGAGTAAACGGGTGGACGCAGAGTACACGGGGTCTCGCGCCACATAATCGCAGACGCGCTCCATTACTTCGCTCGGTAGGCCATGATTGCCTTCCAGTACACGCAACTCGGCGATGAGTAGCTGGATTTTTTCGAGCGACATGAGGGTGACGTCTACTTCGGCTTCCTCGCGGTAGCCGTATTCCGGATCTTCTTCCATCTCCCAGGAATCTTTGATTTCTTGAGTGAGGTGCATTTGGGGTGCACCGAAAGACTAACCGCTCGCCGCGGCCTGCAAAGCCCGGGGCGAGTTAAGATTGCACCGCAACGAAGTGGCAAACGTGTGACGGTTATTTCAGCTGGTAAGGCCAGCCTGGGCGACGCGACGGAACTTCCAAGTCATGACCAAGGCCACGAGTGTCAAGCCAGTCGCCAAGGAAATCCAGATGCCCGTTGGGCCGAGGCCATACCAGCCGACGGGCAAACCGAAGAGCGTGAACCCGCGCGGGAAAGCCAAGGCCAAGGAGAACGGTAGGCAAAAGAGCCAGTAGACCAAGAAGACGCTCCAGGAAGCCCAGCTCGCGCAATTGACGGAGCGAAGGAGATGAGCCGCGACGACCTGCAAGCCATCGAAGGGCGCCCAAAGAGCAGCGAAGACCAGCAATGCCGAGGCGACTGTGGCGATATCCGTCCCCGCCACGCCATAGGTCTGCATCAACCATGGCCGGGTGAGCACCATAATGAGCCCGTAGAGGGACATGATGAGGCCCCCCAAGATCAAGGCGCCGTGGCCGATAGCCTGTACGCGCCGCGGGTCCTTGGCGCCATAGGCCTCGCCCACGCGAATCCCGGCGGCGATGCCTAAGCCCAAGGGCAACATGAAGGCCGCCGAGGCGGTGCTGATCGCGACTTGGTGCGCGGCTTGGGCCGTCGGGGAAAGCCAGCCGGCCATAATTGGGACGACTGCAAAGATGCCCACTTCGCTCAAACTATGCAGGCCCGCGGGCCAGCCCGTCTTGAGTAAACGGCGCAACACGGCGAGCTGCAGGCCTTCCGCCCAACGGACCTCCCCGCGCCCCGGGGTGAGCCAGAGGCCAATCAGCATCACGCAGCGCGCCACTAAGGTGGCCCACCCTGCCCCCGCCAGTCCCAAGTCTGGGAAGCCCCAATGACCGAACATCCAGAGCCAATTCAAGAGGATGTTCACGAGAATGCCGACACTCAGCCACGCCAATGATATCCAGGGTTGATGCTGCGAATCGCGATGCCCACGCAAGGCATGGAATAGTAGGCCCGGCACCATGGCCCAGGACATTAGGATGAAGAACTCGCGGGCTTCGGCGGTGACCTCCTCGGAAGAGCCTAAGAGCGGGAGGAAGCCGACGAGCGCATGGCTCAACGCCGCAGCAACAACGCTGATCGCCAGCGCTAGCGCCATGCCGTGCCGCAAGATGGCCGGGGCAGACTCTGCCAAACCCGCACCGTTATCCTGCGACTGGTAGACGGCGACCGCCCCGACGACGCCGATGCCAAAAACATAAGGGATATAATTCAGGTTCGAGGCCAGCGCGGAGGCCGCGAGGGCGGTTTCGCCCAAGTGCCCGGCCATCGCGACGTCGACGTAGAACATTAGCCCATAGCCCAACATCCCGAGCATGATGGGAATCGCCAACTTAAGCGTGGGTCCGATTTCCGAACGAATAGTAGGCGAGGTTTCCAAGCCCCCACAGGAGGCAAGTAACCGAGCGGGTTGGCGAGAAAATCCCGCAGGCTATTAGGGCTTAGATTTCGTCGAAGCGCAGCCAGCGAAAGGATACTAACTTAACCCGGCGACCAAGCACGGTGTTCACCAAGCCAACGGTCGGCTTGGTCGGATCAGGCTTATTGCCTAACGGTGCCTCGTAAGCCGGGATACGGTCATCCACGTATTCGGGCACGCGTTGATAGACCGCCTCACACCATGCGCGAGCCATCCCCTCGCCGTGCGGGGACTCACCGAGGCAACGCACGATGAAGGTGTCGTCGCGGACAGAAATAATCGGGGCCAAACCACGCAGTAAATCGGCCTGCCGGGGCCAGCCAGGCAAACCATGCGTTGAGTTACCGACGGAGGCGCGCGGGTTGATATAATCACTCGGGTAACCGGCCGGCGACAAGCGATCATCCCCCGGCGGGGTGGTTGGCTTACCCAGCGCAGCGGCCCGCGCGGCGGGATGGAGTGCCGGCTTCTGCTCCAAGGCCTTCAACGCCGCCTGCAGGGCGCCATTGAGCGCCAAATCCTTGTCCGTGCCGTCGTAGAGCCGCAGCCGACGATTGACGAATTCAGAGAGCGAAAGGAACGGGCCGCGGGCACGCACCTGCTTGACGATTTCGATGGCCAGTTGATTTAACTGAGCATCCGTCAAGGCAGCAAAACCCGTCAGGGCCGCCGCCGGGGTGCCGCTACCAGTAGAAGTTTCCGGGGATGGTACCATACGCGGAAGCGGGTTCCGTGACTTCTCGAGGGCGACATCACCCGACGTGGTGTTGGCCACGGGCACCTGCTGGTCGCGGAGGTGTCCCAGCACCGCCCGCCAAGCTGGCACCGAGCAGCTGTTCACGTTAAACTGTCCGGGCACGGTCAGGTAGGCGCCGAAACGAAGATATGCGTCGGGGAATCGCGTCGCATCCACGCTATCGGGTGAAAAATTCGCAGCGTCGGCGCCCAAACGATAGCACGCATTCGGCAGCGGCTTACCCGCCAAGTACTTTTGGTAGGATAACTTAAGTTCAGCGACCACTTGGCTGCCGGACGCGGAGGCGTTAAGACGGTCCCAGGCGGACTGATCGGGAGCGAGCGAAGAAACAAACCAATCATCAAAGAGCACGTGGTTCAGGCAAAAACTGTCGTCGTGCTGCAGGAAAGTCGCCGAGAGCTCCGTCCGGAAGTGGTAATTACCAGCGTTATCAAACCAACGGCCGACGACGTCCTCGGCGGGCAGAATCGGCGAGGCATCGGAATTACCAATCAAGCCGTATTGAAATGGCGGGGCCGGATTGAAGCCGCGCGCATCCCACCCTTGCAAGTCAGCGAGCGACAGGGGCGGGACCGTCGGCAGTTCCGCCACGACCGCCCGGCTTAAGCCACTGGAGGCATCCAACCCGGAAACAATAAACCCACGCTGACCAGCGTCGACCTGCGGCGCGTAGCTATCCATCCAGCCGCTCAGCGG
>CAMDWM010000101.1:0-6247 GCA_945878755.1 Akkermansia muciniphila
TGAAGCGTGAAGACCTCCGCGCCGCTATGCGCGAGATGCTCGATCACGACGGTCCCTACCTCCTGGACGTCATCGTACCCTACACCGAGCACGTGCTCCCCTTCATCCCGCAGAAGAAGTCGGCGATGGAGATTCTGACGAAGTAATCGGGGAGCGATTACTCCGAGGGGACAGCGGCCGGCGGTTGGGATACGCTGTATCGGGTAACGACAGCACTCAAAGGGGAACCGGAGACCGGATGATTGGCTGGTATTATATACCCGCCGTTAACTTCCCGGTTCCCGATCTCCCTTTGCAGAAAATCCCAACCGCTAACCGCCGACCGCTTCACCCTTGGGCTTGCGACTCCGTCGCGTCCGTTCGCACGCGTACACGGAGAATCTACGACACTAACTAAGACCCAATCTCGGCCCACCATGCGGCCGCAAACGGACGCCACGCAGTGGCGCCCCACCCTAACGACAGCACTCAAAGGGGAACCGGAGACTGGATGATTGGCTGGGGGTTATATACCCGCCGTTAACTTCCCGGTTCCCGGTCTCCCTTTGCAGGAAAACCCAACCGCTAAACACCAACCGCTTCCCCCTTTGGCTTGCGACTCCGTCGCGTCCGTTCGCACGCGTACACGGAGAATCTACGACACTAGCTAAGACCCAATCATGTCCCACCCTCTGCCGCAAACGGACGCCACGCAGTCGCGCCCCACCCTAACGACAGCACTTAAAGGGGAACCGGAGACCGGTTGATTGGCTGGGATTATATACCCGCAGTTAACTTCCCGGTTCCCGGTCTCCCTTTGCAGAAAATCCTAACCGCTAACCGCCAACCACTTCCACCTCGGCCTTGCGACTCCGTCGCAAGCCTCAGTGACCCGCCAACCAGCGCTCCGCTTCGATCGCCGCCCGGCAACCCATGCCAGCCGCGGTGATGGCTTGGCGGTAAACGTGATCCGAGCAATCGCCGGCGACAAAGACGCCCGGCACCTTGGTACTGACCGTGTTGGCGGCCGCGACGAAGTAACCGCCTTCATCGACGTCGAGTGCCGGCGTAAAGGCCTTGGAATTTGGCACGTGGCCAATGGCGACGAAAACACATTTTACGCCCAGTGCGCGGACTGCACCGGACTTCTCGACGACTTCCAGCGTGTGGACCTTACCGTCAGCACCACCGAGGACTTGCTTCGGCGTGACGTTCAAGACGAGCTCGATCTTCGCGTGGTTCTTCACGCGCTGGACCATGATGTCAGAAGCGCGGAAGGTATCGCGACGGTGCGCGAGGTAGACCTTGGAAGCGAAACGGGTGAGGAAGAGGGCCTCTTCACAGGCGGAATCGCCGCCGCCGACCACGGCGACGGGGACGTCGCGGTAAAACGCGCCGTCGCAGGTCGCACAAGTCGTGACGCCGTTGCCGCCGTAGTATTCCTGTTCGCCAGGGATACCCAAGAAACGCGGTGAGGCGCCCGTCGCGATAATCACCGCCTTGGCCTCGTAGGTGGCTTCACCGCCGACGAGCTTCTTCACTGGGCCAGAGAAATCGACCGAATCGATCCGATCCCAGGCGAACTTCGCGCCAAAGCGCTCCGCTTGGCCCTTCATATTCGTGATGAGCTCGTTGCCGTCCACACCATGGACGAAACCAGGGAAGTTCTCGACCTCGGAGGTCGTCGTTAACTGGCCACCTGGCTGGCCGCCCTCGAGCACCAGGGGGCTCAGGCCGGCACGGGCGGCGTAGATGGCGGCAGTGAGGCCGGCGCAACCGGTACCGAGAATAATAACGTTTTCAGCCATGGGTATGGCTTCATCTTGAGGCCTCCAAGCCAACGGCAAGGCGGAAAAGCCTCCCGTGAACAAGTGAGCCCAATGGAGCCAAACCTGCCTAACGGGGTCAGGCACCAATAATGGGGTCAGGCACCAACATTGGGGTCTGACCCCGTTGCGGGCGGGTGGGGATTAATCGTCCGGTCGGCCGTTTCGGGGCTGGATTCTGCAGTTTTTGGGCTTTGACTCGGCTTTTCTATTCCCAGCCTGCACCCTTTCGCGCCCGGACCCATGTTTCTCAGTATCCTCAAACTTTTCGCTGGCAGCCATAACCGGACTTTCCTCCGCAAGTGCGCCCCTCTGGTCAAAAAGATCAATGCCCACGAACTGGAGTACCAGCGCCTGTCCGACGACGCCATCAAAGGCAAGACCGCCGAGTTCAAGGCCCGCCTCGCCAAGGGCGAGTCCCTCGACGCCCTCCTCCCCGAAGCGTTCGCCGTGGTCAAGAACGCCGCCCGCCGCCTCTGCGGCTCAACCTCCATCGTCTGCGACCATGAACAGACCTGGCAGATGGTGCATTTCGACGTCCAGCTCATCGGCGGCATCGCCCTCCACCAGAAGAAGATCGCCGAAATGGCGACCGGCGAAGGGAAAACCCTCGTCGCCACCCTGCCCCTTTACCTGAACGCGCTCACGGGCCGCAATTGCCAGCTGGTCACGGTCAATGACTACCTCGCCCGCCGCGACTCCGAATGGATGGGGCACCTCTTGAGCTGGCTCGGGCTCACCGTCGGTTGCATCCAAAACCAGATGGGCAACGAGGAACGCCAAAAGGCCTACGCCTGCGATGTCACCTACGGGACTGCGTCCGAGTTCGGCTTCGATTACCTGCGCGATAACGGGATGGCCCTGACTGCCGGCGAACAGGTGCAGCGCCAACACTACTTCTGCATCGTCGACGAAATCGACTCCATCCTCATCGACGAAGCTCGCACGCCGCTGATCATCTCCGGCCCAGTCACTGAAGAACGCGAACCGCCGTTCATGCGCCTCGTCCCGCAGGTCAAGGTGATCGTTGACCTCCAGACCCGCTTGGCCACACGCCTCATCATCGAAGCGGAAGCCGAACTCAAGGACCTCCCTGACAACAAGGAGCCCTCGACCGATACGCTCGATAAACTCTGGCTGACCGCCAACGGGATGCCCCGTAATAAATCCTTCGCCCGTCTCATGGAGAATGGCCGCTGGCGCAAACTCCTAGAGAAGCACGAAGGGGTCCTCGCGAGCAATGTCGAGAAGGACCGCCGCTACCACCTCAAGGAACGCCTCTACTACGCCATCAGCGAACGCAACCACGAGTCTGACCTCACCCAGCTCGGCCGCGACACGCTTCGCCCGGGCGAGCCCGATGCGTTCGTCCTGCCCGACCTCCCCACGCACTTCGTGGAGCTCGATAGCGATACCAGCCTGACCCCCGAGAAGCGTTCCGAACTACGCAGCACCGCCGAGGCCGCCTATATCAAGGTTTCCGAAGACATCCACGCCATCGGCCAACTCCTCAAGGCCTTCGCCCTCTACGAAAAGGACCGCCACTACGTCGTGCATGAAGGCAAGGTCATGATCGTCGACGAGAACACCGGGCGTATCATGTCCGGCCGTCGCTGGAGCGATGGCTTGCACCAAGCGGTCGAAGCCAAGGAAGGCGTCACCCTCGAGAAGGAAAACAAAACCTACGCGACCGTCACCATCCAGAACTACTTCCGGATGTACGAGAAGCTCTCCGGCATGACGGGCACGGCTGAGACTGAAGCCACCGAGTTCAACGAAATCTACAACCTTACGGTGGTCACCATCCCGACCAACCAGCCCTGCATCCGTACCGACGCCAACGATATCGTCTTCAAGACCCGGCGCGAGAAGTACCAATTCGTGATCAAGGAGCTCACCGACGCCAACAAGCGCGGACAGCCTGTCCTCGTCGGCACGGCCTCGGTCGAAGCTTCCGAGACGCTCAGCCGCATGCTCACCCTGGCCCGCATCCCGCACAAGGTGCTGAACGCCAAGCACCACGAGCAGGAAGCCGACATTGTCGCCATGGCTGGTCAGAATGGTGCCGTCACCATCGCCACCAATATGGCTGGCCGCGGTACCGACATCCGCCTCGGCGAGGGCGTACGCGAACTCGGTGGCCTCTACGTGCTCGGCACCGAGCGCCACGAATCCCGCCGCGTCGACCGCCAACTCCGCGGTCGTTGCTCGCGCCAAGGCGATCCGGGCCACGCGCGTTTCCTCGTCGCCCTTGAGGACGACTTGATGCGCCTGTTCTCCAATGCAGGCATTATCTCCTCGCTGCTGGAAAAATCCTTTAAGGAAGGCGAACCCCTCGAGCACCCCTTGCTCGACCGTTCCATCGGGACTGCTCAGAAACGCGTAGAAGGCCAGAACTACACGATGCGTAAGCGCCTGCTGCAGTTCGATGACGTCCTCAACCATCAGCGCCAGATTGTCTACGGCCTACGAAACCGTACCCTCCATGAGGCCGACACTCGAGCCAACCTGCTATCCGTGGTCGGCGAAGAAATCGAAGAGCGCCTCAAGACAGCCTACCCAGACCTCGATGCCTCCCCCGACCGCGCCGGCGCCGATGCCTTCGTGGCCTGGTTCGTATCGACGTTCCCGATTCGCTTTGCGGTCGAGGAACTCCTCCCGCTCAACCACGACCTCGCCACCGCCTGTGTGATTAAGAAAGTCGCCGAGCTGCAGAAGAGTCGCGAGACGAACGAGTCGCCCGAGATGCTCAATTACCTCGAGCGTCACCTCCTCCTGCGCTCGATCGACCGTAACTGGCAGAACCACCTGACGGAGATGGAAGAGCTCCGCCGCGCGGTCAACCTCCGCGGATACGCCCAAAAAGACCCGCTCAACGAGTACAAGACGGAAGCCTACCGGGCCTTCGTTGAACTCATGCGCCAGCTGCGGACTGACGTCTGCTCTAGCCTCTTCCGGACCGCCTCCTCCATGGAAGCGCTGGAAGCAATTCTCCGAACAGCCCAAGGCCAAGTCATCGCCACTGGCCCCGCTGAACCCGGCACGCCGGAAGATCAGCCGGAAGCAGAAGCGGCCCCGGAGTCCATGCAGCCGAAGCAAGAACCTTTCCGCCGCAATGAAGCTAAGATTGGCCGCAACGCCGTCGTCCGCATCCGCAAGGGCCCCGAGACGCTCGACCTGAAGTGGAAGAAGGCCGAGCAAATGGTGCGCGATGAAGGTTGGGTCGTGATTAAAACGCTGTCCGAATGACCGACCAACGTCCGGCCCCCCGCTTCTCCGACGCTTGGCTGTGCTGGGGCGGACTGGGCCTGACGGCGCTGCTCCTGCTTTTTAGTTTTCCTCCGCTCGGGCACCCCTTCGTCGCGTTCTTCGCGCTCATCCCGGCAACTCTCGCCGCCGCGGCCGCGCCCGACTGGCGTCTATGGCGACGCGCGGCCTACGTTACCAGTTGGCTACTCTGGGTCGTACTCCTTGCGTGGCTTCGCCATATTTACCCACCGCTCGGTTGGCTTGGGCTCGTGCTATTGACGGCCTACTGCGCGTTGTACCCGTTCCTCTGGTTGGTGGCCCTCCGTTGGATTTTTCCGGCCTGCCGCGACGCGGGTGCGCCGGCTCGCCTGCTGGCGACACTCGGCCTTGCCGGCGCCTGGGGCCTGCTCGAATGGTTGCGTACCATCGCGTTCACCGGCTTCGGTTGGCTGCCTCTCTCCGCCAGCCAACAAGGCAATGGCGTCCTGCTCACGCTCTGCGCGTGGGTCGGACCCACGGGACTCTCCATCGGCCTCGTACTCATTAACCTTGGGCTGGCCAGCTGGATTGTCCGTCTCCGTGCCCTGCGCGCCTCGTCCGACTCGCTCGAGCCCCTAACACCCACGAGTTGGTTCCAACGTTTAACGCCGGAGCTTTACTTAGGCTTAGCGGTCATCGCGGCTGGCTTTTACTGCACGCTTCAGCAACTCGCCCGCGAAGCCCCCCGACAGGAAGTGCGAATCGCGGCACTGCGGACGGACTTCGATCCCACCGAAAAATGGGACAGCACTAAACTCGATAAACATGCGAAGGCACTGAACAACCTGACCGTGGCGGCGGGGCAGGAAAAACCTGATGTCGTGCTCTGGCCGGAAGCCGCCCTCCCCCTCTCCACCGACAACGCTGGCTATGTCACGTTCCTCCGCGGCAACGTCGCGGGGGCGGGTTGCCCGCTCCTGATTGGCGCTATCGAACCGCGCAAAAATGGCTATGCCAACAGCGCTGTCGTCGTGACCGCGGAAGGCCTCGCCAAGCCGACCTACGCCAAACGACACCTCGTCCCGTTCGGCGAATACGTCCCGCTCGCCGACTGGTTACCGTTGCGCAAGGTCGTACCTATCGCGCAAGACTGCGTTCCCGGCGATGGCGCGACGCTCCTACCCCTGACGACCCGCAGCGGCTTCACTTTCTTG
>CAMDWM010000102.1:0-6162 GCA_945878755.1 Akkermansia muciniphila
CAACCATCAGGACCGAAAACGGCGTGCACGGGGCGCTTCATGAGCGTGGCCCCATTGGCGATCGCGGGCTGCAACTTCTTAACCTGCTCGGCGGAACTGCCGGTGACGACCTTGCCGTTCGTGAATGGTTCGATGCCGACAAGGTTCGAGTCGGCGTCGAGGCGCGCCCACTTGATGAACGGCCGCTGCCAATCCCAGAAGAGTAAGCAACGGTCGAAGTATTCCGGGAAGCCATCGGTCTTTTCGAACGATGGTGAATAGTGGAAGACCGGCCCCGCACAGGCCGTGCGGCCACCTTCGCCGAGCTCGGGCCACTTCTTCGGGCTTTTATACGGCCAGTAGATAAATGCCGGGGTCGCGGGCGGTAGGTCATTCAAGCCCGTGTTGTTGGGGCTCGTATTGCGCGGGCGGGCGGGATCGGCAAAGGGGCCGATAGCGTTGGTGGCGAAATCGACCTTAGCGTACGCGTAATTGTCGCCGACGAAGTAAGGCCAGCCGAAGTTACCTGCTTTACGGGCCTGGTTGATTTCATCGTAGCCGCGTGGGCCGCGGGGACCGTCGGCGTTGGCATCTGGTCCGACCTCGCCCCAGTAGACGAAGCCCGTGGTGCGGTCGATGGATAGGCGCCAGGGATTCCGACAACCCATCACATAGATTTCGGGACGGGTCTTGGGCGTGCCAACCGGGAAGAGGTTACCAGCCGGGATCTCGTAGGTGCCGTCGGCCTTGGGGCGGATACGGTTTACCTTACCCGCAAGGCTCATGGTGCTGGCGGCGGATTTCTGCGCATCCCATGGATGGCGACCCGGACGTTCATCCGCGGGTGAGTAGCTTTGGCTGTCGCCGAAGGGGTGCGTGTTGTCACCAGCAGACCAGTAGAGGTTGCCGTCCGGACCGAAGAGCATGCTGCCTCCGTGGTGACAGCACTCCTTGCGCTGCTCGTCGTAGCGCAGGAGGATCTTCTCGCTTTTGAGGTCGAGCACGTCGTCCTTAATTGTGAAGCGCGAGATGGATTGACCATCAAAGCCGATGGGAGAGTAGAGGCAGTAGACCCAGCCATTCTCGCTGAACTTAGGGTCGAGAGCAAAACTCAGGAAGCCATTCTCCTGCTGCAGAAAGACCTCGAGCTTGCCGATGACCTTCACCTGCTTCGTCTTGAGGTCGATGGCCTTCAGCAAGCCGCCGTATTCGTTGAAGTAGAGCCGACCGTCTGGTCCCATCTCGGTCGTCATCGGCTGTGGGATGTCTCCCAGTAGTTTCTCGACCTTGAAGCGCATGTCCTCGGGGGCAGCGGGCGCCGCGGTGAGCGGGGCAACGAAGCCAGCGAAGGCTAAGCCAAGGAAGGACAAACGCAGGAGCGACTTCATGGGGTAAGGAAAGGATGACCCCCGAGGGGCTCGGCGGTTCCCTACCATCGGGAAATTTACATCCTGCGGGAAGACAAAAGAAGGCTACCCAACCTTAGTCCCCTCTAATGGGCACCTTCAGGGTCCTTTAAATGAGCCCCAACTGCATCTTGCCGTCTTCGGAGATCATGGTCTGGGTCCATGGTGGGTCCCAGACGATACTGACCTGTGCCTGGTTAACGCCTGGCACCGAGAGCACTCGGTTACGTGCGTCTTCGGCGATGACTGGACCCATGCCGCAACCGGGCGCCGTCAAGGTCATGGCGACTACCACGCTATGACGGTCGGTGGACCCATCGATGGCGTCGACCTTGAGTGAGTAGACCAAACCGAGGTCGACGATATTCACCGGGATTTCTGGATCGAAAACTTTCTTTAAGCTATCCCAGACGGCTTCATCGGAAGGCTTGCCGGCATGCCCAGGGTGTTCCGCCGTGCCAATCGAGCCATAGGCGTCGGTCTTACCTTCGTTCTCGGTGGCGTCGGAGGGCACCTGCTCACCGAGTGCTTCGGCGTCTGTGCCTTTAATGCGGAACATACCTGAGTCGCAGACAACGGTGAAGTTGCCACCGAGGCGGTGCGTGATGGTGACCTTAGTGCCCGCCGGGAGGACGGCGGGTTCGCCCGCTGGAATGACAGTCGCTTGCACGTCGCGCGCGAGGGTGCGGTCGTGTGGGCTAGGGGCGTGGCGTTGGCCAGTGGTGTCTTCGCTCATAAAATTAAACTTGGTGGAATTTAGCGCTCAGCATGCCGCGGAGGGCTTCGGCCCCTTCTTCGTCTTCGACCTTAGCAATGACTTCTTCGAGGAAGCCTTGGGCGAGGAGTTCTTGCGCGACTTCCAGCGGGATGCCGCGAGCACGCAGGTAGAAGAGCTCGTTCTCGTCGACCTGGCCAGTCGTCGCACCGTGCGAGCACTTCACATCGTTAGCTTCGATCTCCAGACCAGGGAGGGAATCCGCTTCGGCGTCGGGCGAGAGCAGGAGGTTCCGGTTCGTCTGGTAGGCATCCGTGCGCTGGGCATCAGGCGCGACTTTGATGAGGCCAGAGAAAATCGTGCGGGCCTTGCCGAGTAGCGCGTTCTTAAAGAGGAGGTCTGACTTCGCTTGGCCCGCCGTGTGAATCTGCAGGGTGCGTTGGTCGAACTCCTGTTCACCCGTGGCTACGCTGATGCCATAAAGGCGGACGTCCGCACCGGGACCATCGATGCGCACGGTGTTCTCGAGACGGGCGCGGCGCGAGCCGACGGCGGCGTTGACCGAGGTGATGAGCGCGTCGCGACCACCACAGGTGTTATCTACCTGGAAGGACTGCGTGCGGGAGCCCCAGCCTTGGACGGCGAGGCGGGAGACCTTGGCGCCGGTGCCGGTATGGATGTCGCAGGCAGAGATGGCCAAGGCGCGGGCGTCGGCCGTGGCACCGAGGTGGTAGTCCTGAATAGAGACCGTGGCGTGTTCGCCGGCGATAATCAAGGCGTGCGGGAAGACGGCTGCGCCGTCGGTCGAGGTCCAGTTGACGGACACAAACGGCTGGCGAATCTCGACGCCCTTGGGGACGAAGAGGACGTAGCCAGCCCGAAGCCAAGCTTGGTGCAAAGCGAGGAACTTAGCACCACCGAGACCCGCCGCGTGCTTCAAGAGGTGTTCTTGGAGGAGGGCAGGGTGGTGACGCACCGCATCCGTTAAGGTCTCAAAGCGTACGCCTTGGGCAGTGAGCTCCGGGGACAGGGCCGGACGGAGGACGCAGTGGCCGTCGACGTGAACCACGAGGGCCGCAGGGCGAGCAACGAAGTGCGAGCGTGCGATCAGCGCGGCGGCGAGGGCTTCGGTCGGCTCTGGCGCCGGCGCATAGCCATCGAGCGAGAGCGAACGGGCGTCGGAGAAGCGCCACTTTTCGTCGTCGCGGGTGGGCATCGGCAACGACTGGAAGGTGTGCCAGCCCTGCTGGCGGAGGACGGCGAACCAGTCCTGTGCGCGGAACTGAGTGGTCTCGGCGGACTGCAGGGCGACGTCGAGGACGCCGGCGGGGGCGGAGGCGACGACGTTCATCCGACGGATCCTTCCATCTGGAGTTCGATCAGGCGTTTGAGTTCCACGGAATACTCCATGGGGAACTCCTTCACGAGGTCGTTGACGAAGCCGTTCACGGCGAGGGACATGGCTTCGCCTTCGGAGAGGCCGCGCTGCATCATGTAAAAAATCTGCTCAGCCGAAACCTTAGAGACGCTGGCTTCGTGCTGCACGGAGTTCTTCTGGCCGCGGACGGAAATCGCCGGGTAGGTGTCGGTACGGCTGTGCTCGTTGATGAGCAGGGCGTCGCACTCAGTGTTGTTACGGCAGTTCTTCAGCGTCTTCGGGATATGCACCAAGCCACGGTAGGTGGAACGGCCCGATCCGACTGAGATGGACTTAGCGATAATATTAGAAGTGGTGTCATCGGCCGCGTGGATCATCTTCGCGCCGGTATCCTGGTGCTGGCCGTCGTTGGCCAAGGCGATGGATAATACTTCGCCGCGCGCGCCCTTGCCGCGGAGCACGACGCCGGGGTACTTCATGGTCAGGCGGGAGCCGATGTTGCAGTCAATCCAGCGCACTTCGGCGCCTTCTTCGGCGACGCCACGCTTGGTGACGAGGTTGAAGACGTTGGCGGACCAGTTCTGCACCGTAATGTATTGAATCTTCGCGCCCTTGAGGGCGACGAGTTCCACGACGGCAGAGTGGAGGGTGGCGGTCTCGAACTTGGGGGCCGTGCAGCCTTCCATGTAGGTGACTTCCGAGCCTTCGTCCGCGATGATGAGTGTGCGCTCGAACTGGCCGAAGTTTTCGGCGTTGATCCGGAAGTAGGCTTGCAGGGGCTGAGCGACCTTGACGCCTTTCGGGATGTAGATGAACGAACCACCCGAGAAGACGGCCGAGTTCAGGGCGGCGAACTTATTATCGCCGGCGGGGATGACCTTGCCAAACCACTTGCGGAAGATTTCCGGGTGGTCGCGCAGGCCATCGGTTGGGCCGCAGAAGATGACCCCGAGCTTCTCGAGCTCTTCCTTCATGCGGGAGTAGACGGCTTCGGAGTCGAACTGGGCTTCAACGCCTGCCAGGAACTTGCGTTCCGACTCCGGAATACCGAGGCGTTCGAAGGTCTTCTTAACGTCGTCGGGCACCTCTTCCCACGTGCGCACGGCTTTCTGGCCCTTGGCGAGGTAGTAGCGGATTTTATCAAACTTAATGTTATCGAGGTCAGCGGTCGCCCAATGCGTCGGCATGGGGAGCCCCTCAAAAATCTTCAGCGACTTCTGGCGGAACTCGCGAATCCACGGCTCCTCGTCTTTCACCTTCGAGATGTAGTCGACCACGCTGGCGCTCAAGCCCACGCCAGCATCAAAGGCGTAGCTCTCCTCGTATTTGAAGTCGCCCTTCGAGCGATCGATGTCGATCGCTTCACGCTGGGCCAGGTTTTCGTCGATTTCAGCCATGGTCTTAGGCCGAAGCGAGTTCGGTTTTCACCCAATCGTAGCCCTTGGCTTCGAGTTCGATGGCCAGCTCTTTGCCGCCGCTGTGGACGATGCGGCCGTCCCACATGATGTGGACGCGGTCGGGAATGATGTATTCAAGGAGCCGTTGGTAGTGCGTGATGACGAGGAAGCCGGTGTCGGGTCCGCGCATGCGGTTGACACCTTCGGAGACGATGCGCAAGGCGTCGATGTCGAGGCCGGAGTCGGTTTCGTCAAGGACGGCATACTTGGGTTTAATCATCATCAACTGGAGGATTTCGCAGCGCTTCTTTTCGCCGCCGGAGAAACCTTCATTAACGAAGCGGGCCGTGAATTTACGGTCCATCTTGAGGTCGTCCATCTTTGCGTAGAGCTCAGTGTAGTACGCCTTGGCGTCGAAGGGCGCGCCCTTGGCTTGGCGGGCGACGATGGCCGCACGGATAAAATTAGCGATGGTCACGCCGGGGATCTCACTGGGATACTGAAAGGCGAGGAAGAGGCCGAGGCGGGCGACGACGTCCGGCTCGAGGCCGAGAATTTCTTCGCCGTCGAGCAGGGCAGAACCCGACTGCACACTGTAGTCGGGATGGCCGGCGAGGACCTTCGAAAGGGTGCTCTTGCCAGTGCCGTTCGGGCCCATGATGGCATGGACCTCGCCTTTCGGGACGGCGAGGGAGAAATCCTTCAAAATCGGGCGTTCGCCGATCGAGGCGTTCAGGTTCTTGATGACTAAAGAGTCAGGCATGGAAGTAAAAAGAAATTAGTTAGAAGTGGAGCGGGGGGCCGTTTCCTGGGAGCGTCCACGAAAACTGATTTCGATGGTCTCCGAGTTAAAACCAGCCGGTAGAATGGAGCGGAGGCTCTGGATAATCTCTGGGGGGAGCTCGATGTCATGGACGTGCCCCGTGGCCTCATCACGGAAGTGCGCATGCGGGGCTAGGTTGGGGCAGTAGCGTGTGGATTCGCGCTCGTGATTCACCTGCCGGACGAGGCCGCAACCCACGAAGGTTTCGAGGCAGTTATAGACCGTGGCGAGGGAGAGCCCGGGCATGGACTCACGGGCCCGCTGGAACACATCTTCGACCGTCGGGTGGTCGCGTTTGGCGAGAAGCACGGCGAATACGATTTCGCGTTGCGCGGTAACCTTTTGGCCGCTGGTCGCCAAGGACTCTTGGAGATTCTCGCGATCGTGTTCTGTGAGCTTTTGAATCATTCTAAGTTAGGAATGAGTTGGAATGATTCCAATTTGCAAGTGAGAAGCCGAACCTT
>CAMDWM010000103.1:0-6080 GCA_945878755.1 Akkermansia muciniphila
GTGAGGTTCTTCTTGGTCGTGGACTTACCGCTGGAGCGGAAGGCCGCACCAATGAGCGGGATGTCACCGAGGACCGGAACCTTGTCGCTGACGGTCTTCACTTCTTCGCGGGTCAAACCACCGATGACGACCGTGGCGCCGTCGAAGACAGTGACGTCGGTCGAGACTTCACGGGTCGTGAAGATCGGCTGGAAGAAGCCCGAAGGAATCGTGACGGTCGTGGAGCCAGAGATTGCGACGGAGGTGCCGCCGTATTCAACGAAGCCTTCGAATTCGGTCACCTTGGGCTTGAGGTTAAGAGCAATCGAGTCATCGGCGCCGACAGTCGGGGTGACTTCGAGGGTCACGCCGACTTCCTGGACGGTGAAGTCCTGGGGCGTACCGGCCGTGATAGTCACACCCGAACCACCGCCGCCGCCCTGCTGGCCACCGCCCTGCGAACCCACGTTCGATTGGGTATCACCATAGGATTGTGGGTAGCGGAGGAGCTGAGCGATCTTGATGATGGCGGTCTTACCGTCGAGGACGGTGAGGCTTGGGGCGGACATCAGGTCGGAACCACTGTTCTGCTCGACAGCCTTAAGGAAGATTGAGAGGTCGTAGGAACCGATTGTGCCGATTAGGCCGTTGTAGGCACCAGCGGCACCGCTCCAACCTGTAGCTCCACCGAAGTTCGGCTCGCGGCCACCGAAGTTACCCGTAGGGAAGCTCGGCGGGTTGTTTGCGATCGGAGTAGTGATGCCAGGCGTCACATTGTAGATAGGGAGCCCGGTAACAGGATTAACTCCAATAAGCGTCTGCGAGCCAGCGACGGCAATCGTGCCAGGGCTAGCGACGGTGGCGGAACCGAAGACGTCATTGACCGAACGGAGATTCGTCTGTGCACGGATGGTCTGGACGCCGCCGACGGTCTTGGACAGGCGCAGGTTAGTCGTGAGCTCGTTCAGGGAGGACTCGGAGACTTCGATGAACTTGGACTCAATGTGGACCTGCTTGATGTCGGAGTAACGACGGAGGATGTTACGGATGCGCTCCAGGTTCTTGCGGTTCTGGGTCACAATCAGGGTCGTACCGTCGTAGTTGAGGACCGCACCGGTCACTTCGAACGACACACCGGAGCGCGTCAGGAAGTTCTTAATGCCATCATTACGAGGGTTAGCGTCGGTCGCACCTGCACCGGCGGTGGCGCCACCGAAGGGGCTGGGGGTGCCGCCCGTGGAAGCGGACGGGGCTCCGGTACCGATACCGGTCATCTTGGTTTCAGCCGCAGAACTCAGCGGGAAGAACTCAGTTTCGAGGTCGTTCGAGCCGGAGTCCGGACGGATTTCGATGATACCAGAGTTGATCGTGTAGGTGAAGTTGACCTGCTTGGTGATGAGATCGATGGCCTTCTCGAGGGTGACGTTACGGAGCGTCATGTTGACGGACGGATTCTTGCGATCCGGGTCGATGACAAACATGTTCACGCCCTTGTTTTCCTTGTCGTAAGACTGAGAGACAATCGTCAGCTGGGCGATGGCGCGGTCGAATGGCAGGTCGCGGATATTGATTTCCGGAACGGTGATCGCGCGGAGCTTATCGAGCACCGGGTCAGAGGTAGCGATACCACCGACTGGGCCGACTTCGCGGTTATAGACTTCGGGCAGCTTCCAGCTTTCGTCGAGCAGCTCGAGGAGCTTGCCCTTGGAGACGCCGCGGTTCCACTGGCCAGAGTTCTGCGAGAGGAGCTGGCGGATACGAACTTGGAAGGCCTTGGATTCGGAATTATTCGGCTGGTACTGGAGGATTTCGCGGTAGGCATCGAGGGCGCCGGCGTAGTCGCCGTAGAGGTAGCGAGCGCGGCCCTTCACGAGCAGCTCCTGGACCTTGTCATCCTTGGCGCGGAGGCCTGGGGAAATTTCATCGACGCTGCGGTAAGCCGGGTCGGACTTCTTTGAAGCGAACTCGGCGCGGAGGCGGCGGGAGCTGGCGTCGTCGGCACCATTGAGGCGCTCGAACTCGCGGACGAAGGCGTCGGCCTTATTCATCTCGCGGGCATCCATCGCGAGGAAGGCGCGGCGGGAGATAATCGAGGATTTCACCGACTTGATACGGTCGCTGACCGGCTTGGTCGCAATGTTGCGAGGCAGGTTGGCGGACGCCTTGTCGAGCAGGGTAGTTGCTTCGTCGAGCTCGCCCTTACGGACGGAGCTTTCAGCTTCGTTAATGAGGGCCGAAGCCGCATCGATGGCGGCAGCGTTAATCTTGGCGAGGCGGACGACTTCAGCGCGAGCCAGTTGATCAGCACCCTGGTCGCCCGATTCGCGGCGGCTGATGATGTCCTGCTTCGTGAGAGAGATTTCGTCGCGCCAAGTCTGGGCAGCGGTATTGTTCGGGAGGGCACCATTGGCGCCGTCGAGAACCTTGAGCGCACCGGCGTAGTCGCCCTGTTCGGCGATCTGCTTGGCGACGGCGATAGCCTGAGCCACTTCGCGGTAAAGGTTTTCGTGACTCGAAGCGACCTCGTCGAGCAAGGTGGCTGGCTTAGCCGGAACCACCGGGGCAGGCTGCGAAGCCTTGACCTTGGCGGCTTCGGCATCGGCTCTGGCTTTGTCGGCGGCGGCGAGGGCAGCCTTGACGGTAGCGATGCCTTCCTTGGCGGCTTCATCGTCAGCGGAAATCTTTTGGATCTGCTCGAACTTTTCGAGAGCGACCTGGAGGTCACCCTTCTCGCGAGCGGCCAGCGCCTCGGAGAGGAGCTGGGTCTTTTGCGTCACCGGATCTACGTCTTGGGCGACGAGAGAGCCGACAGCGACGGCGGCAGCGAGGGTGGCCCAAGCGAGCCGGTTGCGTTTATGATTTTTCATCGGGGCAGCGGAGGTAAAAGGTTATTTAGGAGCTTTGACTTTATTAGGGGAAGCAGGCTTGACCTCGGCGGGGATGGCCAAGGTCTCGGTGAAGGATTTTCGCCCCTTCTTAGGGTCGGGGATAAAGGTCTTCTCAACGGTCACGGTCTTGTTAATCAAGTCAATGTCTTTGATGACGAAATCGGCTCCTTTGTAGGCGAATTTATCGCCCTTGCGGTGGCGGGCCCAGGTCGTGGTGGGGCTATCGGTCGCCACCAAGAGGATGTTAATCGAATCCTTGAACTCGATGGGCTTGATATCGTCAATTTCGACAAGCCGGCCAGCGGTCTTGTCATCTAAGGTCAGGACATTGCGGGTGAAGCCATCGGCCATCTTTTCGACCTTAAAAGCCACCGGGGTCACGGGGACCTTGGGGTCGAGGCGCTGCTTCAGCTTGCAGCGCTCGTAGTAAGTCTTGGTTTCGATATTCTGAATCAGGAACTCGCGATCCGCTTCCAAGCCAGAGCGCGGTGCCATGGTAGTACTGAGAACGTATGGATAGGTCGGGTGGCCGACCTTGACTAAGGCGATGCCAAACGGGGGCAGCGGAATAACTTTGCGGCCGAGCGGGACGTATTCGGACTGGGCGGGGTCCCAGGCGATGTCGATGGTCGTGAAGAGGTCGTAATCCCAACCATCGTCGTTTTCCTCTGGGGCGAGCCAATCATTGGCGCCGTCGGCCAGAGAGGCGCGAGGAGTGTTTGGGTAATCGCCGCCCTTCGGCGCTAAGGAGAGTTCCGGAATGGCTACCTGGCGCGCCTCTTCCGCAGGGAGCAGGGGCTTGACGAGTTCGGGTGACCAGCCTTGACCGAGCAGGCCCCATGCGGTGATACCGGCGACCAACAAAAGCGTTGAGCCGATAAAGAGGAAGAAGTCCTTACGGGAATTCATGGAAAGGGTCTCGGATTATTTCTTGGGTTCACCCTCAACGGCGGGCTTATCTTCGACCACCGTGAGGTAATCGACTTGGACGGAGAAATGCGCGGGGGCTTGGCGGATGACGACCTTGCGCTCTTCCTTGGGCGCCGGGGCGGCCGCTTTAGAATTACTGGCCGCGGCGGCATCGGCGTTGAAGAAGCGCGGGAGGCTGGTGACGGGCACCGCGGCCGTCGGCGCCGAAGCCGAAACGACGGTGGAAGTAGCCCCAAGCAACTTCAGCGTGTCCGCGGACGGCGTGCTGACTTCGACCGCCGTAACGGCAAACGGGCGGCCGCTGTTGCGGACCTTATTAACGAAGGTGCGGAGCGTGGCAGTCGTGCCAACAAAGCGCACCCGGAAGGAGAGCGTGTCGACGAGGCCAGGCTGACGGAAGGTGCGGGTCGGGGCGAACTCATCCGTTTCATTGCGAATGGTTTCGGGTTGAGCGAAATTGCCTGCACCAGGCTTACCTTCCGCAATCTTCTCGAAGGTCTCAACGGCTTCGCGATCGATGGACTCGAGGACAATGGGGACCGGGGCGCCGGCGATTACCGGCCGGGAATCAGCCAGCGTCTTGTAAAGGAAGTCGATGATTTGGCGCTGCTGGTCGACGCGCACGATGTCGCGCTTTGGGGAGGTGCCGGGATTACGGATGTAGCGGCGGAAACCAAATTCACACTTTTCGTTCGGCAGCATGCGGATGTCACGGTCAGCGGCAAACTTGGTCCATTCGTCCACGGACTGCTTGATTTCCGAGGCCAGCGCAGTGTTGGACATATCCTTACCGTTGATACGGGACTCGGCGGCACCAGCGATGAGGTCCTTGAGCTGATCTTTCTGGGCATTGAGATCGACCAAATCCTTGGTCGCGGCATCCACGTTCGCAGGGGTCAAGGAGACGCTGTCGGTGGTGGCGGGCAGCGTATGCCCATTCAACAGGTTACGGCTGTTCTTCTGCTGCACATTAAGTTTGGCTGCGGTCGCATTCTTATCCGTATACTTCCAGTAACTGGCTCCGAGCCCAGCAACGAAGACGACCCCGACCGCGATGAGCGAGCTGTAGAAGAGTTTATTCTGCTTAAAGTTTTCCATGACTTAGAGGGCTTTATCCTTTTGGATGATCAACGTGAAGGTGAGTTTAGGGACGTTGGCTTCCTTATAGTCCGGCTTGATTTCGTCGGAAGGGATGTCCGCGATGAACGCCGACTTCTTCAGGCTAGCCATTAAGGCGTTCTGGCGCTCGATGAGTTCGCGAGCGTTGAAGGTCTTACCGGGGGCAACCTTGTCGAGCAGGATGCGGGCCGTGACGGTGACCTTAGTCACGGGAGGCGCCGGGGGCTTCGGGGCCTCCCCTTCGACGGCGGGAGCAACCACGCCAGCGATATGAACCACGCGAATTTCTTCGACCCAAGTATTCTTGCTCTGGGCCACACGAGACTGGAGATCGGTTAAAAAGGCCGGCCAATTCGAGCGGTTGGTGACCACGGACTCCAGCAATTGATTAGTGACGAGCACCGCTTGAGCGTCGCTGTGCGTCTTGATAATCGTGGCTTCGTGGCCCTTGAGCACGTCGGCCCGCGCCTGCAGTAGATTAATCTGGGCGGTATTATAGTCGGTGGCGTCGGCCAAAGCTAGAAAGACCGGCCAAGGCGCCAGCGCCGCGAGGAGGGCGGCCACCAAGAGCTTAGGCTTACGGGCATCAAAGGCGATTTGGGCAGCGATATCCCGCGGGATCAGGTTCACCCCCGAACTCTGCGGCAGTAGCAAAGAAGCGGCTTCACCGATGACTTCGGAAATCTGGTGGACGTGCTGGCGAAGGTAATCCGGGTTGAGCTCGGGACCAGGCGTGAGGGCGGAAGAGGGATCGAACTGCTCGACCGGGAGACGGAGGGACTCCGTGAGCTGCTCGGCGAGGCCAGGAACCAAAGAACCGCGGCCCGTCAAAAGGATGCGGGTCGGCTGCCGACCAGCGGCACCGCGGCGAACGTTAATGAGGCGGCGATTGATGTCTTGCGAGAGGCGGCGAATGAAGCCCTGCGAATTAACCTGCAATAACGCGACCTGCGGATCCGATTCCGAGAGGTGCACGACGCCGGAGTAGTATCCCACCTTGACCGCTTCCGCCGTCGCAAAGGGCTGGCCGGTGTTGTCGGAGACGCCCTGCGTCAACAGGTTGCCACCGATATTGGCAGACTGAATATTGGCGCCGGCCGGGCCGACGAAGCTCAGCGAGGTCGAACGGGCGCCCACGTTAATGATGAGGACTTCCTCGTTGGC
>CAMDWM010000104.1:0-6022 GCA_945878755.1 Akkermansia muciniphila
TTCGCTGATGCTGCGACGAAAGACCTTAAGCACTCCGGCGGTGCCGAGATTCTGGGCATCGGTAATACCTGGGCGTTAACGGTGCCAGCAACTGGCACCGCCTCCGCCGTCTGGCTCCTGGACACTCCGGCTGAACTCACCGAAGGCGACGCCCTGCTAATCGCCATCGACGGAGCTAATACTCAGCCTATTCAGGTTTCGGTCACACCCTTTGGAGGCTACGACCCACTGACCGTCGGTGACCTCCCGCGGACACCCGCCGATCAAGCCGTCGCCTACCTCTGCTCCGTCCAGCCGGCACGCCCCGACTTCGAGCAGGTCAAAGCCATGGCGGCCAAACTCCGCGACTATCGACGCGGGGCAGCTTGGTCGCTCGTGACCGAAGCGCGTGCACCCATCACGGTGCGGATCCTACCACGCGGCAACTTCCTCGACACCACTGGCCCCGTAGTTTTGCCCGCCACCCCTTCGTTCCTGCCCGGCTACCGCCAGAGTACCGAACAACAGCGCCTCACCCGCCTGGACCTCGCGAATTGGCTGACGTCCAAGGAAAATCCTATCACCGCCCGCACCTTCACGAACCGCTTGTGGCAAATCTTCCATGGCAATGGCCTATCGGCCGTCCTAGATGACCTTGGCTCGCAAGGCGAACTCCCCTCGCACCCCGAGCTCATGGACTGGCTCGCGGTCGAATTCCGCGACCATGGCTGGGACGTCAAGCGCATGGTTAAACTCATGGTGACGAGCCGCACTTACCGCCAGAGCAGCAGCCTGCGTCCTGAATTAAAAGACCTCGACCCGGCTAACCGACTCTTGGCCTCGCAGAATCCGCGTCGCCTCGATGCCGAATTCATCCGCGACAACGCCCTCGCCATCGCTGGCTTGCTGAACGCCACGGACATCGGCGGGCCGAGCGTGAAGCCCTATCAACCCGACGGCTACTACGAGCCGTTGCAGTTCCCTAACCGTAACTATAGCGCGAGTAAGGATGCCGAACAATGGCGCCGCGGCCTCTACATGCACTGGCAGCGGATGTTCCTCCACCCGATGTTGGTGAACTTCGATGCCCCGGCCCGCGACGAGTGCGTAGCCCTACGCAGCTCCAGCAATACGCCGCAACAGGCACTGACACTCTTGAATGACCCTACCTTCGTCGAAGCGGCGCGCGTCCTCGCGGCCCGCCTCCTCACCAAGCCAGCCAAGGAAGACCGCCTCAACGCCGCCTTCGTTCTCGCCGTCGGCCGTAATATTAAAGCATCGGAACGCACCGCGCTCGAGAAACTCATCGCGGATCAGAAGGTCTACTATACGGCCAACCCGACCGAAGCGACGAAGATTCTGAAGATTGGCCTAACGTCGTCAGCGACGGACGACCCCGCGACGCACGCCGCTTGGACGCAGGCCTGCCGCGTGCTCCTCAACTCTCACGAAGTCATCACACGCTACTAAGCTATGAACCCTTACGACCCCATTGCGCATACGCTGTCGATCAACCGACGGAGCTTCCTCACCAAGAGCGCCTACGGTTTGGGTAGCGCCGCCTTTGCCATGCTCGCGGCCAAAGGCCTCGCCGCGACCGACGCGCCTAGCTCCGCCAACTTCTCCAAGGGCTTCCTGAAGGCCCCGCACTTCCCCGTGAAGGCGAAACGCGTCATCTATCTCTGTATGGCGGGCGGCCCCTCGCACCTCGAGACCTTCGACTGGAAGCCAGCACTCAAGAAGCTCGACGGCCAAGCCTTCCCTGAGTCCTTCACCAAAGGACAGCAGCTCGCGCAGTTGCAGGGGGCGGTACTAAAGGCCCGCGGCTCCTTCATCGACTATAAGAAATACGGCAAGGCTGGCATCGAGATCAGCGACCTCTTCCCCTACATTAGCGGACACGCGGACGACCTCTGCGTCATCCGCTCGATGCGGACCGAACAAATCAACCATGACACCGCGCATGCGTTCATGAATACCGGCTCGATTATCAAGGGCCGCCCCAGCATGGGCTCTTGGCTGCTCTACGGTTTGGGCTCGGAGACCGAAAACCTCCCTGGTTACATCGTGCTCACCTCGGCGGGCAAGACGGGCCAGCAGCCAATCTCCTCACGCCAGTGGTCCAGTGGGGCCTTGCCGAGCAAATACCAAGGTATCCTCTTTCAATCGAAGGGCGATGCCGTGCACTACATCGGCAACCCGCAAGGCGTTTGCCAGAGCACCCAACGTCAGGTCGTCGACGAAATCCGTCGCCTCAATGGCACGCTCGCCGAAGAGACCGTCGACCCCGAGATCGCGACACGTATTGCGCAGTATGAACTCGCTTTCAAGATGCAGACGAGCGTGCCTGACCTACTCGACTTCAAGAACGAGTCGCCCAAGACCCTCGAGAACTACGGCATCAAGGAAGTCGGCGACGGCTCTTTCGCTTCCAATTGTCTGATGGCTCGTCGCCTGGCCGAACGCGGCGTGCGCATGATTCAACTTTACCACCGCGCCTGGGATCACCACGGCGGCATTGAAGACGGTATGCGCTCGGCCGCCAAGGACGTCGATAAGGCTACCGCGGCACTCATCGCTGACCTTAAGCAGCGGGGCATGCTCGAAGACACCCTGCTCCTCTGGGGCGGCGAATTCGGCCGCACCCCCATGGGCCAAGGCTCTGGCCGCGACCACCACATCTTGGGCTTCAGCGTCTTCTTGGCCGGCGGTGGCGTGAAGGCTGGCACTGTCTACGGCAGCACCGACGAACTCGGTTACCGCTCCGTCGAGAACATCGTCGATGTCCACGACCTGCACGCCACGATGCTCGCGCTCATGGGCATCGAGCATACGCGACTGAACGTAAAGCTCCAAGGCCTCGACATCCGCCTGACCGGCGTCGCGGGCAAGCAGGTCAAGGGCATCATGGCCTAGCCATGCCACTCCGCCCGATTCCGACCGACGTCAGCCCGTCCCGTGAGGAGTTGGGCCGCCGTGCCGCCGTCCATGTGGTGAAGCTATTGCAGGGAATCCTGACGGCCCAACCACGTGCCCGCGTCGTCTTCGCCTGCGCTCCCTCGCAGAATGAGTTCCTCGCCGCGCTCATCACTCAAAGCCAAGGTGTCATCGACTGGTCGCACGTCGACGGCTTCCACATGGACGAGTATATCGGACTCCGCGCGAAGCATCCCGCCAGCTTTCGAACCTACCTACGGCAACACTTCCTCGACCACGTCCCCCTCGGAAGCTTTGCGGAAATCCACGGCGAAGCGACGGACACCGCTGCAGAAGCCGCCCGCTATACTACTTTACTCTCCGCCGCGCCCATTGATCTCATCTGCTTAGGCATTGGGGAAAACGGTCACATTGCGTTCAACGATCCGTCGGTTGCGGACTTCGACGACCCACAGCTCGTGAAGGTTGTCCAGCTCGACCATGCCTGCCAGCAGCAGCAACTAAATGATGGCTGCTTTGCGACCTTGGCGGATGTTCCTAAGCAAGCGTTAAGCCTAACGATACCGGTCTTCCGGCAAGCCCAGCACCTGAGCGTCGTCGTTCCAGGCATGCGCAAAGCCCAAGCCGTGGCCGCCGCTTGCCTCGGCCCGCTGACCACGAAGTGCCCCGCCTCAATCCTGCGCACACACGGGAGCGTTCGGCTTTTCTTGGACGAGTTTTCGGCTCTGCAGCTGACAGCCTAGGTGAGGACGATGGTATACAAGGTATAGCCGTCATTTATTTGATGCGGGTCGCCTGTCTTTAGCCTTTTCATGAGTCGGGCTTGGGCTAACTTCAGCCCATGTCCCCACGTTCCCTCCTCCCTCTCTGGGCGGCGATTTTTTCGTCCGTCCTCGCCTCCCCCTTGGCCATAGCGGCCGACGCCCCCGCCACGACCGCGCCAGCCGCTGCCGCCGCCACGCCCAGCGCCAAGGTTGAACTCTTCAATGGCAAAGACCTCACGGGTTGGACCTCCTTCCTAAAAGGCGGGACTCCCGCCGCGGAAACCTGGTCGGTCAAAGATGGCCTCTTGGCCTGCACCGGTAAGCCCAATGGCTTTCTCCGCACCGAGAAGTCCTATAAACAATATAAGTTCACGGTCGAATGGCGCTTCACCAAACCCGGCAACACCGGTGTCGTCGTTCACATGACCGCTCCCGACGCCATCTGGCCGAAGAGCATCGAGTGTCAGGGTATGTACAAGAACCAAGGTGATTTCTATTTCTGGTCCGGGGCGACTTCCAAGGAAGGCGTCGCCATGAAAGCCAAAGACGGTACCATCCGTGGCTACCGCATCGGTAAGCAGCTCGACGCGGAGAAGCCAGCGGGCGAATGGAATACCTTCACCACGATCTGTGATAAGGATACCGTGACCATCCTCGTGAACGGCAAGGAAGTGAACAAAGCCACTGGCACGAACCTCTCCGAAGGCTTCATTGGTCTCCAATCCGAAGGCGGCGCCTTCGAAGTGAAACGCTGCACCCTCGAGCCACTCTAATTCCCCTCTTCAAAGTCCTATGCGTCTCCTTGCCCTCCTCCTTGCTGCCGTCGCCCTGACGGCGGCGCCCACCCCACCCGAAGGCTTTACCTCGCTCTACAACGGCAAGGACCTCACTGGCTGGCGCGGTGGCGACACTTCCGACCACCGGGCCTACCTCGCCCTCGCGCCCGAAAAGCGCACCGAGCGTGATAAGACCTGGACGGCTGACATGCTTGCCCACTGGAAGGCCGAAGGCGACGAACTCGTCAACGACGGCAAGGGTAAGTACGCCACCACCGAGAAGGAATACGGCGACATCGAGCTGACCCTCGAATACAACATGGCACCGCTCGGTGACTCGGGCATCTACCTCCGCAACGTCCCCCAAGTACAAATCTGGGACCCCGCCAACGCTAAGGAAAAGAAGAACGGCGCCGACAAAGGGAGTGGTGCGCTCTGGAATAACGGCCTGAACAACGGCAAATTCCCGCTCGTCGTTGCCGACAAGGCTCCCGGCGAATGGAACACCCTGCGCATCGTCATGGTCGGCGCCCGCGTCAGCATCTGGCTCAACGGCAAGCAGACGGTCGATTATGCCAGCCTCGAAAACTATTACGACCGCAAGCTCGCCGTCCCCGCCAAGGGCCCCATCTGCCTCCAGACCCATGGTGCCCCCATCCGCTGGCGCAACGTCTTCGTGCGCGAAATCAACGGTGCTGAAGCCAATAAGTACCTCGCCTCTAAGGGCACCGAAGGCTTCAAAGCGATTTTCAACGGCAAGGATCTCACCGACTGGAAGGGCGCGACCGACCAGTATGAAGTCGTGGATGGCGCCATCTTCTGCAAGCCCAACAAGGGCGGTAACCTCTACCACAAGGATGACCTAACGGACTTCGTGGCTCGCTTCGAATTTAAGGTCCCTTCCGGCGGTAACAATGGCCTCTGCCTCCGCTTTCCAGGCACCGGTAACACTGCCTATGTCGGCATGTGCGAACTACAGATCCTCGACGACAATTACGACAAGGTGAAGGGCAAGCTTGACCCACGGCAGGTCCATGGCTCGGCCTACGGCATGGTTGCTGCGCAGCGTGGCTACCAGCGCCCCATCGGTGAATGGAACTTCCAGGAAGTCACGGTCAAGGGTTCCACCATCAAGGTCGAACTCAACGGCTTCGTAATTCTCGACGCCGACCTCAGCAAGGTCGACATGGCCACGGTCATGGCGAAGAGCGCCCACCCGGGCAAAGATCGTAAGAATGGCTTCTTCGGCTTCGCTGGCCACGGCGATGCCGTTGGCTTCCGTGACCTCTCCATCAAGTCCTTGGCCGAAGCTAAGTAAGCCATGCAAGTCCGGCGTTCGACAATTTTAGTCCTACTCACCGCTGTCTCGACGTTGCTCGCCGAGGAGCGTGTTGAGTTCAACCGCGATATTCGGCCTATCTTCTCGGACACCTGCTTCGCCTGTCACGGGCCCGACGAAGCGAAGACCAAGGGGAAGCTGCGCTTAGATTCCCTGGACGCTGCTCGTCGCGGCGGGAAGTCCGGCGACCCGGCCATCGTTCCTGGCCACCCCGAGCGCAGTGCGGT
>CAMDWM010000105.1:0-5955 GCA_945878755.1 Akkermansia muciniphila
AGGCAGCCAGCGCTGAGGAGCAACTGGCCCCCGCGGGTGGCATCGCCTTGGATGGCCTTACGCTTGACCATGCGGCCATTGAGCAAGAGGTAGGTGGCGAGCTGCGTACTTTCCTCATCGTTGAGACGGAAGTGCGGCATCCGCGTCGCGGCATAGTTGGCGCTGGGGTCCTTGAGGTAGGTCGCGAGGGCTTCGACGCGGAGCTGATACTTATCGCTGAGGTGAGCGAGGGGGATGCGCCCGTGGGTCGGGCTACCCGCGACTTCTGCGTCAGGGCGTTGGTGGCAACCGATGCAACCAAGGTTAGCAAAGAGTGCCCCGCCGACGAGTCCGTCCTCGGCCTTGGGCTTGTTGCCGGCCTTGGGCGCTTCGCCCATGCTCAGCGCCGCGGCAACGTCGGCGGCTTTCTGCGCCGCGTCAGGGCCCGTGAAGACCTTGGGCATGTGCGTGCCTGGCCGGATAGAGTGTGGGTCGGCAATCCACTCGGTAAGGAAGTCAGGATTATACTTTGTGCTGAAGCCGCTGAGTAAGGGCGCGAGCTGACCGTGCTCTGGCATGCCTTGGCCCTTGGCGGGGATCTTGGCGGCATCGGCGTGGCAAGCGGCGCAATTCAGCTGGGCGAAGAGGAGTCGGCCAGCGCGGAGGCGTTCGCCGGTTTGCTCGGCGGGGGTGGGCTCATGCGCGAGCGCCATCGGCGGCACGGGCTCGAGAGGGAACTCTTTCGACTGCCAGAAGAAGCGAACGAAGCTGTCGCCCTGTGCGGCGCTCGTGAACTCGGCGGATATCTTGTTAGCACCTTGGTTAATCTGGATGGTCTTGGGGCCAGTACCGTCCCAGACGACTTGGCCGTTAATCGTGCACTTAAAATTGCCCGAAGTCTCCGCGCTGAAGGTAAAGTTGCCGCGGATGGAAGACTCAATCTGGCCTTCCCACTTGGCGGTGAAGGGACCAGCTTTGAGGAAAGGTGTGACGGGTTGGCCGGCCGGAACGAAGAGGGCGAGCATACGATCCGTGCGCGTATCAGTCTGGCCGCCGGCGGTGAAGCTCGCACTGAGGCCTGGCTCAGCACCGAAGACGGACGTCGCGAGGGCGAGGAGAGCCAAGCAGGGCAGGGTGAGGAGGTGGCGGAATGTCATGGCTACAGGTCTCACCTTATTGCGTCAGTTAGTCCGCCTTTGGCAAGCGTCCAGCAACAAAAAGGCCCGGCGTGAGCCGGGCCTTCGTCTAGGGACGCTGAGAGGGATTACTTAGCGAAGCTACGGTAGTCTTCGCCCTGCTTCTCTGGCACCACGTTAATGGTGTTGCTCACTTCATCAGGCACGCGTGAACCGTCGACCGCCTTGAGGTTCATTTTGATACGCATCTGGTCGACGGGTTGGAGGCCGGGGACTTCGAGGAAGATCGACTTGCCGTCGGCCGAAACCGTCACCGACTTGATGGCCACGGGGTCCGTGCCTTTCTCGCCGGGCTTGCTGACCTTGTAGTCGGCGGAGCCATAGGCACCCGAGTACAGGTAGTTGTATTGCTCGATCGAGTAATTCTGGACGTCGCCGGCAGACTTCTTGTCGAGGGCGCCCGAGAAACCGATGGTGATGCCCTTGGTCGTGACGTGCAGGGATTCCTGCATGGTGATGGACTTGCCGGTGTAGCGGACGCGGTGGATAGCGCCGTCCTTCACACCGTTGGTCTGCCAACCCTTGAGGCCGGACGTGTAGAGCTGGCCGTCGATTGGGTGAAAGCGACCGCGCATCTGCCCGGTGGTGAACTTCAGGGGGAACTTGACCACGCCGCCTTGGGCAACGTCGCCGACGCGTTCCTGGAGGACGCCGAACAGCGAGGACTTGCCATACGAGAGGTAGAGCATGCGGCCTTCGAAGGGACCCCACTTCTTGCTGGTAACCCAAGTCTGTCCGCCGTTGGAGTTGTCGACGTCATACGGAATCCAGCACAGGTGCGGGCTGTACTTGGTCGGCGCCGGCAAGCGGTGAGAGAGGTCAGGCACAAGGACGTAGTCGCCAGGCTTCGAGAGGTGGATGTAGTCAGCGGGCACCCAGGTGCCTTGATTGTCTCCGTTCGAGATTTCGCCGTTGGGGCCGACGCCCATGCCGTTCGGGGCCCGGATGCCCGTGGCGTAGACTTCAAACTTCTTCCCGTCTGGGGAGACCTTGAAGATGCAGCCATGGTGTTCGCTAAGCGGACCCCAGCCGCGGCCACCCGGATTCACGGGGCCGCCCTTTAGGAAGTAGAAGTTACCTTGGGAGTCGGTCTGGAGGTCGAAGGCGAACTCGTGGAAGTTCGAGGTGACCTGAACGTCATTATTGAAGTTCTCGTAAAAGTCGGCCTCGCCGTCGCCGTTGAGGTCATGTAGGCGCGTAATCTGGTCGCGACCGAGGACGTAGAGCTGTTCGTTGACGACCGTCAGGCCGAGGGCGTGGAAGATGCCGGTGGCGTAGCGGTGCCAAGTGATTTTGCTCAGCTTATCATCGGACACCTTGCCGACCCAGACGTCGCCACTCCAGGTGGAGAAGGCGATGCGGCCGTCCTTGAAGAAGGCGAGGGCGCCGACGCGCATCCAAGACTTATAAGGGTTGTTTTCGGGGATGGTGACGTTGTCGACGAGGTACGGGGCGTTGAGGATTTCGGCGAGCTTGTCCTGGAGCGCAGCCTTCTTGTTCGCGTCGGTGGCCTTCGCGAGCTGTTCCTTGACGGTGTCGGCCTGCTTGGCTTGGTCGATTTCGCCGAGGACGCCTTCGGTGATGACGTCCTGCTTCCAGTGCGACTCACCGCCCTTGGTGAAGGCGCGGAGGTCGACGGGCTTGGCGCTGCCGGCGGCGGCCTTGGTGAGGGCAGTGACGTCCTTGCCCCCGTGGGCGAAGGAGACCTTGAAACTGGTGCCCGTAGCGACCTTGCCGAGCTTGAGCACGAGGACGTTGCCGTCCGTGCTCAGGGTGCCGTTGACGCCGTGGACGGCGACTTCGGTCGGGAGTGCGTCGCCCGCCTTGCCCTTGCTGAGCGTGAGCGAAGCGGTGAGGCCGTTGGCCTTCATGCTGCCACCATAGGGGAGGTCGGCCAAGCGGACGGATTCATTCAACTCGCCCGAGACGACGGTGAAGCTGCGGCTGATTACTTTGACGCCGCCGATGGTTGCGAGCTCAGCGCTTTCGAGGAGGCTGGCGCCGCCGACGGTGTAGGCGAAGGTGACGCGATCGCCGGCGAGGTAGAGGCCGAGGTATTTGGAGTGTTCGCGTGGGAGCGGGCCGAGCGGGATCGGCGACATGACTTTCTCTGGGCCGGCGGGAAGTTTGCGCGGTTCGGCAAAGCTGCCGTTCTGGCTCCAGCCAGGACCAGGATTGGTCTCGGCGAAGAGGTCGGCGCCTTCAGCGGGGGCTGGGTTGGGGCCGTGGGCACCATCGAAGGTAACGCCCTTACGCTTGAACCAGCCGCCGGACCAAAGGCCAGCGCCACGGAGGGTTTCAGTGTCGAAGGCGTAACCGGCATCTTCGGCGCCAAGATTCACGAGCACGGCCTTATTGGCCGCACAGCCCTTTTGTTCAAAGGGGCTCTTGCCTTGGGCGTTGTCGATGGAGGCGCTGTGGAAGCGACCGTAGTCCATGTCCAGGAATTTGCCGGTCGGCTTAGCGGCGGCTTTCTTCGGGGCATCGGCCTTTTTAGGGGCGTCTGCGGCCGGGGCCGTAAGGGCCGAAAGCGCGAGAGTGGTCAAGGCCACGAGGGTACGTGTATGGGTGAACATAGAGGGGGAAGGGTGGGGTGCCTAGGGGTCTAACAGGATTGAACCTGACCCTTAGGGCTGTCGATGGGATTTATGAGTCTAAATGAGGCGAAAGGTTCCCGTGAATGAGGGGTTGGGGGATAGGGGATAGGGGATAGGAGATGGGGGCTGAAAAGATGCAGTGCAAAGGTGCAACCGTGCAAAAGTGCACAGGTGGCTATATTGGTGCGAGGTAGGGTCGTCACTGCGTGCTGACCTAGTTGCCTTATGATAGGGGCGTGGTTTACCGCGCCCTCCTTGCTTGGTGGGCAAGGCAAAGACTGGCCCCTACCGAAGACAGAATGTGCGTCAGCCTTTGGCGGAAAGCCCGCGCAGCCAGGTGACCCAGCCAGCCGGGAGCCCGCGCGCTAACGCACCGCGGACAATCTTTTCGTGGTAAAGCTTGGAGGGGAGGTGCGGGCCGGTGATGTCGATGACCTTGAAGGCATCACATTCCAGTGGGCATTCCTCGACGCCGGCTTCCCAAACGGTGACGGTGACGCGCTTGTAGGACGTGCCTTCGGCCTCCGCGAGGCGCTTCCAGTCGTCCAAGGTGAGTTCGTAGACGGCTCCCCAGACGCCAGGCGAATCCATGTCTTCCAAGATATCGGCCGAACCGCCACCCCAAGTCGTGCTCATGTGCGTGAACGCGAGGCGGTGCTTGGGCAGGAAGGCCTTCCCGCGGTACTGCAGGCCCGGGCAGCGCCGTTCCATCTGAGCGGCGTCAAGGTTAGAGGCGTAAGCGAAATAATACCGGCTCATTAGGAAGGAAGGTGAACTGTGCCCTAAACCGCTCGGGAGGCAAGAGGGGACGGCGCGCGAAGCGCGAGAAAGCTAGAAGCCGTGCAAAGGTGTAAAGGTGAACGAGAGCTCGGAGGACAGAGGACGGAGGAGGAGGGGCAAGGTGATTGAGAGTTCAGAGGACAGATTACAAAGGACGGAGGAGGGAGGCAAAGGGGACCGGGAACTGGGGAGGGGAAGGATAGCGCGGGCTTAGCCCGTGGCTCCGTAATCCGTAATCAGTACTCCGTACTCCGCTAGGTCAGCACGCAGTGCTGACCCTACCTCGCCAGGATGTTACTACCTGTGCACTTTTACACCTTTGCACCTTTCCACTTAACTCTCCAGCCAACCGGACCGCTTTGTTCTTTAGAACTTCTTCGCCACGCCAACGTACACCGAGCGGGGTTGGGCACCGTAGCCCAAAGCCGCCGGCGGGGCTGTTTCGCCACCGATATTTTCCAGGCGGAGGGTTAGGTCCGTCGAGTCATCCCACGCGAAGCGCGCCCAGCCGCGCCAGACTAACGAGTTTGGCAGGTCGATGCGTTGGGAGTTATCCCAGTCGTAGTCGATGCGCCCATGCAGGAGCGTGACGCCTGCGCCGAAGCTCCAGCGTTCCGTGGGCGTGATCTCGGCACCGGCCGAGAGGGTGAAGGTCGGCCGACGCAGCAGGGACTCCCCAGCGGCGATGACGCCCAAGTAATTGGTCAAGGCCTTGGTCTGCAGGGAGGTGGCCGCCCCGAAGAGGCGAATGCCCTTGGTCGGACGGGCTTCGACGCCGAGTTCGACCCCACGGGTGCGGGCCTTGGCGATGTTGAAGGTTTTATAATTATCGTTGGGGTCGTAGTCGATCAGGTCGGTCAGGTTATTTTCAAACGCGACGAGGGTCCAGTTTGGGCCGGATGCATCCGTGCTATTGAAGCGTAGGCCAGCCTCGAAGGCCCGGTTGGCTTCGGGGCGTAGGATGAGGTTTTGCGAAGTGCCGTAAGCGAGGTCATTCGCCGAGGGCGCACGGTAGGCGGTGGCGGCCTTTAAGTGCGTGGCGACTTGTTTATTAAAGGTATGTCCCCAGGTCACTTCCCCCGTCGTCTTGCCCGCGAAGTCGCTGAAGTCATCGCGTCTCGCGCCGACCTTGAGTCGGTCGGAGGCCGTGGGCTTCCAGTCGGCATGCGCCCAAAGGCCAAACGATTCAATCGTGTTCGACCACGGGGTCGCATAGGCGAGCTGATCAAAGGCATTGCGCTCGTAGGTGGCCCCGAGGCCGAACGAGAGGTCAGCGCGCGCTTTCCAATCCGCGTAGGCGGTCAGTTCATCGGTGGCTAGGCGATAACTTTGTAAGTCGCCGCCGGTGAAGCTGCGTACATGCGAGCCGCCACGCGACCAGAACGCGGTGGCCGTCGTGATGG
>CAMDWM010000106.1:0-5947 GCA_945878755.1 Akkermansia muciniphila
CTCCCCACGGCTAACATTAAGGCCGAAGCACTGGCATGGGGAACGTGACTAATCGCCGCAACAATCTCATCGTGCCGCTGGGCGGAACATTCGACGGTGCGGCAGCCGAGAGCCTGCCAGAGTGCATGGGTCTGCTGAACAGCCGCTAAAGTCTCCTGCCCCGTGGGTGTCACGAAACAGGGACGGTTCATAAACAGGTCCGCGTTGGCGTTAGCCGACCCAGCCTTCTCGGAACCTGCCATGGGGTGGGCTCCGACAAAGTGAACCCCGGGAGGCAGACCCTGGGCGGCAATCTGAATAGCTGCCTTGACGCTACCGGCGTCCGTGACGAGCGCCCCAGGGGATAGACCCGGGCCGATTGCACGGAAGGTTTCCGCCATCTTATCGACAGGGGTGGCGATGATAACGATGTCGGCCCCCCGGACGGCCTCGACGGGGTTATCGAAGATTTCTGCGACCGCATAACTCTTTAGGAGTGCTCGGGCCTCAGTGGATCGCGACCAACCGGCGAGGGACCCTGCCAGTTGCCGGCGAGCCGCAGCAAGCAGGACCGAACCTCCGATGAGGCCGGCTCCTACGACAGCGATGCGTTTAAATTGAGGCATTTAGAGGGTTGAAGGTCCTTCTTTCATGAACCAGCCTAGCAAACTATTAAAGCAAACAATCAGCCAGCAATGAAACTGGCCGATTCCGCTCCATGTCTCCCGGCCCTAACGACCCCCAGTCTGACTACCTCCCCGGTAAGAAATCCCGTCCGCAAAAGGACTGGGCCTTCTGGGAGCGGCTGTGGGAGAAACACGGCACCCGCTTCATGGTGGGAGCGTCGGTGGTCTTTGTGCTTGCCGCGGCTTATTTGGTCACGGAGGGCCAGCGTAGCGCGGGGAGTAGCCTGGCCGCCCTGAGCCTCGCCCAAGCTGAGGAACTTCGGCTGCTCTCCCTTAAAAAGGAAGCCGAATTTGAGACCCAACGCCTCAACAAAGCAGTCATTGATGATGGAGACCTCGCCCTCCTGGGGGAGGCCGTTCAGGCCCAACAAGACTATCTGGCCTCTCGCGGCGCGCTGGCCTCGGAGAATGTGCGGCTGGAGACCATGCGCCGTCGCTACCATGTGATCCAGGCGGAAAGGCAGCGGTCGATTTCGACCGAAGCCGAGGATAGGGCCACGGCCTTAGCCAAGTCGGATCCCGTCGGGGCCATCCGCGAGCTTCGCCGAGCGGTGGAAGCCGAACGGTTCATCGAGAGCCGGTGGTTCTTTTCGGGCTATACGGATGTGGGCAAGATAGCCCGGCTCGACACGCGTTTGCGTCGGCTTGAGGCCGAACCCTTAAGGGCCCAGACGCAGTCTTTAGAGGCGCAGGCGGAAGGAGCCTTCGCCGCCGGTCGCTTCGATGAAGCGGTTAAGCTATTGGGAGAAGCCATTGAAACTGAGCAGGCCTTTGTGGAAAAGTATCGCGACGTGTTGGATACAGAATTTGCCCGAGTGGAGCGCTTATCTATCCGGCAGGAAACGATGCGCTCGCATCGGTTATACCTACAGATTGTTGCGGCAGAGGCGGCGGCGGCCGAAGCGATTAAAGGCTACGGGCAGGCAACACTCGGAGCGGCCCAAGAGGCGCAGGCAACCCTCGCGGTGCAAGCGTTTGAGCGGGCGATGCTAGTCCAGGCGCAGTTGGAGCGGGAATTCCCACGCAGTGTGTGGGCCAATGTGGCGCGCGAAGCCGCCTTCGCGAAGCAGCGGAATCGGTGGCGTTCCGCCGGGAGCCTCCAGGATGTCGAGACGCGGGCCCAAACCATGGCAAGCCTTTTGCGCGCAGGCCAAGCGGCGGAGGCCCTCGACTTAGCACGGGCGTTGCGCGAGAAGCTGACCCGTATCGAAGCCGAGAACCCCGGCGTCGTTCCACCGGAAGATGCGTTGCGGCGCCAATTAGAATACGTCGTCACGCATGCTGCTATCATCCAGGTCATTTTACCGAAACTCGATCAGCTCGTCGCCCCTGTGGCTGGCTCCAGTGTCCGCATGATGAAACAAGAAATCTCCCAAGGTTTCTATTCCACGGTGATGGGAGCCAATCCCAGCGCGAGTATGCGCGAAAACCTTCCCGTCGAATCGGTTGCCTATGCCAATGCCCAAGCCTTCTGCGAGGCCTTGGGCTGGATATGCGGCCGGCCTGTCCGGTTGCCGACGGTGGCGGAATATAAGGCGGCCATGGGTGACTTGGCACTGCCGCCGGCAGCGAAGAATGCCTGGACCTTTGATAATACCGATGGGGTATCGGCCCGTCCGGTGGGCACGTCGCAACCGACCGGGGCTGGTCACTTCGACTTGCTTGGTAACGTGGAAGAATGGGCGCAAGCCGAGGCCACGGATGATTTTGCTTCGGTGGTCGGCGGCAGCGTAAACTGGGTCCCGGTCTCTGGGCTTCCCCTTCGGAAGGCGTTAAAGCGTGAAAAGAGCCGCACCATCGGTTTCCGTATCGTGATTGAATGAAACCCTTGGCAGATTTACTAACCCCTCGCCCATGCCCTTGAGTAACTCCACGTCGAAGGTGAGCCCCGCTCAGCGGTGGCGCTTTTTCTTTCTCGTCTACGGCTCGTTGGCGGCGCTTTCGCTTTGGTTAAGCTACGAGATCAGGTTTTCCGGTGGGGTGGCCCTCACCCCCGCGGATACGGACGTCGAAGGTTTTCTCTTCACCCAACGCCCGCAAGCGCTGCTCTGGGTCGTTCCCTTAAAGTTCTTATTGCTCGGCCTCTTCGGGCAGTTCCGCGGTGTCTTCTATTATTTCCGCCTGCATGACGCCCTGCGCATGGTCTTCGCGCTTTCGCTGGCGACGCTGGTTATTCTCTTACTGCCGTTCGTCAGCGGCATGAATGGGCCCACCGCCACTTTCGGCCTTCCGCGTAGTGTCGCGCTCGTCGACTTCAACCTCTCGCTACTACTCTTCGTCGGCTTCCGTGTTTCAATCCGCACCCTTCGCGAACGCCTCACGGTCTCGGATAAGGCTGCCCGCACCACCCTTGAGCGCATCGCCATCGTCGGGGCTGGTAATGCGGGCGAACAGTTGGCAGCGGACCTGTTATCCCACCGCGGCCACGGCCTGCAGCCCGTTTGCTTCCTGGATGATAATGCGTCGAAGCATGGGCTCGAGATTCACGGTATCCCCGTCGAAGGAGCACCAGAAAATATTCCATCGTTGGTCGAGAAGTATGGCGTGACGGAAGTCATTCTCGCCTTACCCGCCCAGAGCGCGAAAAGGATTCGCGAAATTAGCACGCTCGCTGTCGCGAGTGGTCTCCGCGTGCTGGTCGTCCCCTCCCTCACCGAGCTCGCGGGGGGGCGTGTGCGTGCGACCGACCTGCGGCCGGTTTCCGTGGAAGACTTATTAGGACGGGCCCCCGCGCAGCTTGATGATACCGCCATCGGAGCAATGATCACTGGTCGCACCGTGCTCGTCACGGGCGCAGGGGGTAGCATCGGCCAGGAAATCTGCCGGCAGGTCGCGCTCCGCCACCCGTGTCGCCTCATCATGCTCGATCAGTGCGAGACGCTGCTCTATCAAGCCGAACAGGACCTCATTGCGGCTGGTGGTGGGGCCTTGATTTGCCCCGTTGTCGCCGACGTTACCGATGAGCTGCGGATGCGCGAAGTTTTTGCCCGGCACCGCCCCGCCTTAGTGTTGCACGCCGCGGCGCACAAACACGTGCCGATGATGGAGCCGCAACCAGGTGAAGCGCTGAAGAACAATACCCTCGGCACGGCCTTGGTGGCCGCCTTGGCTTCGGAGTTTGCGGTGACACGCTTCGTCTTGATTTCGACGGATAAGGCCATCAACCCAACCAACGTCATGGGCGCCTCGAAGCGCTTAGCGGAAATGGTGGTGCAGTCTATGCAGGGCCGGCCCGGAAATGTCACGCAGTTCGTGGCGGTGCGCTTCGGTAATGTTCTCGGCTCCTCTGGATCCGTCATCCCGATCTTCCGTAAGCAGATCGCCGCGGGTGGCCCCGTCACCGTCACGCACCCGGAGGTGAAGCGTTACTTCATGACCATTCCCGAGGCCGTTGGCTTGGTGCTACAGAGCGCGACCCAGGGGGAGGGTGGCGATATCCTTGTCTTGGAGATGGGCCAGCCGCTAAAGATTATCGACGTGGCCCGGCAGCTCATCGAGCTCAGCGGCTTCCGTCCAGATATTGATATCGAGATAAAGATCGTGGGACTGCGGCCGGGGGAAAAACTGGTTGAAGAGCTCCAGCACCATGGCGAGCAATACCGCACGACTAAGCATGAACGCATCTTCCGATTCGTCGCCTCCGGTACCCCGTACGATGCGCTAGAGGGGCTACTGTCGGACATCCGCGCCTTGCTCCCGCAGGAGAAGTCGGTCTGCAAGCAGGGTTTAAAGCGGTTGGTCCCCGAATACGTGCCCTACCTCGATTAGTTTTTACGCTTCGGGCTTCACAGGGTTAACGGATATCGCCACGCTGAAGGCATGGCTCGCAAGTCTTCCTCCCCCGCACCGACAGTCGGCATCATCATGGGCTCGCAGTCGGATTGGGAGACGATGATCCATGCGGCCGATACCTTAAAGGGCTTAGGCATTTCTTTTGAGACCGAGGTCGTGAGTGCACACCGCACGCCGCTCAAATTAAAGGACTACGCCCTGACCGCTAAGAAGCGTGGCTTGAAGGTCATCATCGCTGGTGCTGGCGGGGCCGCCCACCTCCCGGGCATGGCCGCCGCGATGACCGTCTTGCCCGTCATGGGGGTCCCCGTCCAGTCGAAGGCCCTCGATGGCATCGACTCACTTCTCTCGATTGTCCAGATGCCAGCGGGTATTCCCGTGCACACCTTCGCCATCGGCCGTGCGGGGGCTATCAACGCCGCCCTCGGTGCTGCCGCCATCCTCGCCTTGAACGACACCGCCCTAGCGACGCGACTCGATCAATTCCGCGCCAAGCAAACTAAGGCGGTGCTGGATAATCCCATCCCTGGCCAGAAAGGCCAGAAGGGCCGGAAGCAGCGCTGAGCCATGGAACGTCCTTTGTTGCCTGGTGGTACGATTGGGATCCTCGGTGGCGGTCAGCTCGGCCGGATGTCGGCCATTGCGGCCCGCCGAATGGGCTACAAGGTCAAGACCTTCGATCCCTCCGCGCAGGCCTGTGCGGCTGCCATTGCTGATGAGCACATTGCAGCGGACTGGAGCGACACCGCGGCCTTGACGCGTTTCGCCCAGGGCTGCGGACGTATCACGCTCGAGTTCGAGAATATCCCGCCCGCGACCGTAGAGTTCGTCGCCCAATCTGTTCCGAGCCATCCCTCTGCGAATGTCCTGGCCATCTGCCAGAACCGTCGTCGAGAAAAGGAATTTCTGCGTGCTTCCGGTATTCCGTGCGCGAACTTCGCTGTCGTCGCTTCACTCGTCGAACTGCAGGCCGCCGTAAAGTCTATCGGCTTCCCGTGTGTACTGAAGACTGCCGATTTCGGCTATGATGGTAAAGGACAGGTCAAGTTGCCGACCGCCGAGGTGGATCTAGCCGCGGCTTGGAATAAGATTGGTGGCGCCGTGGGCGTCCTCGAGGCCTGGGTACCGTTTCAACTGGAGATTTCCGTCTTAGTCGCGCGCACCGTCGATGGTCGCACCGCGGTCTACGATTCGGCCGAAAACATCCACCGTAACCACATTCTACATCTTTCGATTTCGCCGGCCCGCATCTCCGAAGCTACGGCCGCCGAAGCACGGGCCTTAGCGCTCAGTATCGCCGACAAGATCCAGCTCGTCGGCCTTCTTGCTGTCGAGATGTTCGTGAAGGACGGGCGCATTGTCGTCAACGAGCTCGCTCCTCGTCCGCACAACAGCGGCCACCAGACCTTTGACGCCAACGAGACCTCACAGTTTGAACAGCATATCCGCGCCGTGTGCGGCCTCCCGCTCGGGGGGACGAAGCCACTGCA
>CAMDWM010000107.1:0-5821 GCA_945878755.1 Akkermansia muciniphila
AGATAAACGCCCGTCGAGCCGGCACCACCCTGACCTGAGAGCACGATGTCTCCTGCCACGCTCGACTTCACCAATCCGGAGAGATTCAAGCCACCGGCGGCGGTGGCGTAACCCGTGAGCGCGAGCGAACCCGTCGCCGTGAGCCCGGCGGCCGCGCCCGTCGTGACGCCGTGCCCGACGGTGCTGTTGCCGGTCAGCGTGATCGCACGCAGCTTCGTGCCGGAGCCGGCCGACAAAGCGGCCAAGAGATTGACGCCGCCCGTGGTACCGCTGCCGGTGAGCGTGACGTTACCGATTGTCGCGGTGATCAGGCCCGCGGCGGTGGTCGTGATGCCCTGAGCGCCGGAGGACTTGCCGACGAGGGTGATGTCACCCGAGGTAGTGCTCAGCGAACCGGCGAGCGAGATTCCCTCCGCGGCGTTGGCCACGCCCACGCCGAGGCCGACGGTGTTGTCGAAATCGATGAGTCCGGTCAGCGAGATTCCGGCCGAGGTGCTGATGGGCGCACCCTTGGTCCGGATCCGTAGTCCGGTCTGGCTCGTGCCGGTGGCGTTGATGGCCGCATTGATGCTGATGGCCGAGGCGTTGGTGCCAGCCGTACCGCCGATCGGACCGGAAGCGGTGCCGTCGAGCGTCAGGACGGCGGCGGTGCCGGAGTTATTGGCGAAGGTCAGCGCTCCGCTGACAGTGATCGTGCCGCTACCGAAGACGGTGACGCTGGTACCCGCGTTGATCGCAGCCTGGAGGTCGGCGGCGCGAATGTTCGTCACGCCGACGTTCGCGAGGTCACCGGCGAGCGAGCCGGTGGTGCTCGTCGTGTTGATGACGACGTTGCTCGGGTCGATCAGCCAAGAGCCGCCGAGGCCCGCTTGGACGACGCCGGGGAGTTTGAGGAGATGACCAGAGGTCTCGATGCGTCCGCCGAGCGCGCGGACGGTGCCGGCCACGGTGGTGATACTATCGGCATTCGTGATGTCGGACCAGAGTACGGCCTTGCCGCCCTGCCCTGCGTCGATTGTCGCACCGGCTTCAAGCATCGTGGTCAACGCCTGGCGAACGCCATTCGAGCCCTGCCAATCACCGCCGACGAGGATAGAACCGCCGTCCGAGGAAAGCGATGCGCCCGCGAGCACGGCGATGTGCTCACCGGTGAGCTGGATGGAGCTGGCGGAAATATTACCGGCGGCGGCGACGTTGTCGGCATCGACGGAAACCTTGTCACCAGAAACTTCAGCACCCGCAGCGACGTTCACGGACTTTGAACCACGCAAGGAAATCGAGCCATCGGCATTACGCCCACCCGAGGCGGCACGGACGAGGCCAGTGACGTTGACGGACTGGTTGACGACTTCGCGGGCGGCGGCGGCAGACAAGACGACACGGCCGGCCGTAATCTCACCCGCATGCTCGACCTGGGCCGAGAGGGGCTTGCCATCCGCACCAACGAGCGAGGCTGACAGGCCTTCGCCAAGCGCGAACGTGATCAGGCCATCGCCAGCGAAGTCGACGGTCAAGGTCTTGCCGGATGCCAACGCCACTGTGCCGAGGTTCGCGAAGATGGCGCCGGAGTTACGGACATACGGAGCCACGAGGGCACCTAGACCGGCGTCGGAAATCGTGAGCGTACCCTCGTTGACGACCGAGCCTGGTAAGTCCGTGGCAGCGGTGAACTTCAGCTGACCGCCCGACAGGAAGGAATCCTTATCAAGGTCGAGCGTGGTGGCGATCAGGCCGGCGGCATCGACGGTCGAGCCCTTGCCGAAGAAGATACCGTTCGGATTGATCAGGATGATGCGGCCATTAGCCGAGACCGCGCCGAGAATCTCTGAAGGCGCCACGCCGACGACCTTGTTGGCGGTGATAGACGTCGCGGACGGCTGGTTGAAGCGGACGCTCTCGCCCTTCGCGACGGAGAAGTTATCCCACTGGATGAACGCACGGTCGGTGGTTTGATTGACCGTGACGCGCGCGGTGCCTTGGCCGGACACCGTGGCGGTGCCGCCTGTGACGTTGGCGCCGGTAGGGTTAGCTTGCGAGGCCAGTGGATCGAGGGCCGCTGCGACTAGCAGCGTAGCCAACGGAATCAGTCGGCGTTTAAAGGGAGAGGCAGAGGCCATGTCGTTTTGTTTTTAAAGTTTAGAAGCGGACGCCGAAGGAGGCGTTGAGTCGGTTGGAAGTATCGCCGGTATAGCCGGCGGGCAAAGAGACGGGGCGAGCGACCTCCACGAGGGCGTTCATGCCGTAGGGCATCGCCAAGCGAACGCCGAGTCCCGCGGAGGCGGCGTGACGTTCACGGGCTTCTTGCGGCTGCAGGTCGCCCTGCTGTCGGGTGAGGCCAGCGTCGGTGAAGACGTAGAACTGTGCGCGCACGGGATCGGCAAAACCGAGCGAGACCGGCAACGTGTAGCGGAGTTCAAGGGAACCAAAGAGGGCTTGCTCCCCGCTCATCGATCCCGAATCAAAGAATCGACCAAACTGCCGACCTCCGTAGGAAACTTCGGTGGGACTAAGCAGCGGGCTGCCTAAGGAATACTGTCCCTGAGCCGCGAAGGAATACGAGAAGGCACCTGAGCCGAGATTGGCCAGCGGAGCCGTGCGCGTGAAGTCGAGCGATGCCACCGTGAAAGTCGGCGAGCCATTGGCACGTGAGTTACCCTCGGCCCCGAGCCAGGAGAGACCCTGCTCAACGCCGAAGCGCACGAGGTTGGAGGACTGATCCGGCCGCGCGAAGTCATAGGTCAACGCTAGGCCAAAAGTGCGGATACGGTCACGCGTGGGCGTGCCCGTAAGCATCGAGCTATCCGAATCCTGCGCACCCAGCGTGGCCTCCGCGAGCAACGTCGATGCGCGCGAGCGGATGAGCGGCTTGGAAAACGTGAGGCGCGTGCTGCGCGAGACGCCTTGGTATTCCAGCGGCACGAGCAGTGGGTCGGTCGGGCGGCTATTGGACTGCGAGAACGTGAGGCCGAGACGCTCGCCGTCGTCCCCGACCAACGTGGACAGACCGGCGGAGAGGCTTTGGTAAGCGTTGCCGCTTGGGCTGTGGTAGTAGCCCAACGTGAGCTCGTCGGAACCGTTCAGACGACCGTAAGTCGCATACGATACGCCGACCACCTGACGGTCGAGGGCGCTCGGCAGGAAGTTATTCCAGCTGAGGTCGAATGCATCGGGCTCGCGCGTGAAATCCACCTGCAGGTCGGAGCCACCGACGATGGTGGTCGAGGCCGACAAGACGGAGCCCGCGGACCAGCCAGGAAGGTCGTCCATCAGCAGGAGGTTGCGCTCGAGCACGTCAGCGCGAAGCGGCAGCGAAGCCTGCAACCGCTGGAACTGTGCGTCCACGGCGGCACGCGCCCGCAGGCGTGGTGCCAGTTGGCTAACCTGAACGCCGCTGACAAAGCCCTCGATGACGACGATCTTGACCACGCCGTCCTTGATGTCCTGTTCTGGGACGACGCCGAAACAGAGCGCATAACCGGCATCGGCATAAGCCTTGGTAATCGTATTCGCCAAGGTGAAGACCGCCTCGATCGTGATCGTATCGCCGGCTTGATGCGGCCAGAGCGCACTAAGTTGCTCAGAACTGAGCGCTTTATTCCCGGTAAACTCTAGTTGCTTGAATTTAAACGCGAGCGTCGCCGCCTCCTTCGGCGCTAGTTGCCGATTATTGAGTGAGACCTCCTTGCGCGGCACCGATTTCGGCCGCGGAGCGGGCTTCAAATTCTGGTCGATGCGGGCGGGATCGAGCGTCGGTTCGACCTGAGCGAAAAGCGGTAGACCAGAGAGGAAAAATAGGGTGGAGGCCGCGACCAAGAAAGGGCGACGGACCGCGGAGTATTCCGGGTGTAACATATCGTCGGAATGTTCTTTTATATATTGATAAAACAGAAGTTCGCTTGTGGCCTGCAAACTTGGTCAGAAGTAAGGAGTGTTGGCAGCGAGGCAGGGCCGGGGCCGCGATGCCGCAGGGCGAACCTAGGGGAGGGACACGATTCATCGTTGAGGAGGGCGCGGCGAAGCCACGCCCCTACCGAGTTCGCCCTGCGGCGTACTCCTAGGTTGGCACGCAGTGCCAACCCTACCCGCGGCAAAAGGGCAGCACGTGGTGCTATCCCTACCTCTTCGGCGCCGGGCCGATTGAGGCGCCCTGTTGCCACGAATTCTCATAGACCATCCGGTAGGCTTCATCGTCGACCTTATCGGAACGGATCCAAATTTCCGCTTGCTGCGCGATGCTAGCGGGGGAACTCAGACAACAAGCAATGGAGGGCGAATACTGACGTGCGTGGCTTATGCCGACGAGGGCGACGATCGAAACGTCGCGGGGGAACTCGAGGTTTTGCTTAGCGAAGAAAGCGACGGCCGGCAAAAAATCCGTCCACTGCGGGAAGAGCACCGCGGTCGCACCATGCTCCATCCCGCGCCGGAGGAACCGCCCGAGATTCTCGGTCGTCAGCGGCTGCGACGAACGTAACACATCGATGCGGACGCCTAACTCCTGCTCGATTTTTGCGATGGCCGCCATCGAAGACTGCATTTTATTTTTCCGATTAAGGAAGGGCATCAGGAAGTGGCGATGACCCAATGGAATCAGGCGTTTCAGCGCAATCTCGACCAGATAGCCGTAACGGACGCCTAGGCTAGTGATCCGCTTCGAGCGCAGGGAACCGAACAGCGAGGCGATTTTCGCCTGATGACCGGAGACGCTCGCGAAGAGAGAGGCATCCGGAGTCATCAGGACACAATGCGTTGGCCGGGACTTTGTCATCTCGGCATGAGCCGCCTTACGACGACCCGCACCTTCTAAATGGCTCAAGTCGACGAAACGGAAACCGTCACCTTTGGCTTTGAGCGTCTCCCCGAGCTGCTGAATGCCCATGGCAATGGAAGCGTCGTAGGCCAAGAGCGGCAGATTCGAAAGCACCAGCACCTCATTTCGGCCTTCAGCCCGCTGGGACCCAGAAACCCCCGCCGCCACTTCCACCCGTCGCTTCCCGCCCCGGCTGAGAAGGACCTTGCGCTGGAGAAGTAAGGCGATGGCCTTCTGGACCGTGGGGAGGCTGACCTTGTGCTGGCGAGCCAAGTCCCTTCCCGACGGCAGCAACCCCCTCCAACCTTCCACCCGGATTTGGCCTTCGATTGCATCCGCAAGATGCTCAAAAATCGACTTCCTCTCGAAATTACGGGGTGCCATGCGTACTATTCGCACTATTATTCGCATTTTAACTGATAAATAGCCATAGCCATTCTGGCATTGAAGGTTAGTCAGATTATTGAAAGTTAGGCGAAAATGATGGAAAGGCAAAGGGAAACCGGGGACCGGGGGATAGGGCTGTGCAAAAGTGCAAATCGGCCGGCGGCCTGTGCAAAGGTATAAAGGTAGAGCAGAGTTCAGAGTAGGGAGTACGGTAGGGTTGGCACTGCGTGCCAACCTAGCTGCTGCATAAGGGTGGGGCGTGGCTTCGCCTCTGTTCTCTCTGTATTGGGTAGGGGCGTGGCTTCGCCGCGCCCTCCTGATCCGGAGGGCAAGGCAAAGCCTTGCCCCTACCGAGTTCGCCCAGCGGCGAACTCCTAGGTTGGCACGCCGTGCCAACCCTACCCGAGACCTCTAGGGCAGCACACAGTGCTGCCCCTACCCCGAGGCAGGCGGGCGAAGCCCGCCGCACAACCCCGAGCCAACTTGACCCTTTTTCTCCCCTTTCCCCTTGCGGCAGGTAGGGGGTGTCCTAACTTGCGGTTAACTTTCCAGACGCATGGTCACGGACAACAAACCTTCTTTGGTCACCCTCAACGTCGATGGCGTCGAACACCAGGTCCCCGC
>CAMDWM010000108.1:0-5712 GCA_945878755.1 Akkermansia muciniphila
AAACCCGCTGGTTACTTCACCGCCATGACAGGTAAATGGCACGTCGGCCAAGAACAAGGCGTGACCCCGAGCAATCGCGGCTTCGACCGCAGCCTCAATGCCGCCGCCGGTGGTTTCTACCAACCTGGCTCCAGTCGGGCGAAGCTCTTCCTCGACGGCCAAGCCATCGCCAACGATGACCCGCGCCTCCCGAAGCAGTGGTACTCGACGGATCTCTGGACCACCTACGGCCTGAAGTTCATCGATGAAGCCCGCGCCGCCAAGAAACCGTTCTTCCTTTATCTCGCCCACAATGCCCCGCACTTCCCGCTCCAAGCGCCGGCCGAAGAAATCGCGAAGTTCCGCGGCAAGTACCTCGCCGGCTGGGGCGAGTTACGCAACAAACGCTACGCCCGCCAACTCGAATTAGGCTTACTTGATCCGAGCTGGAAACTTTCGCCCCGGCCCGACGCCATCAAGGCTTGGACCACCTATACCGACGAAGAAAAAGCCCGCTTCGATCACATTATGTCGGTCTACGCCGCCACGATTACACTCATGGACAAAGCCATTGGTGACCTCGTGGCCGGACTCAAGGAGCGCGGCGAACTCGATAACACATTGATCCTCTTCCTCAGCGATAATGGGGGCAACGCGGAGGCTGGTATCGCTGGCCGGACCGAGGGCGACCCCACCAAGGCCAACTCCGATTGGTTTTGCGGCGAGAGCTGGGCCTTCCTGCAGAACACCCCCTTCCGCCGCTATAAGCACTACAACCACGAAGGCGGTATCGCCACCCCGCTCATCGCTCACTGGCCCAACGGCATCAAGGCCCGCAACGAAATCCGCACGCAACCTGGCCACCTCATCGACATCCTGCCGACCTGCTTGGATGTCGCCGGCGCCACCCCGCTCAAGGAACGCAACGGTGTCGCCGTTCAGCCACCGGAAGGCCGCAGCCTCCTGCCCGCCTTTGCCAATCAACCCATCCAACGCGAAGCCCTCTATTGGGAACACGAAGGCAATGCCGCGATTCGCGTCGGCGACCTCAAGCTCGTACGCGTCGGTCGCAACGGCGCTTGGGAACTTTACGATATCCGCAAAGACCGTACGGAAATGCTGAACCTCGCCGAAGCTCAGCCCGACAAGGTCAAGGAACTCGCCGCTCTCTGGGAGACTTGGGCCATCCGCGCGCAAGTGAAGCCCTACCCCGAAGCCGCGGGCAAGAAAGCCAAGGCGAAGTAAGCCGATCAGGCGAAACGCCGCAGGTCGCAGTCAGAGCGGACCGGCTTTCCAGAAACCAGGTGTTCGGCCATCTCCTCCGCCAAGGTCGGTGCCCACACGGTGCCGCGCGGGCCGAGGCCGTTGAAGAGGTGGTAACGTGACTCCGTCGGATGCGTGCCGAGGAACGGCAGGTTATCTGAAGTACACGGCCGGACCCCCGCCACATGCGTGGTGACTTCGACCGAAACTTCCTGCCCAAAGTAACCCCGGAAGCGCTTGAGCAGCTTTTGCTTCTGCACCTCAGTCGGCTGCTCATCTAGCCCCTCCCACGCCCAGTTCGTACCGGTCCGCCAGAGGCCTTCGCCCAGCGGCAGAGCCCAACCCTCACGATTGAGGATAAAAGGCTTCTGCGGGGCATCCGAACGCAGGGAAACGGCCTCCCCTTTGGCGGGCTGCCAAGGCAGATAGGCAAACGGGCCGCGTTGGGCGGATTTATAGCCGTCACAGTAGACCACCCCACGGGCTTGGACGGTCCGCCAAGTCACGCCTTCGGGCCCGACCTGCACCGCAGCTGGATCGAAGGGCTCGGTAAAAAGAACCCCTGCCGCCTCCAAGCGGGTCCGTTCGTCCGCCAAGAGACGCTTCAGGTCAACCCAGGCCCCACGCATGAGGACGCCACCGAGAGTATCCGTTAGTCCCGCATCGAGCTCCCCCTGCACTGACGTCACTCGCTCGATGAACGGGGCATAGGCCGGCATCGCCGCCCGTTTCTGGCCCTTCTCCTTCTGTTCTTCGTCGGCGAACATTCGGTAGACCGACGTCGGCCGGAAGACACCGAGCTCGGTTAAGCGGCGCTCCGCAAAAGCGAAGAATTTGGGATACGAGGGCGTCAGGGTGAAGCGTCGTCCGGTCAAGGGCGTCATCAAGCCTGCGGCAACCTGCGACGCGGAGGACTTCCAACCATCGTCGACGACTGCAACCTTTTGGCCACGGATGCGCAAGGCCTGAGCGAGCAACGTGCCCGCCAAGCCTTGACCCACGATTAAAAAGTCGACCTGCATCCCCCGAGGGAGACGCAGGTCGCGGAAAGGTCAAACTCCCAGCAGAATTCGACTTAGAAACCGACGGAATTCTTGGAGCCAGCCTTAGTCACGGTCTCTTCCTTCGCCCAGACGGCGAGGCTGGTGCGGACATCCACCAGGGTGAGCTGGAAGATATAGGAGGCCTGCCGTGTGCTCCCAGCATTAGCGCGGTCTTCAAGGATTTTGCCTTTCAGCACAAACTCGGCGACAGGGACCTTAGAGCCTGGCGTGGCGGCGCGAGCGGCATTCGCAACGGCATCGGACTCCAGCAACTGAACACGGCCAGTGTTGACCAGCGGCATGGTGATCTTGGAGAGCAGCAGGCTAGTATCGAAGATATTGGACGTGTCGTTGAGAATTTGACCGAGCTGGAGCACGGGCGGATCCTTACGATCAAAGGCCTTGGACTGCACCATCGACTGAAGCATCGCCGAACCAGCGGTGGCGAAATCCTGGATGTTTACCTTTTCGAGGCTAACGACGAGGTCGCGGCCACTCGGGTCTTTATAGGACGCGGGAGTGCCGCAACCGACGATGAGCAGCGCAGAAGCGAGGAGGAGCGATTTGTTCATAGGGAGGAAAGGTTGGCTGAGGATTAGCGGGAAATGAGACGAAGGCGGCACTCGGCCGAATCCGCCTTGAGCGCGGTAGCGGTGACGGTCTTGATCGCACCCGGCTCGAGGAGCGTAGGCACCCAGTTGTCCTGACGTTCGGTGACTTGGCCATTGGCCGAAAGCCACTCGAAGCTGACGTTGATATTCTGGCCGAGGAAAGCGCCGTTACGGAAGTCAAACTGGACGACGGCGAAACCACCAGGGGTCTTCGACTTCCGTGCGGCCAAGAGCTCGATCTTGTTGCCGATGCGGCTATCGTTCATCTGGACGACAAACGTGCCGTCCGACTTTGTCGTGACGTAGTTAATCGCGTCCGGAGGCGTAAGACCGCGTTCCACCTTATCGGCGGTCTTAATCACGGAGGTGCAACCGACCAGCAAGGCGGCGGCAAAGAAGAAGGGAATGGCTTTCATGGGACGAGAATGGTGCAGCGTGCTTGGATAGGGTTATTTTCGCCCGAGGACTTCAGGGTGACAAGCAGAACCCTGCCAGCTGGCAGGACCAAAGTCGCCTCAGGGTGCCCTGGGACGGTGAGTCTTCCACCCGCCGGGGCTTCCAACCTCGCCAAGGCAAAGCGGGCGGGTAAGCCGGTCCAATTTCGGACGTCGGCCTTGGTCGTGCCGACGGTGTAGGCCGCAGTACCGACCTGCGTCAGGACGCGCAGGAGATTACCCCCTGAATCGTTATTCCGGCGGGCTTTTTCCGCGGCGGCCCGGTTAAGCGCGTAGGACGCCGCTGCCTTGACGGCCGCCGAGGTGAAGGCCCGCGTTTTCACCGCCGGCAAAGCCGCGGCGAAATGCTTGGCGACCAAGGCGTCTGGGCGCGAGGCTGGCGACACGACCTGGTCCTTTCCTTCCAATTGCAGGCGGAGATTATAATCGCTCCACGACGGCCGCAAAGCGGGCAAGGCAATAGAAACGTACGGCAAATTGGTGGATGAAACGAAGACCGGAATATCGACGCGTTGCTCATACCACTCCGGTGCGAGGCCCGTCTCCATCACCACGTAGACGACCCGCGGCACCGCCGAAGCCCCTTCGCATTCCTTCAGGTCAGCCGCGAACGCCGCGCATTGCGGATTGAGCTGCGTGGCCGCGAGCAGTTCCTTGCGCGCCCTCTCACGATCAGAGGCATCGACGCCTAGGTGCAGGAAGAACATTCCTTGCAGCCAGTGGCTGAAGGCGTCGTCGTATTTCCCCTCTTTGCCAATCTGGTCCAAGTTATCCTCGACTACCCCTAAGGTCGCCCGCGTACGCTCGTCCTGCGAGGCTCGCTCAACGTCATAATTGGCATCGGGTTTACCCTTCGTCGTCGGTCGAACGTAGAGGGCACCATTACCAAAGGTTTCCTGCACGAAACGCAAGCGGGCCATGGCTACACGGGCCGCCGCACCCTGCCCTAGTTCGAGGCGATTCAAGGCCTGGTAAGTCGATGCATAGAGGCGGTCCTGGGGCTTAGCGCGATAAACCGCGGAATACTCGTTAGTGAAGGCCGATAGCGTTTCGCCACTCACTGAAAAATCGGGGCGCTCCTCTTCCGCACGGAGCATCAGCTCGACCTCTTCGAGGACCTTGGCGCTATCGGTTAATTTACCTTGGGCGCGCAAGGCCGACCCTGCTTCTAATTTCCAGATTAAGGCATCTTTGGACGACCCCTCCGCCTGGGCTAAAGCGACCGTTGCAGCCATCTCGTAATCGCCACCGAGGTTCGCCTGGCGTACCCCTTGAGCACGCTGGACATACGTCGAGCAGCCGGCGAGCAAGGCCCCTAAAAGGATGGATAAAATGAACCGCAAGCAGGCAGAATTCTAGGTCAGGTGGGGCCGCTGTAAAGGTAAGTCGGGCTCAGCTCCCCAATCCAAGCCAGCGGGAGCCGAGGTAAAGCCAAGCCGGCGTGACGAGCGGACAGAGGACCATGGTTACAACCGCATAACGGAGGGCGACTTGAACATCCCCATGGTACATCTCGACAATCAGGAAGCTGAAGATACCCGCGGGCATGGCGGCTTGGACCATCATGACTTTGCGCAAGGCGGGGTCGGCAATAAAGCTGGAGGCCACCGTCAACAAGAGCACCGGAATGATGACGCAGCGGACGAGAATAATCCCGAGGCTCACCCGTGGCTCGGCGAAGAAACGGAAACCCTTGAGGACTTCGTGCAGGAAAATGCCGGTCAGAATGGTGCCTGCCGGAATAGCACACTCGCCGACGGCATGACAAAACTGGGCCGCAAACTTAGCCGGGGCGGTTTCGCCGACGCCAGCGAAGTTCACGATTAAGGCCGCCACCAGCGCCAGCGGGATGGGCTGGGCCAAGTTCTTCAAGCCCTTAAGCCCGGAACCACCAGACAGGAAGGCGACACCGAAGGTCCAGACAGCCGCTTCGACGCCGACATTATGCACCATTAACACCCCGACGACATCGCGATCGAAGAGAGCCGCGGTCACCGGAATGCCGAGGTAACCAAAGTTATTGATGCCCGAGGAATAACTGAAAGTACGCCGGGCGTTGCCTTCCGGAAAACGCAGCAGCATCGCGACCAACCGTCCGACCAAGATACCCCCGACAATCATGGCGAAACCAATACCCAAGTAGAGGAGCGCCGTCCCTCCGGAATTAATCAGGCGATTACCGCAGACCCGGTCAAAAATCATCGCGGGGAAGAAGACCCAAATCACCATCCGCATCAACGGCTGGCGCGCCTCTGGCCCGACCCAACCGCGGTGAGCCATGAACCAACCCAAGGCAATCAGCAGCGTTAGCTGGAAAATAGCCTGAGCGAGGCCGGCGGTGAAAATATTCATGGACGACCC
>CAMDWM010000109.1:0-5686 GCA_945878755.1 Akkermansia muciniphila
ATCTCCATCATCACCATCCCAACGGTCTGCTGGCGGATGGCGTTGACCTCATCGACGATGGCTTGCTTCTCGGCATCGCTAGCCTGTCCCCAGGTGCCTTCCAAGAAACGGCGACGATTCACTAGGGCTTGGTAATCTGGACTTCTACCGACGTTGTCGTAGGCTTGGTTCGCCTTCGGCTCGGACTTCATTAACGTATCCCGAATCATTCGACCCTCTTCGCGCAGCTCATTGAAACGGGTCTCAAGGACGGTACTTACCTCGGGTTGCTTGGTAACGACCGGGGCCACCACGGGCGCAGGGCGCGGACGGACGACCGGCGGAGCTGGCACCGGACGCGGCGCCGTCGGCATGCGGGTGGAGGGTTGCGCAACGGGTAAGGGGGCAAAAATCTTTGAGGCCAGATACGCAGCACCACACGCAATCAGCAGGCCAAAGATGAGGGTGGAACGGTTCATGAGGTATTCCTTTTTAACAATGATAAGATCGGAAAGTTCCAGCCAAGAGCCGACAATCCCACAAACTCGCCCCCCCGCTTGACCGCTCTCAGCCTTTGGTCACCTTTTTGATATGGTTAGTTTCGTAAATAGCCCAACAAGGCGGCGCAGCCACCCAGTGGTCGTCGGCTGGGTCTACCTACTAGCCTTACTCGCAACCACCACCTCCAGCCTAGCCTGCGAACTCTGTCGGGCCGCCTATTTCGGAGCCCTCGAGGCCGCCCCTAAAGCATCCCAGACCCACCCGACCGCCCGCATCGTTGCCTACACGTTGGAAATCGGAGCGAGCGAACTTTCCCGGGCCGGGAAGCCCGTGCAAGTTCTCACCGTCAATGGCACGAGCCCAGGTCCGGTCTTACGCTTCCGCGAAGGCGACGTGGCCCGCATTACGGTGCGCAACACGCTCCGGAGCGAAGACGCATCCATCCATTGGCATGGTTTACTCGTCCCCAACCTCGAAGACGGCGTACCCCTGCTAACGACTCCCGCCATTGGACCAGGCCAGTCGCGCGTCTTCGAATTCCTCATCAAGCAAAACGGCACCTACTGGTATCATAGCCATACCGCGTACCAAAAACAGCGCGGCATCCACGGCGCCATTATCGTCGAACCGAGCCTAGCCTCGAACGGAAAGATTGACCACGACCAAGCCATCGTGCTCAGCGATTGGACCAACGAAGACCCCAACGAAGTCCAACGCACGCTCCAACGTGGCAGTGATTGGTACGCCCTCCGCAAGGGCGCGGCGCAATCACTCTACGGCGCTTGGCAAGCCGGACACTTAAGCGAATACCTCGATCGCGAAAAAGCCTTGGTCCCCCCGATGGATTTCGGTGACGTGGCCTACGATGCCTTCCTGATGAACGGACAACGGCGGCTGCAACTGCCGGGCCAACCTGGCGAAACGATTCGCATCCGCCTCATCAACGCGGGGGCAGCGACCTACTTTTACCTCGATGCCGCCAATGGGCCGCTCCGCATCATTGCGGCGGACGGGCAGGACGTAAAACCGCTGGAGACCAAGCGACTGCTGATTGGTCCCGCGGAATGTTACGACATACTCGTCACCATACCCCGATCCGGAACGTGGGAACTCCGCGCCACGGCTCAAGACGGCAGCGGGGCTGTGAGTGCCTGGCTTGGCACTGGCGAAGCGCACGCTGCCGTCGGTCCTCCTAAGCCCAATCCCTATGGTATGTCGGACTACCTGATGTCTATTCTCGACCAGCTGGACCCCGAACCAGGTGCGCAAGCCTTCGACCGCCCCCTCTCGCCCTACGCTTCCCTGCGGGCCGCCCAACCGCATGCGGTCCCGGCCAGCGCCCGTGAAGTCACACTGAAATTGTCGGGTGACATGATGCGGTATGTCTGGTCTTTCGATGGGCTCTCCGCGGAGGAAGCCGGCCCGCTCAAGGTGCGTCGCGACGAAACGATACGGGTGAAATTGGTGAATAACACCATGATGCATCACCCCATCCATTTCCACGGACACTTCTTCCGCCTCGTAACCCCGGGTGAGGCCGACCCCGCCACGGCTCCGCTCAAGCACACCGTTGACGTCCCGCCGATGAGCACGCGTCTCATTGAGTTCACCGCCAACGAGGGTGACGGCGATTGGTTACTCCACTGCCACCTACTTTACCACCACGCTAGCGGGATGATGCGCGTCATCCGGGTGACCGGTCCCGCCGGCGAAGAACCCCCGCATGCTCCCATGCTCCATGTGATGGAGAACCGCTTTGCTTGGGGTGAGGCAACCCTCACCAGCGCGTTCCACCAAGCATCGGCCACTTTACGGCAAGGCAACCACGACGTCACCCTAGACTGGATGCAAGGTGCCCATTCAGGTGACGACCACGAAGGGCTCTTGGCTTACCGGCATTACGTGGGCCCACGCTGGACTTGGTTTGCAGGTTACCGCGCGGACTCCATGATGGGCGGGGTCAATGGACTCGTCGCTGGTGCCACGTACCGTCTGCCCTACTTCATCGACGTGACCTTCTCCCAGCAATCCGGAGGAGAAAGTCGCCTCGCAGTGGCGAAATCCCTACAACTCTTTGATGGACTGGGCCTTAATCTCTCGCTCCAGCATGGACGCCACACGGGCACTGCGGGCGCAGCTATATTGAATTACACGCTCACCAAAGAAACCTCGCTCACGCTCGGGTACAGTTCAGAATTTGGAACGGGCGCTGGCCTCACCTTCCGCTTTTAAACCATGAAAAATCTTCTTATCTTCGCTGCCTTCTGGACAGCTAACGTCATCGCTGCCGACGCGCCTAAGACGCCTGAGACCAAGCCCGCTGCTCCTGTGACGGCCACGCCCAAGGCTTACCCGCTGAAGACGTGCATCGTAACAGAGAACGACCTCGACTCCATGGGCGAGCAGGCGTCCTTCGTTTACCAGGGACAGACCATCAAGGTCTGCTGCAAGCCCTGCATCGCAAAATTCGAAAAGAACCCTCCGAAGTACCTGAAGAGGCTCGAGGCCAAGTAAGCTCCGTTTTCTGCGGGCACAAAAAGGCCGGGCGTCTCGCGACCCCGGCCTTTATCGTGTCTGGCTGGGTAGGCTTACTTCTTGTCGTCGACGACTTCGAAGTCGCCGTCGACTACCTTGCCATCCGCCTTCTTCTTGGCGCCTTCGGGGGCACCACCGTCCGGCGCACCCTGATCGGGCTGCGGAGTGGCGGCGGCGTTCATCGCCTGAGCGGCTTCACCGAGAGGAGCGAGGATGGCCTCGTAGGCCTTGGTGAATTCTTCAGCGGTGGCGTCAGGCTTCTTGAGTAGCTCCTGGGCGGCCTTGACGGCCTCCTCGGTGCGGGTCTTGGCGTCGGCCGGGAACTTATCGCCGTTATCCTTAAGCTGCTTCTCGCCCTGGAAGACCATGGCGTCGAGTTGATTACGGGCCTCGGCGAGTTCGCGAGCCTTCTTGTCGTCGTCGGCGTAGAGTTCGGCTTCCTTGCGGAGCTTTTCAACTTCTTCCTTGGAAAGACCCGAAGAACCCGAGATAGAGATCTTCTGCGCCTTTCCAGTACCCTTGTCCGTCGCGCTCACGTGCAGGATGCCGTTGGCGTCGATGTCGAAGGTGACTTCAATCTGCGGCTGGCCGCGCGGAGCGGGCATGATGCCATCGAGCTTGAACGTGCCGAGCTGCTTGTTGTCGCGCGCCATCGGACGTTCACCCTGGAGGATGGCGATTTCGACGGACGGCTGGTTATCGGCGGCGGTGGAGTAGACCTGCGACTTCTTGGTCGGGATGGTCGTGTTACGGTCAATCATCGCTGTGGCTACGCCGCCCATCGTTTCGATGGAGAGGGTCAACGGGGTGACGTCGAGTAGGAGCACGTCCTTGACGTCGCCCTTAAGTACGCCGGCCTGGATGGCAGCGCCGATGGCGACCACTTCGTCTGGGTTCACGCCCTTGTGGGGTTCCTTGCCAGCGAGGCCACGGGCGATCTCGATGATCTTGGGCATGCGGGTCATGCCGCCGACGAGCACGAGCTCATCGACTTGGGTCATGGAGAGACCGGCGTCCTTAAGGCAGGATTCGAACGGCTTACGCGTGCGGTCGGAGAGGTCGTCGCAGACCTTCTCCATCTGGGCACGGGAGAGCGTGACGTTGAGGTGCTTCGGGCCGGAAGCATCGGCCGTAATGAACGGCAGGTTGAGGTCGACCGAGTTGGAGGACGACAAGGCAATCTTGGCCTTTTCGGCTTCTTCCTTGAGGCGCTGGCGGGCCATCGGGTCCTTGGAAAGGTCGATACCCTGCTCGGCCTTAAAGGTGTCGATGAGCCACTGGATGATGCGCTCGTCCCAGTTGTCGCCACCGAGTTCGGTGTCACCGTTGGTCGCCTTCACTTCGAAGACGCCGCCGCCGATTTCGAGAATCGAGACGTCGAAAGTACCACCACCCAAGTCATAGACGGCGATCTTTTCATCGCCCTTCTTGTCGAGGCCGTAGGCCAGCGAGGCCGCAGTCGGTTCATTGACAATACGGAGCACCTCGAGGCCAGCGATCGTGCCGGCGTCCTTGGTGGCTTGGCGCTGCGAGTCATTGAAGTAGGCCGGAACGGTGATGACCGCTTGGGTCACCTTCTCACCGAGGTAGGCTTCGGCGTCGGCCTTCAGCTTGGCGAGGACCTTAGAGGCGATCTCTTGCGGCGTGAACACGCGCGGCTTGCCGTCAACTTCGCACTCGATGGCGGCGTCGCCGTTCTTCCCTTCGACCACCTTGTAAGGCAGCTTGGAAGCGATGCCCTTCACTTCACCGTACTTGCGACCGATGAGGCGCTTGGCGGAGAAGACGGTGTTCTTCGGGTTGGTCACGGCTTGGCGCTTAGCGGCCTGGCCGACGAGGACGTCGCCGTTCTTAGTGAAGGCGACGACCGAGGGCGTGGTGCGCGCGCCTTCAGAGTTAGGGATGACGACGGACTCGCCTGCTTCCAGGACGGCCATGCAGGAGTTGGTTGTACCGAGGTCGATGCCGATGATTTTGCTCATATGGTTGGTATTAGGAGTGTGGGTTTAATAGGCAGGGCTTATGCCAAGGCTGAAAACACTGGTTTTAGCGCATTTAATGAGATTTAAGCCTTTAAATACCCCCTTTAAGTGGGGCGGGATGACAAAGTGTCACACCCTGGCGTGTCAGGTCGGCCCCTTAATTCCTTCGCCGTTGCCCTAGCATAGCCAAAGGGCTATTCCCCTCTTCCCATGTCGGACTCCCTGAACCAGCCCATCCGCCTCCGTCGCCTCCGTGCGTCGGCCGGCATCCGCGCGATGCTCTCGGAGACGGTGGTCGAACCCCGCCACCTGATCCAGCCGCTCTTCGTCACCGAGGGCGAGCAGGCCGAGCCCATCGCATCGCTTACGGGCATCAGCCGCATCCCGCTCTCGCAGCTCGCGGCCAAGTGCGCCGAACTCCAACTCCTAGGCATCCATGGCGTCGCGCTCTTCCCGAAGATCGACCCGAAGCGTAAGACGGAGGAAGGCGCTGAGGCGCTGAATCCAAACAACCTCGCTCTCCGTGCGATTCGTGAAGTGAAGACGAAGTGCCCAGGTATCGTCCTCTTTGCGGACATCGCGCTCGACCCTTACACCACGCACGGCCACGACGGTATCCTCAACGAGGCAGGTACCGACGTCGACAATGACCGCACCGTCGCCGCACTCGTCAAGATGGCCCTCTTCAC
>CAMDWM010000110.1:0-5601 GCA_945878755.1 Akkermansia muciniphila
CGTGCCGCGATGACAGCCATGGTGGGGCCGCCGACGTAACCAGCGCCGATACAGACAATCTTCTTAGGACGAGAATTCATGGACTTAACGAAGGCTCAAGGGGCGGATATAGGCGGCTGTCCGACGGAGGCCTTCGGTTAGCTCGATAGTAGGCTGCCATTGTAAGTGAGTCCGCGCCTTGGTGATATCGGGGCAACGTTGCTTGGGGTCGTCCACTGGGAGCGGCAGGTGTCGAATCGGCGTGGCCGTGCCAACCTCAGCCTGCACCGCCTGCGCCAGTTGCAGCATCGTGAATTCCGTGGGGTTACCGAGATTCACGGGGCCGAGGTTGGTCGGTGCAGCTAACACCTGCATGAACCCTTCGATTAAGTCATCCACGTAGCAGAACGAGCGGGTCTGGCTACCGTCACCGTAAACAGTCAAGGCCTCACCGCGCAGGGCTTGCAGCAGGAAATTCGTGACCACCCGGCCATCATCGAGGCGCATGTTCGGGCCGTAAGTATTAAAAATGCGTACGAGGCGGGCATCGACCCGACCCAAGCGCTCGAAATCGGCGCACAGCGTTTCCGCCAAACGCTTGCCTTCGTCATAGCAGGCCCGCGGGCCAACCGAATTCACGTTACCCAGATAGCCTTCTGGCTGCGGGTGCACTAAAGGATCACCATAAATCTCGGACGTAGATGCCTGCAAGAGCTTGGCTTGATGGCGTTCCGCATTTTCCAAGGCATGCAGTGTCCCGAGGAAGGCAATCTTCGCCGTGTAGATTGGGTCTTTCTGGTAATGCGGGGGCGAAGCCGGGCAGGCGAGATTGCAGACGACCTCGACCGCATGGTCGTAGGGTGCGGTGACGTCATGCCGCACGAACCGGAAGCCCGCATGGGCAGATAAGGCTTGGATATTGGCCTCGGTACCCGAATGAAAATTATCTAAGCCGATGACTTGGTGTCTGTCGCGTAGTAGCCGCGCGGACAAATGGTAGCCGAGGAAGCCGGCGGCGCCGGTGACGAGGTATCGCATCGAAGTTAGGAAAGTTGACGCACGATGGCGGCCACGCGGTCGGCAAAGACGGCGGGGCCATGGGTGGCTGCGAGGACGCGCGATTCCGCCTGGGCCCGACTGAGGGCATCACCATCGGCCGAGGCCAACTGCAAGAGGGCTTGGGCTAACGCCGCGCGATCGCCGACGGGAAACTCCGCGGCATTCTTATGGTCCGCGAAATCATGGCGCGAACCAATGGCCGCCGAAAGCAAGAGTTGGCACCCCGAGAGGGCGGCTTCATGCACGACGAGGCCCCAAGCTTCACTGAAGCTGGGCAAGGCGAAGATCCGGGCCGAACGGTAGAGTCCGCCGAGTTCCGTCGGCTGAACGAAGCCGTGCACGCGGATCCGGGGATGCGGGGGGAGTTTATCCTGCAACGGCCCGCTGCCGTAGAGGTGCAGTTCCCACTCGGGCAACTGATCGGCGATCGACGCAAAGGACTGGGCGAGACCGAGGCAGTCCTTCCGCTCAATATACTGCCCGACAAACAGAATTCGCTTCGGGCGCTCGGCCAGCGGTGGGCCATCGTAGAAGACGGACGGGGCGGCGCCATACAGGCCTTCGAAGATGGCAGCCTCCGGAAAGCCATACCATCGCGCCAAGCGACGGCCGGAACGTCCCGGGACCAAGACGGCGGCGAACTTCCGCTTCAGCGTCAGGCGAAACCACCCCCCGCCGAACCATTGACGCAGATTGCCGCGCCAGTCGTTATCCATCAGCAGGCAGACCTTCCCGCCCGCCGCCCGCACTTCGTCGCCGAGCGCGTTGAACGCCGGACAAGACCACCCGGCCTGGAAGAACACCTTTGGCACGGCCAAGCCTAAGTCAGCCCACCGGACGACCTGGGCGCCCTCCACCCAATGAATGGGCTGACCGAGGGCCTCCTCCATCCCTTGAATCGGCACGGCGGGGCGAGTGCCGATGACCGCGCAAGGCTGACCAAGCTGTGCGATGGCCGGACGGAGCTGACGGGCCGCGTATTGCGGTAAGCCCTGCCATGAAAAGGCGATACTCATAGCTGCAAGGGTGCCGCTTGGGCTTCGCGACGCATGGTGAGATAATAGATTCCGGCGCAAAGTAGACCGAGAATGCCCGTGGGGATCAGACCCCAAAAATCGCCCACCGCGGAAGTTACGCTCCACTGGGCTGCGGCTAAGGCGGCGCCCGCCAAGACTGCCCATGCCCACGTCCGAGCACCAATCCAGTGTCCAGTCCGCCAGCGCATGACTAACGTCATCAAGACCGCATAAGCCACATAGCCAGCGGCAAACGCGATGGCAGCACCGGACAAGCCGAGCGGCCCAATCAACGCCAACGGCAAGAGTCCTAAAATCAGGTTGGAGATAAGCTCAACTATGAGGACGGAGCGGCTGGAACCGCGGGCCTGGAGCCAAAATCCCATTGGCCAAGAAACCAAGCGGAAGAAAACGCCCCAGACCATCCAGGCGAGCAAGGGAATGGCGGGGTCGAATTGGTCGGCCGTGTACAGCCAATGAATGCAGACCCGCCCCATCGTCAGTAAGGCCGCCAATAAAGGAAGCGCCAAGAGGAGGCCGGCTTGAATCTGCTTTTCCACTAGCGACCGGGCTTCGGTTTCATCTTTGGCGGCGGCGACGCGCGGGAAGAAATCCGTCGCCATGGCGGCAAAGACGAACCCAGGCAAGCTGCTCGCGATCGCCAAAGCGGCTTGATAATGTCCGGCGGACTCCAACCCAAACTCACGTAAGACAATCCAGCGCGCCAAGTAGGCCGACAATTGCGAGAGCAAGCCAACCACCATCAAGGCGCCGCCCAGCTGGAGTAACTCGCGGATAAGCGCGCGGTCAGGCGCAGCTTCGGTAATCGCTGGACAGTGCTTACGCGCCGCCACCCACATGAAGACGGCGGGGGCGCCGGTCGCCACGAGGATGCCGAGGGTGACTCCAATGAGAGAATACCCTACTTGGTGGCAGAGATAAATCAGCGGCAGACCTAAGACGACGCCGGCAAAGGCAGAGAGCACTTGGGTCTTGGCCAGCGCACGCAGATGGCCGCGGGACTGTAACAAGGCGCCCCACATACCAGCTGCGACTAAGAGAGGGACCGCCAGTCCCGCCAGTCCCAACTCCAAGATGTGTCGATCGTTGGGCTGGAAGGTCCACCGTCCAATCGGCACAAAGAGTAACCCAACCGCTAAGAGTCCGAACCAGCTGAGACGAATCCCCAGCCAGCGAACGGCGGCCATCTTGGCGGCTTGTTCGTCCGGCGTGGCGGAAGCCACCGTGCGCACGCCGGCGGTCGCCAAGCCCCACCCTGCGGCCATCGCAACTAGTCCATTAAAGGAAACCAAGATGCCCGCGAGGCCAACGCCTTCCGGCCCAACCATCAAGGCGATCGCTTTGGTGCGAAAGAAAGCCGCGACTAAGACCAAGACCGAGGCTCCGCCCATGAGCGCACTCGAACGAAGGATGCGGGCGAAAGCCATGCGGAAGTTACTTGAGGACGGACTTCACGCCGGCGATGACGCGGTCGCGGTCCTCGACGGACATTCCTGAGCCCGAAGGTAGACAAAGCCCTTGGGCGAAGAGGCCTTCGGCGATTTGACCGCCAAAGTATTCAGCCCCTGCGAAAACTGGCTGCAGGTGCAAGGGTTTCCAAATCGGCCGTGCTTCGATGTCGAGTTTCTCTAAGGCAAGCCTCACGTCATCCGTGGTGGCCCCCGCCTTCGTCGATTCAATCGTCAGACAAGATAACCAGTGCGTGGACTCGCCCCAGGATGCCTCGGGCTGCATGACAATACCAGGGCAAGGAGCGAAGGCTTTTTGGTAGGCGCGATAGTGATCGCGACGGCGGGTGACCTTGCCAGCCAAGCGGAGCAACTGGCCACGTCCAATCGCCGCGCAAATATTGCTAAGGCGATAGTTATACCCAATCGTTGAGTGCTGGTAGTGAGCAGCGGCGTCGCGCGCTTGGGTGGCCAGGAAACGGGCCTGCCGCGCTAAGTCCGCATTATCGGTGACAAGCATACCGCCGCCCGAGGTCGTGATGATCTTATTGCCGTTAAAGGAATGAATCCCGAAGAGCCCATGGGAGCCGGGGCTCGTTTCGCCGTAACTGGCACCCAGCGCTTCGGCGGCGTCTTCAATCAACTTCACGCCGTAGCGCTCACAACAGGCCTTGATGGGTGCGATGTCAGCGGACTGACCATAGAGGTGGACTAAGACCAGGGCTTTAGGCGTCCGAACAGCCTTGGCCTTACGCTCAATAACCTCACAGGCCACCGCCGGATCCATATTCCAACTCTTGGCTTCCGAGTCGATGAACACCGGCTTGGCGCCCAGATAGGTAATCGGCGCCGCCGAAGCGATGAAGGTGAGCGTCGAGCACAGGACTTCGTCACCCGGACCCACCCCAGCGAGCCGCAGCGCTAAGTGTAAAGCGGCGGTGCCAGAGGAGACGCCGACGGCGTGGCGCGAACCAACAACCTCGGCAAACTCGCGCTCAAAGGCATCGAGCTGCGGGCCTACGGGCGCAACCCAATTGGACTCGAACGCTTCGAGTACGAACTCAACCTCGGCACTGCCGACGTCAGGGGGAGAAAGGTAAAGGCGGGGCATGGGTGCTTTCAGGTGGAAAGGTGGAAATCGGAGCAAAGCTCCGGTGCAAAGGTGCAAAGGTCTTTCCAAAAAACTCCTAGGTTTGAGTGAGTAATGATTGGAACGTAGAACAGTTGATACCTCGGCAGGGGGAAGTTCATTGGACAAGTGGCTACATTCACTAGATTTGAAGAAATTGAGGCCTGGAAGACCGCGGAGTTCATTGTCGTTAAAGTATATGCCCTCCTGGCTGACGGTCCAGGGGTCAGAGACTGGGCGCTTAAAGACCAACTACAGCGAGCATCTGTATCTATTATGTGTAATATCGCCGAAGGCTTTGAGAGCCGATCGGACCGTACATTCTACGACATGCTCCGCCGCGCTAAAGGCTCGTGCGGTGAAGTCAGGACCTTGGTCCATATCGCCGGAAAGATTGGGTATATCTCAGAGGAAAAGGTCACTGCGATGATGCCAATCTGCCTAAAATGCTCGGGCCAGCTTCAAGCCCTGATGTCACACTTGGAAACCACCCGGCCAGAAGTTCCCAGCCGAAGGCCTTGGTGATCGTACCTGTCTTCACTTTTTCACTTTTGCACAAGCCGGAGGCGGGTTGCACTTTTACACGCTCTCACTTCCACTCCCGATCTGAAAAAACTCCCAATCCTTGCAACGCTTGCAGGAGTTCCCGGTTTGCCGGGTCAGCGAGGATTTGGTCTACCGGAAGGTTGGAGGAGACGCGGATAAACATCTGCTCGCTCTTCTGGTTGAGGCCATAAGTGCGGATATCCTTCCAGAGTAAAGGCAGGCGCTCGAGCCGGCCAACGAGGCCGTCGCGCCAACCCGCCGACTGCTCTTCGTAACGGTTAGGTTGGCCGTTCACGAGATGCCAGAAAGCCACATTCTGGCGGCCACCTGAGGGAACGAGATACTGGCCATACTCATAAGGTAACAAAGCCCTTCCGCCGACTTGCGCGGTGACCGCGTATTT
>CAMDWM010000111.1:0-5302 GCA_945878755.1 Akkermansia muciniphila
CGCTTCGCTTCCGTGGCCGCCAGAGCGGCACACGCGGTCAAGAGCCATGCCAGCAGGGGTCGCATGGCGAAACCTTGGGCGATTCTTGGCCTATCGCAAGGCTGACCGCAGGCCTCCGGGCTACTCGAGCGTGACCTTCACCATCACGGGGAAGTGGTCGCTGGGGGTCTGGCCCTTAATCTCGAAAGTGATGACTTCGGCGGTTTGGGCCTTCCAGGGGCCACGTCCAAGAATCCAGTCAATATGGATACCGTCAGAGCGGGGTTTGCGATACCCGTGAGCAGTATTCAAGGCCTCGCCGCTCCGCTCTGGGGCGGCGAGAAAGAGATTGGTGAGGAAGCCGCCGTCCATGAAGGTCCGGTAGGCGGCGCTGGTCTTGGTCACTGCATTGAAATCACCGACGAGCAAGACGGGGTCGGTTGGTTTCAGTTTCTCTAGGCGTGCGCGGACGAGTTTGGCCGATTGAGCGCGGGCTTCTTCGGATATGTGGTCGAAGTGCGTATTCACGAAGACGAAACTTTTGCCGGACGCCTTGTCGCGGAAGCGAGCCCACGTGACCATGCGAGGCAGGGAGCTACTCCAAGACTTAGAGCCGACTACTTCGGGGGTTTCGGATAGCCAATAGTCGTGGGTCTCGAGGAGTTCGAAGCGCGTGCGGCGATAGAAGATGGCCATGTACTCACCCTTCTCACCGCCTTCGCGGCCTTGGCCGATCATCGCATAAGCAGGCAGGTCAGCACGCATGTCGGCCAGTTGAGCCATCACGCCTTCTTGGGTGCCGATTAGGTCGGGTGCGGTCAGTTCGAGGCAAGCCTTGGTCACCGGCCGGCGCACCGACCAAGCATGCGGCATCACCTCGCTGGCAAAGCGCAGGTTGAAGGTCATCACCTTCAGCTCCTGTTGGGTGGGTGCGGTCGGTGCATCGGCGGCGCCGAGACCGGGAATAAGCAATAACAGGGCAAGCAGACGCATGATAGCGAGCATGGTAAATCGTTGGTTTCTGGCAAGGGCACAAAAAAGCGGGCCCGTAGGCCCGCTTCGATCGTCGATTAGTCGGTCGCTTACTTGGACAGGTCGCGGAGCTTCACGTTCTTGAACCAGACCTCATCGCCGTGCTCCTGGAGCAGGATGTGGCCGGATTCCCATTCGCCGAAGTTGGCGCCGAACTTAGGGTCGGCATACTTCGACTTGGCGCGGAGATCGCGGAACTCTTGCGAGCCGCGGTCGTAGGCAACCACGAGGCGACCATTGAGCCAGTGCTCGACCTTGGTGCCCTTGGCGACGACATACGCGTTGTTCCACTGGCCGATGGCGTTGGCGCGTTTGTTCTTGGCCGTGGCGAGGTCGTAGAGCGACGAGACCGTACGGTTACCTTCGCGACCGAGCTTGGCATCAGGGTGGACGTCGTCATCGAGCATCTGGAACTCGAGGCCGAAGGCCGAACCCGCGCCCTGATTGAGCGAAGGCTGCGCGAAGTACTTGAGGCCACTGTTGGCGCCCGTGGTCAGCTTGAAGTCGACCGAGACTTCGAACTGCTTGAAGGCAACGAGGGTGACGATGTCGCCAGCGGCAGCGGATTCCTTGCCGTCGCCCTTGGCGGTGCGGAGGGTGCCATCGACGATGGACCAGCCGGCCTTGGGGAAGTCCGGACCCTTGGCGGAGCGCCAACCCTTGGTGCTCGTGCCGTCAAATAACAGTGCCCAACCATCAGCCTTTTCGGAGTCGGTCAGGGTGTTGTCGGCGATTTCCGTGAGGGTGATATTCTTCCACTGCACGGTGGTGCCAGCCTTATCCTTGGCGGCGCCGATGCCGTGCACTTGGAAGGCGATGAAGCCGGAGAGGTCGCCGTCGTCGCGGGCGTCGACACGTTGCACGCCGTTGAGCCAGGTGCGGACGCGGTTGCCGTTGGCTTCAATCTTTACGTGATTCCATTCACCGACCTTGGTGATGTCACGGCCCTGCTTGGAGAAGGCGAGAGCATCGCCACCGCCGAAGCCTGGGACGATCCAGCCCCGCCGGCCTTCTTCGTACAAGCCAGCGGACCACATGCGTGCCAAGGTGTCAGGCTTCTTCACGTTCTTCGGGTCGGTATCGATTTCGGACTGGTAGCCGTGCACGCGGCCAGCGGCGACCTTGATGGTCTTGCCAGCGGCGTCGACGATGGAGGTTTCCTTGTCGTAGGCGTGGCTACGGAACTGCACACCCGAGTTCAGGCGCGGGTCGTTGAGGAAGTCGTACTCGAGGACGAAGTTCGCGTAGTCCTTCGTCGTGGCGAGGAAGGTGTTGGGGGTGTTCAACGTCGAGGTGCCGACGAGGACGCCGTCCTGGACGGCGTAAGTGGCTTCGCCGCCTTTCTTGGCGAAGCCAGTGAGGTCCTTGCCGTTGAAGATCGGCTCGGCAGCCACGGCCACTAGCGGTAGCAGGGCGAGGGTAAGGAGGGTCTTGTGCATGATTGGTTTGGTGTAAAAGAGTGAGGCGGAGCGGCCTTGCGACCGCTCCGCCTCGATAGTGGGAGCTTAGAACTTGGTCGGGATTTTGAAGCCCGTGCGGCCTTCGCGCTTCGCGACGAGGTCGCGGTTAGCGGCTTCAGCGTTGGCGCCCGTGAAGAGCTCGGTTTTGGTGTCTTGGGTGAGCGGTACGCCGAGAACGGCCTTGGATTCGTCTAGGTTGACGCCGTTGACGCCGAGGTGGTCCTTCATGCGGCCATAGGCTTCAGCCAGGCCAGCGTTGGCCTTGACGGCTTCAGCGATCTCGCCGGGGCTCTTCTTCGCGCCGAGGCGGAAGGAGATGTTGGCGGAGTGCACGAGGGCGGTGGAGAGGTGACACTCGCGGACGGGAGCGTGGATGCCTTCAGCGGAGCCCTTGCGGATGCAGGCGACCCAGTTAGCGTGGTGGCCCGAAGCGCCGCCCGTGAGGTCGACCTGGTCGACAGACTTACCGTAAGACTTGGTCTGCTCGCCCTTGGTGTCGTAGGCCTGCGCGGAATTGTAGTCGGGCACCACGATGGTGCCGTTTTCGCATTCGACGACGATGCCGATGTCCGGAGCCTTCTTGAACTTACCAAACTTGTTCATCGCACCGTTCATCTTGCCGTCAGCGGTGAGGCCGTAGACTTCGGTGATGAGGGGGGCGGCGGCGTAGTTGTGGATCGAGATGAAGGTGTTCGGGGTCTCGGCGCAGTCGACGTAGCCGAAGCGGCCACCAATGGAGATAACTTCGGGGGCAACTTCATGCGTGCCGAGGAACCAGCGAGCGATGTCGATTTCGTGAATGGCCTGGTTGCAAAGGTCGCCGCCGCCGTAGTTCCAGAACCAGTGCCAATCGTAGTGGACGGAGCCCGTGCTGGTGGTTTCGGAGTTCTTGTCGGACTGGTTGCCGCGGATGGACTCCTGGATGTCGGCTGGGCCGTTCCAGAGGTCATAGTCGATGGTCGAAGGAATTTCGTTCTTCTTGGCTGGGCCGATGGACTTGCGGCGCTTGTAGCAAATCGCGCGAGCGACCTTCACCTTGCCGTACTTGCCGGCGTGGACGTCCTTGACGGCGGCAATGATGCCAGCACCCGAGCGGCTTTGCGTGCCGGCCTGGACGATGAGCTTGTTAAAGTGCTGCGAGGCAGCGACGAGCTGCTGACCTTCGAAGATGTTATGCGAGAGCGGCTTTTCGATGAAGAGGTGCTTGCCGGCTTGGAGCGTCCAAATGCCTTGGATGGAGTGGAGATGGTTTGGCGTAGCGTTAGAGACGGCGTCGATATCCTTGTCTTCGAGCATCTTGCGGATGTCGGTGTAACCCTTGGCACCGGGGATGGCCTTGAGGCCCTTGGCGAGCACGGTGGAATCAACATCGCAGAGGGCGACGATGCGGACGCCCTTGATCTTCTGGAGCTCCTTGATGTGCTCCATGCCGCGGCTGCGGAAGCCGACGACGGCGACGCGAAGGTCACCGTTAGCACCGGTGGATTGCGCGAAGCTGCGGGCGCTGAGGCCAGCCACCGCGGTAGCGATGGCCGTGTTCTTGATGAACGATCGACGATTGAGTTGGGACATAAGAGAGGACTTGGGGTGGTAACCGAGCATAAGGAGTTTCGGTTGCAGTCGAGTAACTTCCTAAGCGAAGCCCAGCGGCTTCGTGGTCGGGTAGGGAAGTTTTTGCCGTCTCACGCTGCGAATAGCCTGCGAATAGAAGGGGTTATGCCCGGAAAGACCTGAGATTTAGTTACGCTAACTACTGATGGACAGTGACTTATACTGTTTATAAGTCTGGGCCGCCGTTCCGGGCACTACTTCACGGTTCGCAGGTATTCCCGGATGGCTTCGAATTGCTCGGCGCCCTTGCCGTCCAGCGGGTCGGTGAGCTGGGTCATCCCCTCGGGGTCGGCATACTTCGGCATCTTGGTTTCGGGATCGATGCGGGTCGGGGCCATCACCCAGCGGGCGTAGTATCCTTTGCGGAGTCGCAAGTTCGATTCCACGAAGTTGATCGCCGGGGCTTCGAAGACCGCCGTGGCGGCTTGGTCGCCCAAGCCGTGGCATTGGATACAATTAAAGCCGCCGTTATTGCCGAGCAGGGTTTCCCCGAACTTCACCTTGGCTTCATTCGGAGCGGCTTCAGCAGGTTCCTGTTGCGGGAAGCCGTGCTGGTGCGCGAAGCCGAGCGCAAGGCCTTCAGCGTAGTGCGCGAAGCCCGGCATGCGTCCGATGAGCCATGGACGTGGCTTGGCTTCGACTTGGCCGGAGAGGAATTTCACGAGCCAATCGTTGCGTAGCTTCTCGCCCGTCCAGGTGAGCGCGGGGACGGGTGCATCGGGGACGGGTTCGCCTTCGACGTGTTCCTTGGCGGGGAGGGCGGCACGCAGTTTGCGGGCTTCGTCGTCAACCTTCGCCCAAGTACTGCCGGCGTTATCGCGGGCGTGGCAGGCGATACAGTTCAGGTCTTTGATCTGGCGCGTGGCGAATTCGGCGGGGACATCCTGTTTCAAGGACGCGAGGTCCGTGCGCAGGAAGGCGGTCAGGGCGGTGCGTTGTTCGACACTCAGGGCGTAGTCAGGCGCAGTCCCGCGCGTGGCAGGCGTGCTCGCCAAGCAGCCTTTATCTTCGGCTTTCTGCACGATGACTAAGGCGGGCTGCGTCGTAGCCGGCATGCCGGCGTGGCAATTCAGGCAGCCAGCGCTGAGGAGCAACTGGCCCCCGCGGGTGGCATCGCCTTGGATGGCCTTACGCTTGACCATGCGGCCATTGAGCAAGAGGTAGGTGGCGAGCTGCGTACTTTCCTCATCGTTGAGACGGAAGTGCGGCATCCGCGTCGC
>CAMDWM010000112.1:0-5240 GCA_945878755.1 Akkermansia muciniphila
GGCAAGCGCGACCAACGCCTCTTTGACCAGCACGTGCGCGCGGCTAGTCGCCAAGTGCGGGAAGTCCTCGAAGCCTCGACCAGCGGCCCGGGCGCCGTCGGCTTTGTCGTCAAGGAAGTCCGCGCGGCGGACGGCGCGAATGCCGCACGTATTGCGTTTACCCTAGCTGACGCTGGCCGCTTTGCGGATTGGCCGGAAGCTCCCTTGCCGGATGTCGACTGCTCGCTCCATGCCGACCCCGAGCGCGGGCTGATTCTGCAATGGCAATCGCGCCTTGAACTCGAGCGCGACCTCAACGACGTCCACGAAACGATCCTCACGCCCTTCCTGGTCTCACTCGGTTACGACTACTACGACGCCGACCTCCGGCAGTGGAAGACGGAAGAAGAACCGGCCAAGGACGTCGCGGGCACGGCCTACCAGAAGCCCGCGCGGCTCCGCCTCCGCTTTGCGCGGGGCCAACTAAAATCTGAGGTCATCCTCGATCTCCCCATCAAGCGCCCCGGCGCCTCCCGCCCATGAGGAAACGTCGTCGCGGCTCCGTCATCGTCGTCGTCTTGGTACTCATTACCTTGGCCTCGTTGCTCTTGGCGCGCTTCATGGAGGACAACTCCTTAGAACTCGCGATGGCGACGCGCGAAGTCGACCGCTCGCGCCTGCGGATGGACGCCATGTCCGAGCTCGAGCTCGCCTTGGCCGTCATCGCTGAGATTCGCTCCATTGACCTGAATAAAGTCCACGACCCCGCGCAGGGCTACGATGATCCGCACAAGTATGCGGGAATCCCGGTCCGGGAAGGCCTTGAGGTGAACTTCGAGTATGAAGATGAAAGCGGAAAACTCCCGCTCGCGACCTTAGATAAGAACACCCTCATCCAACTCCTCTACTCCCTCGGCCTTGAGCAGCGGGACGCCGAGCGCGTGGCGGACGCTATGGTCGCCTGGACGAGTAAGAAGTACGAATCCATCGAAGAAGAAGCGACGGATGCGGCGTACCAGCGCGCCAAGCTCTCCTTTAAGCCTGCGCGTCGGCCGCTCCGCTCCTTTGAGGAACTCCGGACCATCGGCGTCGCGAAAGACTTCTTCTTCGATGAAGACGGCAACCCCACGCGGCTCCTCCGGGACTTCCAGCAATGCGTCAGCCTGTACACCTTTGGTGATACCAATATCAACACGGCCTCGGATGCGCTCCTCCTCTCGCAAGGCCTCGATGAACGCCAGCTCGCGTTGATTCGCGACCGCCAGAATGAGCAGAAGAAGCGGACCACGGGCGTCCCGCCCTATTTCCGCGTCACCAGCGAAGTCCGCCAGCTGATTGGTGCCGCCGGCTCGCTGTCCCGCTTCGATGATGAAGTGCACCTCATGTGGGTGCGCGTGACCGTCAAAGAAGGCCAGGCCAAGTGTCGCGTGAGCGCGTTGGTTGCCATCCGTGAAGACGTCACCTTCACCGCCGCGAGTGCCGACCCGGACACTGCGTCGAGCATCGACGCCTTAACGGGCACCACCACTGCCCGGACCTTCACCGCGACCACCACCGCTTCGACCTCTTCGACGGGCGTCACCGCTACACCGACGACGGGCATGGGCCGCGGCTTCGGCGGCGGTACAGGCACCTCGATGGCGAAGGCCCCGACCGCCCTAACCCCGGGCGTCGTACCAAACTCGGCCAGCGCCGTGACCCTCGGTGGCCGCACGTCGAGCACGAGTCTCAATTACCCCTTCCAAATCATCGCGTGGAGCGAAGACAATGGCGCCCCCAAGGTGACCGCACCGCTCGATGAAGATGAACCCACGGCGATTCGTCGTCCGGGCCAGATGTCCACCTCAACGACCCCTTCCAAGAACAAATGAGTACTCTTTCCAACCTGATCCCTGGCCAAACGGCACTGGGTGCGGCCGCCTTGCTCCCCGGCAACCGCTTCTTTGTGCGCGCCGTCGCCCTAGAGGGTGAAGGCGTCACCGGCCAAGTCGCCTTGGCCCTCGAAGCCCTCTCGCCGTTTCCGACCGAACAGATGCTCGTCGGCCACGTTGTCTCGGAGGATGGCAAACAAGCGCTAGCCTACGCGGCACACCGCCGTCGCTTCACCCCGGAGGAAAGTTTTGCCTGGCCTGATGACTGCCAAGTCATCCCGGAATTCCTCGCCCTGTGCGGCGAACGGCCGGCGGGCGCGGGCGTCCTCGTCCACCGCGGTGCCGAACGCCTCCTCGCCTTAGCCTGGGATGCGACGAATCCCCTGCCCGTCGCCATCTGCGTCGCTGACATCGCTGATGCCGACGAGGCCAGCTTGGGCGCCGAAGCCGCCGCCCGCGCCGGCCTAGCCGCCGATGCTCCGATCACGACAGTATCCGGCGCCCTCCACAGCAAACTCAACGAAGGCGACCTCGTCCTCGAGCGTGAAGGCGGTAAGCCCTTTACGGTAACGAAGAACGGCCTGGATGAAGCGGATATCCGCGACGTCGATTTCCTCGAAGCCCGACGCAAGAAGGAACGCCTTAACCTCGTGCTCTGGAACCTCACACGAGTCGCCGCCGCCGTCCTCATCCTCTCGCTCGTGATGGAAGTCGCCTCCGCTGGGATTCAATGGCGCGCTGGCCAGCTCAAGGCCTTGAATGAATCGCGCCAGGGCGACGTCTTGGAGATTGAAGCGGACCAGGCCACCGCCAGCCGCATCGCTGAAGTCCGTACCAAGTCGCCGCTCGCCCTAGAAATGTTGGCTATCGCCAATGAGCAGCGCCCGGCGACGGTGGAGTTCACGCGCATTAATTGTAAGCTGAACAACGCCTTGGAAATCGAGGCTCGGACCACCAACCCCTCGGATATCTCGGCGTTCGAACGAGCCCTCAAGGAGTTCCCGGAGATCAGCGGCGTGGCGAGCAAGGATGTGCGGGCCCGCGACAACTACACGACCTTCACCTTCACGATTTCCTTCAAGGTCGATATCCTGCGCAGCGCCGTTGCTAAAGCCGAAACGTTGAAAGCCGAGGAAGCCGCTAAAGCTGAGGCAGCGGCCAAGGCTGCGGAGGCCGCGAAGCCGCCCGCCCCGACGACCCCGGTTGGGACGACGCCCGCCACGATTGGCCAGACGACGCCTGTTGCTCCGGTCACGACCCCCACCACCGCCAAATAATCCTTTTATGAAACACCTTTTCTTCGGACTCCAAACCCGCGAACGCTACATGGCGCTCGCGGCCCTCGCCGTCGCTGCCTTCCTCTGGTCTACCTCCGCGTGGGGACGCAGCCGCGATGGCTGGGCCGCCTGGCAATCCCTCGAGAATGAGGCGGCGATTCAAGTCGCTTGGCTCAATAAACAAGGGGAGATTAAAGCCGCCGCCGATATCGCCATCCAAGGCCTCGACGCGGGGCGCGGTTACGACTCAACCCGTTTGGTTGAAGAAGCCCTCTCCGCCGCCAAGGATGCGGGCCTCAGCCCGACGACCGAAGCCCCGAAGACGCTGAAGTCAGGCAAGTTTGCGGTACACACCCTCCAGCTCAGCTGCCGCCGCGCAGATCTCGCTTCGGTGGTGCGCTTCTACCAGACCATCAGCCCTCGGGCGCCTTACATCGCTATCAACGCACTTTCTCTCCAGTCCGACCGTGGGACTTCCGGCACGGTAACCATGGTCGTGACGCTCAGCTCGCTAGAATTGATTACGCCGGTGAAGTGAAGCGAGGCAGGAAGGCCGAGGAAGGTGCAAAGGTGGAAATCGGCCGGAGGCCTGTGCAAAAGTGGAAAGGTAAGAGGCAGAGTGCGGAGTCGAGTACAGGGTACTGAGTACGGAGGACGGTGAGTTGCGAAGACAGTGCAAAGGTGCAAATCGGCCGGAGGCCTGTGCAAAAGTGCAAAGGTAAGAGGCGGGGATGATTACAGAGTACGGAGTTCAGAGTACGGATTTTGGAGGCATGAGGTAGGGGCGTGGCTTCGCCGCCGCCCTTCGTGGTTAGGAGGTCAAGGCGGAGCCTTGCCCCTACCCGCGAGCATAGCCCGCGAAAGAGACAAGAGGTGGCTAGGTTGGCACGCAGTGCCAACCCTACCAAAAGACAAGGGCAGCACGTGGTGCGGTCCCTACCTAGAGGCAGAGCCATTCCCTATCCGCTAACCGCTATCCCCTTCATCGTGGCGTGGCTTCGCCGCGCCCTCCTTGGTTAGGAGGTCAAGGCGAAGCCTTGCCCCTACCCGCGAGCGTAGCTCGCGAAAGAGACAAGAGGCAGAGCGCCTGTCCGAACGGGGTCAGGCACCATCGCGTTAACGCGCTGAAGCCAGACCCCAACAGGCGCGGCTAGGTTGGCACGCGGTGCCAACCCTACCAGAGACAAGAGGCAGACTAGGGCAGCACGTGGTGCTGCCCCTACCTCGAGGCAGGCGGACGCGACGCAGTCGCGCCCCTACCCGAGGCAAAGAGGCGGCTACAGAAAGGGGGAACCGGGGACCGGGAAGGATGCGCGGCGGGGACACGGCTCGGAGGGACGTCCCTCCCTAAGGAGAGGCAAAGACGCTGGACGGGTTCTTGGGGAGTCGTAGTAAAGAGGCTACCCCATGGCCTTCGATATCGCGGACTTCCATTACCTGACGATTCTGCGCGAGCTGGAGAAGGAGGCGACGCGGCTGCATGGCCGCAAGAAGGCGAGCGAGCGCGGTCAGGCCCACCGAACGAACCGGGTGTTCCGTGATTTATTCGGGGAGCTAAGCCTGAAGGTCGAGGGCGCGAATATCACGGTGAAGCTACGGGCTTCGGCCGAGCTACTGCTAGACACCGAGCTGGCCTGCGCCCAGGTCCTCCGGGAATTAACCGAGGGCCGGCCCAGCCTCGACCGCCTCGCGGCCGGCGATTGGCCACCCGTCGTGCCGCCGGCGCGCATGGTCGAGCGCTTTACGGCCCTGACGATTGGCCTGCACTCCGAAGACCCGAGCCAGCCGCTGGCCGTCCACGCGGCCCGAGCGTTTCATGAAGCGGTGCTGCCCGCCCTCGCCTGGGGGATCGTGAGCCATCTCTACGAACTACCCGAGCACCTCCGGGGAGACGCACAGAAGGCTTTGGCTAAATACTTCAAGGGTAAGCCCCTGCCCCACCTGGCCGAGCTGGAAGTGGGCGACGATGAGAAATTGCCGTTCCTCTACTTGCGCATGGTGGAGGCATGGTTCGCGATGCTCACAACCACCAAGGACAGCGCCCCGTGGTGCTGTCCGGCGGAAAGCTGGTCTAAGGCCCGCGCCCAACTGGCCACTTGGCTCGCGCAGCCGC
>CAMDWM010000113.1:0-5229 GCA_945878755.1 Akkermansia muciniphila
CCGGCCCTCGGCCAGATGGAAGAACGCAACCGCCTCATCGAAAAGGGTCTCGCGGATGCCCAAGCCGCCACCCAGCGCCTCGCCGAAGCCCAGAAGGCTTCCGATGCTAAGCTGAACGCCGCCTCCGACGAAGCGGCCAAGATGCTCGCCGAAGCCCGTAACGCCGCCAAGGCTGCCGTCGAAGCCGCCAAGGCCGAAGCCACCGCCGCGCAAACGGAAGTCATCGCCAAGGCCAAGGCCGCCATTGAAGCCGACCGCGTGAAGATGATGAACGAAGTCCGCGGTGAAGTCTCCCGACTCGTCGTCGAAACCGCCGCCAAGGTCCTTGAGCAGAACCTCGATGACGCCACGCGCGGCCGCCTCAACGAAGCGGCCGTCAAGCAGCTCGCCCGCTAAGCCCTTTTCTTTCCGATGTCCGCCGCCTCCGTCCGAGCCGAAGCCAAACGCCTCCTCGCCCTTTCGCTGGAAGGTGGCGTGGTCTCGTCTGAATTGGTGGGCGCCGTGCTCGCCGCTCTGGAGAAGTCCCGCTCAGCGCACCAGCTCCGTCCGTTGCTCCGCGCTTACCTCACCAACGTCCGTCGCGAGCTCGCCCGTGGCGAAGCCCGCATCGAGCATGCTGGACCGTTGTCGACGGCTGAAGCCGACGCCATCGCGGCACATTTTTCTAAGTCCCTCGGCCGCACCGTCCGCCCCGTGACTCGTCGTAACGACGCCCTCCTCGCCGGCTTCCGTGTCCGCGTGGCCGACGACGTGACCGATCTCACGGCCTCGCTCCGCTTGGCCAACCTCGCCAAGTCCCTTTCCTAAAACTCCCCCTTAATCCTTAACCCGCTTTACCAAATACAATGAGCAACGCGATCGACCAGATCCAGAAAGCCATCGCCGGCCTTGATACCCGCGCCGGCAAGTCCAACGTCGGTACCATCGTTTCCCTCGCGGACGGTGTCGCCTCCATCGACGGCCTCTCCGGCGTCATGATGAACGAAATGATTGAGCTCCCGGGCGGCCTCCAAGGCGTCGCGCTCAACCTCGCCGAAGACACCGTCGGTTGCGTCATCATGGGCGATATCTCCAGCCTTAAGGAAGGCATGGAAGCGAAGACCACTGGTCGCCTTCTTTCCATCCCCGTCGGCAAGGGCCTCCTCGGCCGCGTCGTCGACGCCCTCGGTAACCCGCTCGACGGTAAAGGCCCAATCGTCTCTTCCGAGCGTTACCCAGTTGAGAAGATTGCCCCGGGCATCATCCCTCGCAAGTCCGTCGACCAGCCGATGCAGACCGGCATCATGGCCATCGACGCCATGATCCCGATTGGCCGTGGCCAGCGCGAACTCATCATCGGTGACCGCGCGACCGGCAAGACCACCATCGCGATCGACACCATCATCAACCAGGCTAACGCCAACCGCGTCGGCCTCGCTTCGGGCGACGCTAACTTCCGCCCGGTGTATTCCATCTACGTCGCCATCGGCACGAAGAACTCCTCTATCGCCCGCACCATCGGCACGCTTGAAAAGGCTGGCGCCATGGAGTTCACCGTCGTCGTCGCCGCTTCGGCCGCCGACAACGCCGCGAACCAAGTCTTCGCTCCTTTCTCTGGCACCGCCATCGGCGAGTGGTTCATGGAAAACGGCCAGGATGCGCTCATCGTTTACGATGACCTTTCTAAGCACGCCGCCGCCTACCGCCAGATCTCGCTCATTCTGAAGCGTCCGTCCGGTCGCGAAGCTTACCCGGGCGACGTGTTCTACCTCCACTCCCGTCTCCTCGAGCGCTCCGCGCGTCTCGCCGGCAAGGGCTCGCTCACCGCGCTGCCGATCATCGAAACCCAGGCGGGTGACGTCTCGGCCTACATCCCGACCAATGTGATCTCGATCACCGATGGCCAGGTGTTCCTCCAGACCGACCTCTTCAATCAAGGTATCCGCCCGGCCGTCTCGGTCGGTCTCTCCGTCTCGCGCGTCGGTTCCGCCGCGCAGATCAAGGCCTTCAAGCAGGTCGCTGGTAAGGTTAAGGGTGAGCTCGCCAACTACCGCGAACTCGCGGCGTTCGCCCAGTTCGGTTCCGACCTCGACGCGCAGACTAAGGCGATCCTCGATAAGGGCGACCGTTTCGTGGAACTCTTTAAGCAGCCCCCGACCGCCCCGAAGTCCGCTGAAATCCAGTGCGGCATCATCTGGGCCATGCAGAACGGCTTCTTCAATGATTTGCCTGTGAAGTCCGTCCAAGCCGCCTCCGCATCGCTGCAGGCCCACCTCGAAACCGCTAAGCCTGGCGTCCTCGCCAAGATCCGCGGTGGCAGCAAGATTGAGAAGGACGGCGAAGCCGAAATGAAGTCCGCCTGCGAAACCTGGCGCCGTAGCTTCAAGGCCTAAGGCCTGCTGTTCCCTTCTTTCCGCTAACCGACACGCTTCATGCCTAAAGGACTCCGCGAGATCCGTAACCGAATCAAATCGGTTAAGAGCACTGGCCAGATCACTCGAGCCATGCAGCTCGTGGCGTCGTCGAAGATGAAGCGGGCCCAGGACGCTGCCCGCTCGGGCCGTGCTTACGCCGAACTCCTCGGTGAAATCCTCGACACCGCGCAAGCTAAGGTCGGAGAGTTCACCCACCCACTCCTCACGAAGCGCACCGTCAAGGTCCGTGGTATTCTTCTCGTCACGCCCGACAAGGGCATGGCGGGCGCCCTCAACGGCAACCTTATCCGTCTGGCCGCTGAGCAGCAAAACGCTGTCTTCGTTTGTATCGGCCGCAAGGGTGCCCAAGCCCTCGCCCGCTCCGGCCGCAAGGTCCTCGCTGACTTCCCCGTCACCGACCGCGCAAACTTCAACGAAGTCCGCCCAGCCGCCGAGTATCTCTTGAAGGCTTTCAGCGATGGCACCGTCGACACTGTCGAGGTCCTCTTCGCTCACTTTAAGAACACGATGGTGCAGACCCCGCGCGTCCTGCAGCTCCTGCCAGCCGACAGCCTCGTGAACCAGGCACGCGAATTCCGCGCCAAGCTCGGCCTGCCCGAGCCTAAGATCGAAGCCGACGAGCGCGATATGCTTTTTGAGCCCTCCGCCGCGGAGATTCTTAACCAACTTCCAGCCCTCTTCTTCAAGCAGGCCGTCCACCAGGCCGTCCTCGAGTCCAAGGCCTCCGAGTTCAGCTCGCGCATGGTCGCCATGAAGGCCGCCACCGATAACGCCAAGAAAATCGGTGCCGCCCTCTCCCTCGAATATAATAAGGCCCGTCAGGCTGCGATTACCCAGGAAATCCTGGAGCTCACCGCCGGCGCTGCCGCCCAGTAATTTTCACCCCCACCCACTTCTACAAATATCATGAGCACTAAAGGAACGATCACCCAGGTCCTCGGCGCCGTCGTCGACGTCCAATTCCCTGTCGATAAGGTCCCCGAGATCTACAACGCGATCCAGATCGACTATAAGGTCGAAGGTAAGGACACACGCCTCATCCTTGAGGTCCAACAGCACCTCGGCAACGGCCTCGTCCGTGCCGTCGCGATGACTTCCACCGAAGGCCTCGTCCGCGGTGGTGCCGCCGTCGATACCGGTGCCCCGATCACCGTGCCCGTCGGCAACGGCGTCCTCGGCCGCATCTTTAACGTCACCGGCGACGCCGTGGACGAACGCGGTCCGGTTGAGCACACCAAGCGCTACCCGATTCACCGCCAGCCGCCGCCCCTCACTGAGCAGTCCACGTCCGCCGAGCTCCTCGGTACGGGCATCAAGGTCATCGACCTCATCTGTCCCTTCGTCAAGGGCGGTAAGGTTGGTGCGTTCGGTGGTGCCGGCGTCGGCAAGACCGTCGTCATCATGGAGCTCATCAATAATATCGCGATGAAGCAGGGCGGTTTCTCCGTCTTCGCCGGCGTCGGTGAGCGCTCCCGTGAAGGCAATGACCTTTACCACGAAATGTCCGAAGCGGGCGTCATCGACCAGAAGGACCTCTCGAAGTCCAAGGTCGCCCTCGTGTATGGCCAGATGAATGAGCCGCCCGGTGCCCGTATGCGCGTGGCTCTCTCCGCCCTCGCGATGGCCGAATTCTTCCGCGACGAGCAGAATCGCGACGTGCTCCTCTTCGTCGACAACGTCTTCCGTTTCTCGCAGGCCGGTTCCGAAGTGTCCGCACTCCTCGGTCGCTCCCCCTCTGCGGTGGGTTACCAGCCGACGCTCGCTTCTGAAATGGGTAACCTCCAGGAACGTATCACCTCGACCAAGAAGGGCTCCATTACGTCCTTCCAGGCTGTCTACGTCCCGGCGGACGACTTGACCGACCCTGCGCCCGCCAACACCTTCGCGCACCTTGACTCCACCGTCGTGCTCGAGCGCCGCATCGCGGAGCTCGGGATCTACCCGGCCGTCGACCCGCTCTCCTCGACCTCGACCGCGCTCGCGCCGGAAGTCGTCGGCGAACGCCACTTCCGCGTGGCCCGTGGTGTGCAGGGCATCCTGCAGCGCTATAAGGACCTGCAGGACATCATCGCGATTCTCGGCCTCGACGAACTCTCCCCAGAGGACAAGCTCGTCGTCTTCCGTGCTCGTAAGATCCAGAAGTTCCTCTCGCAGCCGTTCCACGTGGCCGAAATCTTCACGGGCTCGCCCGGTAAGTACGTCGCCCTCGAAGACACCTTGCGCGGCTTCGAAATGATTCTCACCGGTGAGCTCGACCACGTAAACGAAAACGACTTCTACATGAAGGGTGGTATCGACGAGGTCCTCGAAGCTGCTGGTAAGTCCAAGAAATAAGCCCCGATGCCCCTCACGGTCGAAATCGTCACCCCAGATCGCCGCGCCTATGAAGGCACGGCGGATGGTGTGACCCTGCCTACCGCCATGGGCACCATCGGTATTCTCCCCGGCCACCAACCGATCACCGCGATCATCGCTGCTGGCGAGGTCTTGGTGACGTTGGACGGCAAGGTTAGCCGGCTCGCCATCGACCAAGGCTTCGTGCGCGTCGTTTCCGATAAGGTTTCGGTCGTGACCGAAGCGGCCATCGACGAAACCAAGATTGACCTTAAGGCCGTCGAAACCGCTGAGGCTCGCGCCCGTGAGGCGGTGGAGGCTGCCCGTGGCCAGAAGGACATCGACCCAGTCGAAATCGCGAAGATGGAGCAGATTCTGCGTTTCGCCTTGGTGCAGCGCCTCGTTAAGGGCCGCTCCTCGCAGGGCATGACGGAGTAAGCCCCGTTTTTCGTTTAAAGTCGTTTAAGCGGAACTTGCCCCA
>CAMDWM010000114.1:0-5122 GCA_945878755.1 Akkermansia muciniphila
CCCTTGGCGGCGCCGGCGGTGAACCCCTTGATCTCCCGCATCGCCTTGGGCTCGTGCATGAAGCAGGACCGACCCATGCCAGTCTTGCGCACGGTGCGCGAGTTCCAGCCCGAGCTCTTTGTCTGGTTGGGGGACAATATCTACGGTGATACCTACGACATGGACGTGCTGGCGGCGAAGTATGCGCGCCTGGGGCAACAGCCGGATTTCGCGGCCTTGCGGGCGGAAGTGCCCATGGTCGCCACCTGGGACGACCATGACTATGGCGTGAACGATGGAGGGCGCGAGTATTCCAAGAAAGAGGCCTCCAAGGAGGTCTTCCTGCGCTTTTGGGGCGAGCCTGCCGAGACCACCCGTCGCCAACGTCCTGGTATCTATACGAGTTATCGTTTCACCGATCCCAAGAGTAAGCGCACCTTGCAGCTCATCGTCTTGGATACCCGTACCTTCCGTTCGCCGTTGGTGAAGCATACCGTGCTCTCCTACAAAAACGATTATCGTCCCGACGCCTCGCCAGGGAACACGTTCCTCGGTGCGGAGCAATGGGCTTGGCTGGAGGAGCAGCTGCGACAGCCGGCCGACCTGCGCCTGATCGCGTCGAGCATCCAGTTTGCCCATGAATATAATGGCTATGAGTCCTGGACGAATTTCCCGAACGAAGTGGAGAAGATGGTTCAGCTCATCGCTTCGACCCGCGCCAATGGGGTCGTCTTTCTTTCGGGCGACGTGCACTGGGGGGAGATTTCCGTGCTCAAGTCCCCCGCTTGCTACCCGCTTTACGACCTCACCGCCAGTGGCATCAACACCGAGTGGGATAGCGTCGAGCCCAACCGGAATCGTCTGGGGGAGGCCTGTCGCGAGCATCATTTCGGTCTCATTGAAGTCGATTGGTCGGCGGCCGACCCCTTGGTCTCCCTGCAAGTACGCGACGGCACAGGCCGAACCCGCGTGAAGTCAGCCGTCCGCCTGAGTCGCCTGCGTTTCTGAGACGGCGCGGCTGAAGGCCGCGAGGGGACGAGGGGGCGGCAGAGCCGTGCAAAAGTGCAAATCGGCCTACGGCCTGTGCAAAGGTGCAAAGTTAAATACCTAACAGGTAGGGGCGGGGCTATGCCGCGCCCTTTTTCGGGTAGGAGGACAAGGCGAAGCCTTGTCCCTACCCGAGGCAGGCGAGAGGCGACTAGGTTGGCACGCAGTGCCAACCCTACCTTTTCGATACCCGAGTCTGGGCCTTTCGTTTCGACATGGGAGGGTGGGGTGGCTACGAACGGGGCTTCGCTTTTATCTCCCACCCCCTTGTAATATGACGCAGTCACCCGCTCAGGCTTCTTCTCCCGTCGAGGATCCCAGCCTGCTTACCTTAGCCCGTATTTTCAGTGAGCCCAAGGAGTTCCGTCCCGAGAGCTGGGGCCCAGCGCATTGGCTGAAGGACGGTAACGGCTTCACGACCCTGGAAGTCTCGGAGGCCTTCAAGGCGCACCCGAAGTCAGAGGAGATCAAGGACATCATCGGCTACGACCCGGAAACCGGACGGCGCGAGATCCTCGTTTCCGCCCAGGAACTCTTGCCGGCGGGTCAGGATACCCCGCTGCAGATTGAGAAGTATGCTTGGAGTCACGACGCCGAGACCCTCTTGGTCTTCACGAACGCCCAGCGCGTCTGGCGCGAAAAGACCCGGGGCGATTACTGGATTCTACATCGCAAGACCGGCTCTCTACGTCAATTGGGCGGTGCAGCCGCTCCGGTCTCGATGCTCTTCGCCACGCTCTCGCCAGATGGACGCAACGTCGCGTACGTGCACGAGAACAACGTCTTCGTCCAGTCACTGGCTGATCTGCGCATCACCCCGCTAACCACCGATGGCGGCACGCACACCATCAACGGCACCGCCGATTGGGTGAACGAAGAAGAATTCCGTCTGCGCAATGGCCTGCGGTGGAGCCCGGACAGCCAGTACATCGCCTATTGGCAGTTTGACACTACCGGTGTGCGCGAATTCCCGCTGATTAATAATACCGACGACCTCTACCCGAAGCTCACTCACTTCGCTTATCCCAAGGTTGGGCAGACGAACTCCGCGTGTAAGGTTGGTGTCGTCGATGCCACGGGCGGGGCGACGCGTTGGTTCAATGCGAACCCCGATCCGCGCAATCATTATATTCCCCGCATGGAGTGGACCCCTGATTCCCGCCGCGTCCTTTTTCAGCAGCTGAATCGCCTCCAGAACACCAACCACGTCATCTCGGGCGACCCTGTCACCTGCGCCACGGAAGTACTCTTCACCGATCGCGATGACACCTGGGTGGAAGTCATGGAAGACATGACCTGGGTCGACGGCGGCGCGCGTTTCCTGTGGCTGAGCGAGCGCGATGGCTGGCGTCACCTCTATACCGTGGATGCGGCCAGTGGAGACGCTCGTCTCCTCACCCCCGGTGAATACGACGTCATCAGTGTTGCTGGCGTGGACGAAGCGCGCGGCTACCTTTACTTCATCGCCTCGCCGGACGACCCGACTAAGCGTTATCTATTCCGCGTCTCTTTGGATGGCGCGGGCAAGCTCGAGCGCGTCACGCCGGAAGGCCAGATTGGCTCGCATGCCTATCACTGTGACCCGCAGGCCCGTTGGGCCTTCCATACTTATACCCGGTTTGGACGTCCCCCCGTCATCGACCTCGTCCGACTCCCCGAGCACGCCGTCATCCGTCCCTTGATTGGCAATGCAGCCTTGCAAGCGAAGTTGGACGCCTTGGTGCCGGTGCGTACGGAGTTTTTGCGGATCCCGATTCCCGGTGGTCCGGATCTTGATGCTTGGTGTATTTTACCGCCGAATTTTGATTCGACGAAACGTTACCCCTTGCTCGTGCACGTCTATGGTGAGCCTGCCGCTGTCATGGTCGTCGACCGTTGGATGGGCGACAACTACCTCTGGCATGCCATGTTGGCGCAACAGGGCTATGTCGTGGTCTGCATTGATAATCGCGGCACCCCTTCGCCGCGTGGCCGTGCGTGGCGCAAGTGTATTTACCGTCAGATTGGCATTCTCGCCCCCGCCGATCAAGCCGCGGCCGTGCGCTCGCTCCTGCAGGCCCGTCCCTATCTCGACCCAGCGCGCGTGGGTGTTTGGGGGCATAGCGGTGGCGGCTCGATGAGCCTGCATGCTATTTTCCGTCACCCGGACCTCTATCGCGTCTCGATGGCCTTGGCCTTCATCGCGGACCAGCGCCTCTACGACACCATCTACCAGGAACGGTACATGGGCCTGCCGGACGACAATCAGCACGGGTTTAAGGACGGCTCGCCGATCGCGCACGTGGACGGACTCCAAGGCAAGCTCCTGATCGCTTATGGTACTGGGGACGACAACTGCCATTACCAGAACTGCGAAGTCATGGTCAATGAGCTCGTCCGCCTGAACAAGCCCTTCGCCCAGGTCTCTTATCCCAATCGCTCGCACTCAATCGATGAAGGCACGAACACCAAGCGACATCTTTACTCGACCATGACCCGTTTCCTGCACGAGCATCTCCCTCTCACTCCTATCGCCAAGTAATCTCTTCATGAGCACCCCTTCTGACTCTTCTCCCCGCGCGCGTCTCGCTGCTGGCATTCCGTCTGTGCACAGCAGTATCTATTGGCGCATCGGCTTTTCGGTCGGCGACCAAGTCGTCCTCGTCGAACTCCCCAAGGGTAACGGCACGGAATCTACCCTCATCTTACGCGATATCGAGATGGGCCGGGCCCGTCAGTATGCCCGCGTGGACCAGGTGGCCTGTCCGGCGGACTTCGCTCCGGCCGGTGGCCTCTCGGGTGACCGCGAGACCGCGAACGCGCAGGCTGCGGCGGAGTGCCTCCGTCGGGCAGGCGTCAAGCAGGTCTATGGTGACCGCACCCTTCCGCTCATCTTCGTCGATTGCGCCCGTCAGGCGGGTATTACCGTCGAATGCGAACCTGACCGTTGGGTGAATGAGCGCCGGCAGAAGACCCCGGAAGAAATCGCGCACCTCCGCGAAGCCCAGCGCGTCACCGAAGGTGCTATCCAGCTCGCCTGCCGCCTTATTGCGCGTGCCTCGGCGCGCGCCGACGGAGTCCTCATGCATGAAGGCGCGCCCTTGACCTCGGAGCGCGTCCGTGCGGCCGTGGATCACTGGCTCTTGGACCAAGGCTATGTGAACCCCATGTCGATCATCGCCGGTGGCCCGGGTGCGTCGGACTGCCATTTCTACGGCTATGGCGAACTTCGGACTGGCCAGCCTGTCATCGTTGACATCTTCCCACGCAACCGTGCCAGCAAGTACAACGGCGACTGCACGCGGACCGTGGTCCATGGCGACATCCCCGCTGAAGTCGTGCGCATGCATGCTGCCGTGCGGGCGGCCAAGGCTGCAGCGGAGAAAGTCATCAAAGTCGGCGCCACCGGCGAAGCCGTGCACCGCGCCACCATGGCGTCGATGATTGCTTCGGGTTATGCCTTTGGACTCCCCAAAGCGGATACCCCAGCATCCTATTGCGCCATGACGCACGGGACCGGACATGGCATCGGAATCGACGTGCATGAACCCCCGTTGCTCGACATCAAAGGACCCGCGCTTTTGGTCGGCGAAGCCCTGACCGTTGAGCCTGGCCTGTACCGTCAGGACCTTGGTGGTGTGCGCATTGAGGACATGGTCATCGTGACACAGGACGGCTTTGAGAACCTAAACAACCTCCCCGACGGTTTGGATTGGAAGTAGGCGCGGCACGAGCGGAGCTCGCGAGGGGAGGGGAGGGAGTCATTGAATGCAAAGGTGCAAATCGGCCTACGGCCTGTGCAAAGGTGCAAAGTTAAATACCAAAATAGGTAGGGGCGTGGCTTTGCCGCGACCTTGTTCGGATAGGAGGTCAAGGCGAAGCCTTGCCCCTACACCGCGGGCGGAGCCCGCGAGAGGCAATTAGGACGCGATGCAGTCGCGCCCCTACCTCGAGGCAGTTAGGACAGTACGCAGTGCCAACCCTACCCGATACAAAGAGGACAAAGGGCAACCGGGAACCGGGATACTGGTGCATTTGCCGCCTCTGTAATCCGTAATCTGTACTCTGTACTCTTTTAGTGCTGCCCCTACCTCGAGAGGCATGATGGCGGGAGGGT